>NZ_OY760437.1:648898-973347 GCF_963663625.1 uncultured Ilyobacter sp. | reverse complement strand
ATATTTTTAATGAAAGCATCATAGCCGGATAGGTGAATGTTAGAAATACTCCTAACGCTAGTAGGCATACACCCTCTACAAACATTTTTCTATAGATAAAATACCATCCTCCACCTATAAATGCCCAAAATGACCAACTCCACGAAAATTTTCCATTTTTTGCATCATGTTTGGCAAAGGATTTTTTATACCACTCAAACCCTTTCTCTTTCCCCAAATAGCTTAACAGAGCCCTGTCTTCGTAATTCATTGATGAAATTCCTCCCTCGAGATCAAGCTTGGCTCAATCCCATCACGCATAATTTTACCTTTTGCTAAAAGTAGTCAGCAGAAGTTATATAAACTATAATTACAATATACCAAATATACTTTTTTCATACAATAAATTTTATTATAACCTAAAAATTTGTTATATCTATTTTTAACTTGATGATAAAATATCTTATAAATTTTACAGGAGGAAATTAAATTGGCTGTTTTAAAGGATATTAACCCTAAAAAAGTTTTTTATTATTTTGAGGAGATTAGCTCCATCCCTAGAGGTTCTAAAAATGAAAAAAAATCAGTGATTATCTTGTAAACTTTGCGAGGTATAGGGGGCTTGAAGTCATTCAGGACAATGCACTCAATGTCATAATAAAAAAGGAAGCTACTCTAGGCTACGAAAGTGTTCCCGGTATAATTCTTCAAGGACATATGGACATGGTTTGGGAAAAAAACCAGGATACAGACTTTGATTTTGAATCCAAAGGAATAAGGTTAGTGGTAGAAGATGATTGGATATCTGCTGATGGAACAACCCTCGGTGCCGACAACGGTATTGCTCTTGCTTTTTTTCTGGCAATTCTAGACTCAGAAGATATTCCACACCCGTCTTTAGAAATTCTTATCACCTCTGATGAAGAGTCAGGAATGACTGGGGCAAAATCTCTGTCAGAAAATTCTTTAAGAGGAAAATATCTCATAAATATAGACACAGAAGAAAAAGGAGCACTTTATGTCAGCTGTGCCGGAGGGCTTAGATTCACCATATCTATCCCTTTTCAGCTTATCCCAACTAGAGGAGAGAATTTTTTCAAGATAAGAATAACCGGTTTACAAGGAGGGCACTCAGGAGCTGATATAATCCTCCAGAGGGGAAATGCTATAAAAATAATGGGTATGGTTTTAAAAAAATTATCATATAAAACTGATATGTTTTTAGTTGATGTCACTGGGGGATCAAAAACGAATGTAATTCCTAGAGAATCAGATGCTGTTGTTTATATAAAAAATTCTTATAAAAATTCAATTCAAAAAATTATGGAAAATATAAATACTGAATTGAAAAACATGCTCACTCTATCTGATCCTAATTTAACAATCAGTGTTAAAAAAATAGATTCTGGTTCTTATAAAAGCTCTCTGGATAAAGACTCTACTAAAAAATTGTTAGACGTTATCCTCTTACATCCAAATGGAGTAGATACTATGAGCATAAATATTGAAAATCTTGTGGAATCTTCCTTAAATTTGGGTAAGATAAGATTGGAAGATAAGAATATAATAATGGAATCTGCTATCAGAAGTTCTTTAGATCAAAGGTTAGATGTCATTGCAGAAAGGCTCATGGCACTTGCTAGTCTCTCTAGAGGTTCTTTTGAAGCTGGATCTAGATACCCTGCCTGGAATTATAAAGAAGATTCAGAGCTTAGAAAACATATGATATCTGTATACAATAGCCTGTTTGGGGAAAATCCCAAAATAAAAGCCATACATGCAGGACTTGAATGCGGATTATTAGGAAAAAAATTTCCAGATGTAGATATGATCTCCTTCGGACCTGACATAAAAGGTGCCCACACTCCGAAAGAAAAGCTCTCAATCTCATCCACAAGAAAAGCTTGGGAATTTTTTTTGAAAGTTTTGAAAGATTCTAAAAAAAATCTTTAAAAAAATTATAAAGGTATCTCTTATTTTTTTTGTAATTATATTTTAGTAGCATCTATATTCATTCTAGGAGGTCTATTTATGAAAAATTCAAAGGATTTTACCCTCCCCGGAAGTAACGGTGAGAATATATCGCTTTCTGATTTCAGAGGGAAAAATGTTATTCTATATTTTTATCCACGGGACAATACACCGGGCTGCACACAAGAGGCATGTGACTTCAGAGAAAAACACAATGACTTTAAAAATTCAAACACGATTGTTTTAGGGATAAGTAAAGACACAATTCAAAAACATTCTAATTTCATAAATAAATTTGATCTTCCATTTCTGCTTTTAAGTGACGCTGATGGAAAAATATGTGAAGAATATGGGGTTTGGAAATTGAAAAAAATGGCATGCTGAGAATACTTGGGTATAGAGAGAAGCACATTTTTTATCAATAAAAATGGGGTTATTTTGAAAGAATGGAGAAAAGTCAAGGTGGCTGGACATGTAGCAGAGGTTCTACAATTTTTATCTCAATTGAAATAATTTTTTATTTTTGAATGGAGGTAGTTGATTATGGTGGGACCGTTTGATTCAAAAGATATCGGAACACTTAAGGTAAAATGGGCAGAAAAGATCGATCAGTTTATTCTTGAGGGTGAAACAATAGAAAATATTTTTGAACTTGATCCTGATTTTGCAATTATGACAAATAAAAGACTTATATTTTTGGACAAAAAAATAGACATTGCCAACACAACTGGGCATGAACTCATTTTCATAAGATATGATAAGATTGATTCAGTTGCTATTGAAAAGCTCGTAGGAGTATTCAAATTTAATAAGGCTATTATTTATTGCAATGGCCACAAGCATTCAGTGAGATTTGCAAAAGAAGATGATATACTTTCTTTCGTAAAGGCCCTCAGTACAAAGATCAACTAACTTTTTTATTTTTTAAAATTAAACTGTAAAAAATATTATAACATATCCCAAAAAAGCTATGTAAGTAACACCCCCCCTATAGAGGAATACTATAGGGGGGTTCATCCTTTTAGATATCAGCTTTATCTCTTATCTCTACTTCAGTACCTTCAGGGGCTTTAATTTTAAAAAGAGATCCATTTTCCACCTTATAAATTTCTTTACCGTTTTTGATCTTAAATTTTCTATATCCTACTGACTTTATATTTTCATAGGCCTCTTCGACATTATCTACTAAAAAAGATAGATGTACCGGTCCTAAATTCATAGAACTCCATTTTGAAAATATAGTTCCTGACTTAGATGTCTGAAGTTCTATCATAAAATCACCTAGTTTCAGCCAGGTATTATAATCTCTATCATGGAATCTAGGTGTTTCTTTTATAATTTCAAATCCTAAAATCTCAACATAAAATTTCTTGGAGTTTTCATAACAGTCGGTCTGAATGCAGACATGATGCAGTGCCTTTATTTTCATATATCCTCTCCTAAATCCTTGATATTCTATTTCAGAAATTAACTCTATGACATTATCTTAATATTAATTTTAAACATGGTTCTTCATCCTATAAATTACAAATATTAACTTATATTAATTTTAAATTAAGTTGAAATTAATATCTATAAAGTAACATACATTCGCAGTGGGGCGTCGTTAGGTTGATTAAATGACTGGTTTAGAAGATTAAAGTTTTAAGTAGGTAATGTTCATTAATATTTTGATTCAAGTTTTAAGTTATTCTGTTTCATATAGTGATGTCTAAGCAAATTTTTAGTAAGATGGCATCATAAATACCGTGTCAGTTTTAATTTAAGAAGTTTCACGTAGGCATTTAGATTTATGATTTGAAGCACCATTAACTGTTTCAGAGTCATTTAGATCAACGGTTAGGTATTTAAAGGTTTAGGTTTCTCTAGTAAGTATTAAATAAACAAAGTGATGTTTCACTGTAAGAGGGCTTGGTTTCCAAGCCCTCTTTTTTTTACCCATACAATCTATCAGGGAGTTGGCTATAACCTATTCATATGACTCACTCTCTTTAAAATATCTACAGCCGTTTTTTATACAAAGAACAAACTACATGAGGTATATCAAATAAAATACATAAATAGCTATAAAAGAAATGCCTTCCCATCTTTCGATTTTTCTGCCCTTCCCCGAAAATACAAATAAGAAAAGTAATAAATTTAAAAATATATTTATGGCTATATCAAAATTAACTCCCCCAAGAAGAGGTATCGGATAGATGATTGAAGATATTCCCAAGACAAATAGTATATTAAAAATATTTGAACCTACAACATTACCGATCGCGATGTCCACATTATTTTTAAGGGCTGCAGATACAGACGTCGCAAGTTCCGGCAGAGAAGTCCCTATTGATACTATAGTCAGGCCTATTACCCTTTCAGATATACCCATAGATTTTGCAAATTTCACTGCAAACATAACGATGATTTTCCCTCCTACAACTAGCATAATTAATCCTAATGCTGTGAGGAGTACAGATTTTGAAAGAGTGTATTCTTTTATCGTTATCTCCTCATCAAAACTCCCTGATTTAATCATTGAAAGTGTGTAAGATAAGAAGATTATAAAAAATGATATTAGCACCATCCCGTCTATTCTAGAAAGTTCTGAAAGTTTGTTTCTATCTATTGTTACATCGTTTATCATTATTATTACCAAACTAGCCGCTAACAAGGCCATAGGAATCTCTTTCCATGTTGTATTTGTCTTCACATTAAGATTTTTCATAACCGAGGTTACCCCAAGTATTACTGCGATATTAAATATGTTGCTTCCTATAATATTTCCCATTGTTATATCAGTGGTCTTTTGCACAGAACTAAATATATTTACTACCAGTTCCGGGGCCGATGTACCAAATGCCACAACTGTAAGACCTATGACAATATTGGGTATATTGAATCTTTTAGCTAAAGACGACGAACCGTCAACAAGAAAATTTGCACCGTATATCAAAGGAATAAAACCAACTAATAAAAATATTAAATTTAGCATTTTTGTCCTCCTAAAAAGTAACTAACTACACTTATAACATTTCTGAAAACTAAACTCAGTTAACCATTAAATCTATTACATTTCAAATCCTCGATCCTTAATCCCTTTTAATTTTACCTAAATTCCATTCAAAACCCACTCCTCTTAAAAGAAAAATATAAATTAATTGCTCATCAAGATTTATCAATTATACACCAAATAAAAAAAAACACAAGATAATAAAACCTTGTGTTTTAAAACAATTTTCATATGATATTCTGTTTTTTTATCTTTAATTTATTTTTTCTAAAAATTCTGAATAATTACGAGAACTCAGTATATCTGAAAGCATTTTTTTATCGGTAACTATCTTTGCAATTTCAGAAAGTACTTTTAAATGTCTATTCATTTGGTCTGACTTTGGTGATAAAAGTACTATGATAACCTTCGGACTTGATTTTACATTTTCCACTATAAACTTATTTTTATTTGTTGCAATATATACTTGATAATCGTCGATAGATTTTGTATAGGTATGGATGAGAAGCGTTTCCTGTGTCAATTCTACCGGATATTTTCTGAGTACATCTCTCAAATCTTCATATACTTCATTACTTTCTCTTTCATTTAAAAAATTTTCCGAAATTATTTTTAATAATTTTTCAGGGTTATTGTCAGGAAAATCAAACATAAAGTTATTTTCAGGTAGTCTTCCTATAATAGATACGTCTCCCTTGGTGTTCTCATAGGAAAATTCCTCTTCGATGTTTGAATTAGAAGAAGGATAAATGGCTACAATATTATTGTTTGCAAATCTCTCTCCAAGTTTATTTGGGAGCCTGTCAAAAGTCAGACGCCATGCTAACTGACCTTGCTTTGCCATCATCTGAACAATCATGTCATTATCATTTATAACACCTATCAGGCTTTCCTCAATATCCTTCCAGCTATTTAAAGTCTTAAATTCGTAGTTAATATTAGAGGTATTTTTAGCTATTATCTTTAGCAATTCATCCTTTGTCGGTTCATCTGATATTATGACCAATTTTGAGTTTATTGCTAATGCCATCTTTATTACGGAATAAAATTCATCTACAAAGCCCCCCTGCCTGTTGATTAACGGTGGAACCAATAGAAATATATTTTCTGTTATCCCTACAGGGTGTATTACCCTCGAGATATACATAGTCTCATTGCTTTTTTTCACCGATTGATCTATTACCTGACTAAACACTCTATTTTGGCTTTTCTTTATTTTGTTCCAGTTTATAATAACCTTAGAAATTCTATATTCTTTAATAACTTTTGCTATGGCATTAGAAACATTAATATCTATCCTGTTAAGGGGCATGACACTCTTTTGCAATGAGTTTGCATGGGTGACTACCTTAGCGAGCACTCCCTCCCCGTCTAGGACCTGCCTCTCCACATCTTGGCCATCTATAGACACCGTAAGCGGGTATAAAGGCTCATGACTTCCCTTTTTCTTTAGTAAAAAAGCAAATTCTATTAAGTTTTTCAAATCATTTGCACCGTTAATAGGTATAAGTATTCTGTCAGTTTTTACAGTATCTGAAACTTCATAATTGGTCTGTTCCTCCAATACCACTTCTTTTGCATATTTTTCTGTAAAAATAGTCCCCAAAAAACAAGTAGAGGCTATCATCATTATAGATCCAGTTAAAAGATCTTCGTTGAATATCCCCACTCTGTAACCTATCATTACTACTGCCAGTGTAGCCGCAGCCTGATTTACACTCATTGCAAACATTAAGTTTGTTTCTGATTTTTTCAGCTTCACAGAATTTCCAAATCCAACTGCTGCCAGATACTTAGATAATATAGCCACTATAATCATTGTCAGAGATATTTTTAGTGCCCCGGTCCCTGTAAAAAAATGGCTCACGTCTATTATCATTCCCACAGATATCAGGAAAAATGGTATAAACATAGAACTTCCTACGAACTGTACCCTATTCATCAGAGTACTCTTTTCAGGTATAAGAGTGTTTAAAACAAGTCCGGCCAAAAAGGCCCCTATAACTGGTTCTAGACCTATCACGTGTGACAGGTGTGCCAATATAAACAGCACAGTTATCACAAAAACATATTCCTCCACTCCAGATTCTGAAGAGTAGTTTCTAAAAAACCACCTTGTCATTCTTGGAAGATATAATCCTGTCAATACAACATAGAGGGTGCTCAAAGTAAATAATTTTACCCAAAAGTACCCTCCCAGGTTTCCCTGGTTGGAAGCTATAATAACTATCATTACTAAAAATGCCAAAGTATCAGTTATAATAGTAGCCCCTATAGTTGTGGATACAGAACTTTTTTTAGATAATCCCAGTTTACTGACTATGGGAAAACTTATCAGGGTATGAGATGAGAATAAACTAGCCATAAGAATTGATGCCATTAAATTCATTTTTAATATATAGACTCCGCTAAAAATACCCATGACTAAAGGAACTGAAAACGTCAGAAGTCCAAACAATATACTGTGATGTTTATTTTTCTTTACCTCTCCGAGATTTATCTCAAGACCAGCTTCAAACATGATATACAAGAGTCCTATTGTACCTAGTAACTCTATAGTTTGATCATTTTCCAATATTCCAAAGGTATGCGGCCCCACTATTAGACCTGCTGCAATAAGACCTACTATCCCTGGAAGTTTTAATTTTTCCGCAAACAGCGGTGCTACTAACACACTGGACATAACAATAGCAAATATCAACACAGGATCATGTATCGGTAGATTAACCAAAGTATATCACTCCTTTATATATAGACTTTTTATTGAATTACTTATATTCTACTATAAAAAATAGTAAATCTACTAATAATTTACATAATTTAATTTTTTTTATTTCTTGAATTGTATAATCAATTGCACATTACTATAAAATTCAAAAGGTGATATAATATTCTCATAATTATTTTTTTGGAGATGAGAGTTTTGAAAAAACAAGAAGTAGGACTTTTATTTTTATCAACCTTTTTAGCATCCCTCAGCGGATTTATAAATGCTTTGGGAATACTTTTATATTCTATGCCAGTAAGCCATTTTACCGGAAGCACTACTAACTCGTCTATCGCCTTTGTGCATGGAGAGTTCCACGTATTTTGGAAAGTTTTTTCTACTATTATATCCTTTCTTCTGGGATGTGTGACCTCAGGATACGTTCTTGGAGAGAAGGAGTTCAATCCTGGTAAGCGTTACGGAGTTATGCTACTTTTCATTGGAATAGTTTTATTTTTTAGTTTTTATTTTATAAATGTAGAAAGCATTTTTTTACAGATCCTATCATTCTTATGCGGGATCCAAAATGGTCTTTTTATCACATATAAAGGAATGACTGTGAGGATGACTCATATTACAGGAAGCTTGACAGATATGGGGGTTTACATCGGGAATTATTTGAGAAAAAAGCATACTGAAGTGTGGAAAATAAAATTTTTTCTTTTTCTTTTTCTTGGATTTTTTATTGGTGGAATAATTGGTAGTTTTTCATACTTTAATTTTGAAAGAAATTCATTTTTCATTGCTTCTTTAGGATATATCTTATCTGGTATTCTTTATTTTCTCTGGAGGAGTAGAGGGCTCAGAAGTGGAACCCTCTACCATAGTCGCTAAAATTTCATAAACTAGTAAAAATACTAGAAAATCGATAGAAGTTTATATTATAATAATATTAATATGTTATTTAAGGAAGTGAATTATATGCCGATGTTAAAATTTAAAGGAATTCCAAAAGAGGAGGTTCTTAAAAAGAGTACTGCTTTGACAAATGAGCTTGTGGAGACAATTAAGTGCCCTAGAGAGACTCTAACTATTGAGCTTTTAGATACTGCATTTATAGCTGATGGAAAGGAAGTTGTCTCTCCAACAATAGTAGAAGTTTTCTGGTTTAGTAGAAGTCAAGAGGTTAAAGATGAAGTGGCAAAAATTATAACTAAATATTTTAGAAATGATAGAATATTTTTAGATATAATCTTCTTTGAATTAGAGAAAAATTCTTATTACGAGAATGGAACTCACTTTTAATTAACGGGTCTTGCCACATTTTATTGGTAATGGGTGGTGTAAATATTTTTGTGTTTTTGAGTCCTTCTCTTGATTACTGAATGATACTGTAGTATCTATGTAATTAAGGGAGGGATTTTTTTATGGCTAGATTACCGAAGGAACTTGTCAGAGATTTTGTTAGAGAAGGAAACTTTAAATCTATTAAGGATATCGAAGAAGCTTTAAAGGATATTTTTAAAGATACTATCCAGGAAGCTTTAGAAGCTGAAATTGAAGAAGAGCTTGGATATTCCAAGTATGATTTAGCCAATAAATCTACTACTAACTCTAGAAATGGTAAGTACAAGAAAACTGTTAAATTAAGCGCTGGAAACATTGATCTCCTCGTTCCCAGAGACAGAGAAGGTGCATATCAACCTAAGATTGTTGAAAAACATCAAAGAGATATCTCTAAATTGGAAGATAATATTCTATCGCTTTATGGAAAGGGAATGAGTATTAGGGATATCAGCTCTCATGTTCAGGATATCTATGGATTTGAAGTGTCTGCAGAAAGTGTTAGTAGAATAACTGATAAATTAATTCCTCTTATTCAGGAATGGCAGAGTAGACCTCTTGATCCTGTATATCCATTCATTTTCCTTGATGCAGTCCACTATTCAGTCAAAGAGGAGAATAGAATCCTTAAAAAGGCTGCCTACGTTGTCTTAGGAGTTACTTTAGAGGGAAAAAAAGAAATTTTAGGAATATATATAGGTGAGAATGAGACCTCCAAATTCTGGTTATCAGTAATGACTGATCTTAAAAACAGAGGGGTTAAAGATATTCTCATAGCTTCTGTTGATGGTCTGAATGGATTTGATAATGCTATTCTGAGTGTATTTTCACAGGCTCAGATCCAGAGGTGCATAGTTCACCAAATAAGGAATACGCTAAAATATGTAAGCTACAAAGACAGAAAATCTTTTGCGCATGACTTAAAATCTATTTATACCGCCCCAAGTGAAGAAGCAGGACTAACTGCCCTTAATACTATCAAGAATTCCTGGAAAGTTAAATATCCATATGCCTTGAGAAGTTGGGAGGTGAATTGGACTCAATTGAGTGCATTCTATGAATATACAGAAGAAATTAAAAAGGTCATGTACACAACGAATGTGATAGAAAACGTCCACAGGCAATTCAGAAAAGTTACTAAATCCAAGGGGGTATTTCCTACAGATATGTCTCTCTTGAAGCAGTTATATCTTGTAGTAATTGATCTGGATAAAAAATGGGATAGGAGTTTTAAAAGAGGTTGGGATCAGATTCTTGGACAATTGGCAATTAAATATGAAGACAGACTCTCAGAATATTTATTTTAGAGAGAGCCTGTTGGTTTATTCAGTAATTAAGATTTGGAGAATACACAAAAGGTGTTACATTACCTGGTAATGTAACAATTAAATTTTAAAAAGACTCAAGATTTTAAAAATCTTGAGTCTTTTCTATTAAATCTTTTTTGAAAAGGTTGAGATTTACAAATGGCGCCCCCAAGGGCACTGGGCTAGCCACAAAATTTTTAGTTTTATATACAATTACCTCCATATGATAAGGCATAAAATTTTCTCAATCTTTAACAATATAAGTTGTTGAAAATTCCCCAATTACAGTAGCTTCAACAACTTCATTCATATCAACCTCTGAAGCCTATTCTTTAACATTTTTTTTCATGTCTGAAGCCTTTTCCGCAACACTATCCTTCATGTCTGAAGCCTTTTCCGCAACACTATCTTTCATGTCTGAAGCCTTTTCCGCAACACTATCCTTCATGTCTGAAGCCTTTTCTTTAGCAGCTTCTTCCAAAGCTACAAATAAATTTTTTTTCATAAAAAGTCCTCCTTGATTATTATAACCTTCTTCCAGTTATTACCCGTACCAATATTACAATTATCGCAATTATTAGAAGAATATGTATAAGACCACCCATAGTATACGAACTAACTATACCTAAAAGCCATAATATTATTAGGATTATCACAATTGTTTCTAACATGTTATCACCCCCCCTTTTAAAATTTAATATTAACCATTTACACTTTTTTTTTTGATTTCCTCTACCCCCTTAATTTTCCTATATATACTTCTGTGACCTTTTTTTTTTTGCTGTCGCCTTTAACAATTCAAATTAATAAAACAGTTTCTGTTATAAAAATATTCAAAAGAAAATGGGAAAACCCTTCAATTAAAAAATGGACATGCTACAATATATTGGATATTGGACAGTTTTCTTAAGTTAGTACAGAATGAATTACACAAGTAAACATTACCCAAATTATATCTTTCTGTGTAAATTTTAATTTTTTTTACACACTTGTATTCTAATAAAAAAATAAGCCTTTCATAGGCTTATTTTCCATTAATTTGATATAAATATTTCATAAGTTTTAAAATCATACTTTTAGCTCCAGAGAACTACCAAACAATCACCAGAAATTGAAATTATGCTTTCACCTTTAATTGTAGTGAAGTCATATTTTTTTAAATTTCTTGCGCTATCTTTTGTTTCTAGAATAGTATTATCCTCTTTAGATAACAATAATAAATTATTCCCAGTAGAGATTCTAGTTTTTCCAGTGACTTCTTTTAATGTAACAGAAATTAAATCCTTTTTATAAATTACATTAAAATCTAAAACAGGGTGTTTGCTCTTTGAAAGTATTCTTTCAGACCCATCAAAAGCAAAACTATTTTTCTTATCAAGATAAACCACTTGCTCTCCTCTTTCTAGAATTACTTGGTTTTCCAATATTTTAAGAATTCTGTTATAACCAGTAAAATCTGAAAAGTTACTTATACCAGGGTTAATCTCTGCACAAGATATTCTTATATTAAAATCTTCTTTATCTTTATATAGCTCTCTAGTAATTCCGCCACTCCATTTTTTTTCTTTTACATCTCTTATATTTTTTATTATCATTCAACACCTACTTAAACATATTTATAGCTGTAATTATTACAGGCATTTGAAATATATCTATTAAGAATGCTCCTGTAAGAGTAACTATAAGATACGGATTTGCTGTGTATCCATGTCTTTCTGATACCTCGCCCATATTCAACATAGCATTGGTTGTTGCTCCGAGTCCTGAACCACACATTCCTGATACCATAACAGCAGCATCATAATCTTTTCCCATTGCTCTAAACACAACGAAAGTAGTAAATAATGCCATGAATACAACTTGACACATTAGTATAACTATCATAGGAATGGCCAGTGATGCTAATTCCCATAGTCTTAAACTTATTAAAGCCATTGACAGAAATATATTAAGTGAAGTAACACCTATTATATCTATAAGATTTCTGTTCATATCTATCCAATTAAACTTAATATTTAAGTTATTAAATATTATTGCAATAAACATTGCTCCTACATATCCCGGGAGAGCAAAATTAAGTGATTTAGCTAAAAATGAACTCATGCTAGTCCCTACCATCATTATTATTGCTAATACTGCTATATGTTTTAATAGTTCATCAGCTGTGATATCTCTTTTCTGGAATTCATCTTTTAAATTTATATCGTCTTTTCCTACTACATTTTGAGCTACTAATTTATGCTTCCTGATAAGATATAATGCTAATGGTGCTCCAAGTAGACCTCCTGCAAGCAATCCAAATGTCGCTGATGATAATGCCATTGTGCTAGCTCCAATAACTCCCATTGCTTCAACTGTAGATCCAAAAGCTCCAGCAGATCCGTGACCTCCTGACATACTAACAGACCCTGCAAGGACACCAAACAACGGATTTATACCTGTAGCCCTAGCAACAGACACACCAATAACAGTCTGCATTAAAGTCATAATTCCGCTTAAAACCCAGAAGATTATAAGTAACTTTCCACCTTTTTTAAGTGCAGCTACTGAAGATCCAATACCGATAGTCGTAAAAAATGCTACCATGAAAGGAGACTGTAAAGTAGTATCATATTCAATAGTTCCTATTCCTACTTGTCTAATGATGAGGTGGACAACCGCAAATATTATTCCTCCTATTACTGGCGCTGGGATTCCAAACTTATTAAAAAATGAAGAGTGATTTTTAATATATAATCCAATATAAAGTGAAACAAGTCCTATTGCCAACGTCCCAACCATGTTAAAGTTCATAAGAAGTCCTAATTCATTAATGCTAAAATTCATACTATGCCCCCCTGTTTTCTAATATTTTATAAATAAAGTTACTAACCAATCTTGCCGTTCTGTTATCATTATCCAAAGTAGGATTTACTTCTGCAAAATCAACAGCTTTTAATTTCCCGCTCATAATTATATTTTTAAATATTTGAATTGCTACCCTTTTTTCTAATCCAACAGATGATGGAGCGGATACTCCAGGAGCTTCAGTTATATCAAAAGCATCCATACAAAAGGTTGTATAAATCAGATCACAGTTTTCAAGAAAATCATTTAATTTATTATTTATTACATCAAATGGTTCTCCAACCTTAGAAATCACAACGCCTTTTTCCTGAGCAAGATTTCTTAATCTTAATGTGTTTCCCATATCTTGATATCCGATAATCATGTAGTTTACATTATCATCTGTATCGAGAATCTGCTTAAACATGGTCCCGGATGTTGGTTGTTCTTTATAACAACGCATATCTAGATGAGCATCAAAATTAATTATACCGATAGTTTTATCCGGGAAGGCGTCTCTAATTCCAGAAAAAGTCCCGAAGGCAATATCGTGTCCACCCCCTAGATTTATTGGTAAACAATTTAGAGTTATTGCAAGACTAGTTCTCCCTGCCAAATCTTTCTGGGCATCTTCTAATTTATACTTGTCAATATTCCCTGTATCAAAAATATCTCCAAAAGATTTTATGTACGGCAAAGAAGAACAAGCTTTTCTAATCGCATTTGAACCATCAACAGCTCCTTTTCTACCAAGGTTTCTTATAATTCCGTCATCAGTATTATAACCCGTAAAAACTATTCCATTCTGTGATTCATTTTCATTAAATTCTTTTATTATCTGCCATAATCTTAAATCATCTACATCATCACTATCAAATCTTCCATTCCACATTTTACACCCCCGCTCAATATTTATTTAATTGAATTATATGCGCTAAACATATAACAGATAAATTGATTGTTTATATAGAATTATTTTTTTCATTGGATTATCTTTAAATTAAAATATAAATAATGAGCGTTCTTTTTTTAAGTACTATGTTATATAATAAACATTATTTGGAAATCTTGAAAAAATTTTCAATTTTCAGATTAAAAGGGGGATAAAATGAAAAAAATTTTCAAAGAAGATGAAGATGAAATTATAAGCTTTATAAAAAATAATCCTGAAGATTGTATTGAAATGGGTATAACAAAACTAGCAAAAATTAATTATACCTCTACAAGTGCTATTGTGAGGATAGCCAAAAAACTTGGCTACCTAGGATACACTGATATGGTATATTCAATGAAGAAAAAAGTAAAAAACAAGACTGACCTTGACATAAATATAGAAACTAAATATAGAGTTAGAAATGTAAAGGAAATCAAACTCTTTATAAATTGTCTTTTAGAAAAAAAAATAGCCGTATATGGAGAAGATTTTAGTAGAATTATAGGCACATATATACATAACCGACTATTTACTTTGGGTATAGAATCTCATTTCTTGGACTGTATCAACTCTAAGTTATTTTTTGACGGTATCGGGCAAAAGTATGATACCATAATTTTGATATCAAATACTGGTGAATCTGAAAAGTGTATGGAAATAATAAATAATGCCAAAGAATCAAAAAAAAATTATACAATAATTAGTTTTACTGGTAAAAGAAATAACTCAATAGCAGATAACTCAGATGTTTCGTTTGTTATCGAAGGTATCGCTACAGAAGATAAAATAGTTAAATATCCGAATCCATTTTACGGAAATGTCATCTTAGGTTTCGAGGAATTACTTATGATTTATTTAGAAGAGAAAAGAAAAGTTAAAAAAATATAAATTATGGAGATAAGTAATAATAGAGAAGACTCAAGATTTTAAAATCTTGAGTCTTCTCTATTCAACCTTTCCTTATATATCTTTAGGGCGTACGCAGTGTATTAGTGCTGTTATAAAAATAGCATTTTAGTATTCTATTAATTTTTGAGTTATTTATTGGTTGTTTTTCATTATATAATGAAATTTTCTTCCAACTTTCTTCTTGGAAAAAATCTCCATTTCTACCAGATCATTTAAATCCTTTCTAGCTGTTTCTTGAGAAACCTTATTTAATTTAATATAAAAAGCAGTATCAATAAAGCTTTTATCAAATTTAATAACTTTATCTATTAATTTTTCCTGGCGATCATTTATTGATAAACCTCTATGCTCAATCTCACTGTAGATAACTTTTTTCAAATATTGTTTTTTAAAATCACCAGTAACTTTTTTTATGCTATCCAAAATCATTTTTGTGTAAAAAAGAGCAAAATAGGTGACATCACTTTCATAATCTTCAGAATTTTTTATGGCTTTATAGTAGCTGCCTCTTGCTTCGGAAATTATATTAGATATTGAGAAGTATTTAAAAAAATCATATCCATTTTGTAAAAGATACATATAAGTTAAAGCACGTGCAGTTCGGCCATTACCATCATAAAAAGGGTGGACATATACAAAATAATAATGAAAAATAACAGCCTTTAAAATAGGATGAATTCTCTCATCATCATCCTTACTCATAAATTCAAACAAGGAATCCATCATTTCTTGAACTTTTTCAGCTTCTGGAGGCACATATATCACTGCCTCTAAATTTCTTACTTCATTTTGATCCAGTCGATATTTAGCAACAATTTCATCTTTATCTAAAGTTTCATTTGTTACTATATTATATATTTTTAAAAGAACTTCTTCTGAAATGGCTTTTCCAATATTTCCCAGAATATAAAATAATGCCTGATAATTGTTAAATACCATTTTTTCATCTTTATTTTTAGGTTTTACCTCATTTTCAATCATTTGTTTTGTACGCTTTTTAGTAGTATGGGCGCCCTCTATTACACTTGAATAAAAGGCTTCATCGGTTTGAGCTTCAATAACTACATTTCTTTTAACTTCTTCATCTAATTCTTCAAAAATATTTTTTTTAGCTAAATCATCAATTAAAGCTATTCTTTCTTTCAGTTCTTTTGACAAAACTACAAAAATATTTTTGCCCTTTTGATCAATTAAAGGTAATTCAACCGCCTCTTGTTTTCGATATTCCAATAATTCATTCCATTTTACTTCTAGTTCTTCCCCTGGTTTCAAGCGATATAATAGATCTGTTTTATTCATATAATTTGGTGAATTATATTTTTCCATGATTATCGCCTCCCAATTAACTTCAAATATTATACTTATTTACTACTAGCTTTCTACTAATTTAATTCTAATTATAAACTTATTTTAATAAGTATTCTATATACATAAGTAAAAAAAGTCAACCAAAAGATAAAGATCCAAATCAAATGTTTTTTAAATTTAAAAAATCAGAGTTTTGAACCCTGATTTTAAAATACTTTAAACATATATATTCAAAATTTCAAACAATAATTAGTTAGAATAAAGATCCAGCGTGTTATAATAATAGGTTAATTCTCCATTTTCATCTTCATATTCAAAAGCAACAGTCAATTCATTAGCACCTACACCAACATACAGATCTTGAGTTGACTCAACTTGGCTACCATTATTTCTGACCGTTCCAGTATAATAATCTTCTCCATCAGATGTTTCCAATAGTTCCCCATCAACATAGATATAATAAGTTCCAGTATATGATCCTGTATCATCCCATGCTAGCCAATCAGTTCCAAGATATAACCCCGGCATTATACCTTCTGTGCTAACATAACCACCGTGACCTATGTTTACAACACTATCATCCTTAACAACGTTATAATTGCTTATAAAATCATCCCAAGTGCTATTATCACTTGAATTATCAGCCTCATTAGTTGTATCTTCACTAATCTTTTCCTCTTCCCATATCTCAATAGATTCATGCCCTGTATAAGTTCCATTTTCTAAATTAGCATATATATCTCCTGATTCATAAAAATACAGCCATCCTCCTAAGTTATCTCTACTGCTCACAACATTATTAGTTTCAGATGTCCCTTCAGAAGGAGGTGTAACAGGCATTACTGATTTATTATAAAAATCAGTAAATTTATAATAAAAATTTAGAATAGATTCTAAATTTTCATTATTTTCAATATCAGGATAACTTCCCGTTTTAACATAATAAATTCCTATTGAAGTTCTTAAAGTAACTAAATTCCCTTGTACATTTGCAACTTTAGCTCCACGATTAATTTCATTAAATTTTGGTATAGCAATAGCTGCTAGTAGTCCAATGACTGATATAACAATCATTAGTTCAATTAAAGTAAAAGCTTTTTTCATTGAGCCTCCTTATTAACATATATACTTCATTACATGATAATACTATTTTGTAATAATTGCAAATTAAAAAAGAGACCAAAAGATCTCCTTTTATTACTTAAAAATATTTTTAAATATTGAAGACATACTCACTCCTTTTTTCCTTATCTTCAACTCAACTAATCTAGTTTTTGATTCCCAAGGATTAACGGTCAATCTTATTCCTTTTTTTTCAATGATGACTCCTCTAAACCCAAATCAATTTTTATTTTTCCGACTGCTTCACTCACTTGATTATTACTTACAATACTTTTATCTCCTTCATAAGTAGCATCCAAAAGGCCTTGCTCAAATGAGTTCATATATTCTGCCAACTGCAATGAGATATTTTTAGGAAGCTTTTTACCAGCCTTGCTTCCAATTACAAATACTTTTTCTTTAGGAATCAATACACCTACTACAAACATAATAATAGGAACTGTAATCACACCGTACTTTCCAAAAAATTCAATTATTTTTTCCATTTTATTCCTCCTATTTATTTGATAATTTTTCTAATAAATTCAAAACAATATTAGTCTGTCTATGACCTTCAGTGTGGAGGTCCTTGTGCATCCTAGCATAATTTTCATGATCTTCTTTATCTAACTTCTTATTGTCAAGTCCCTTTTCTACTTTGCCTAACTCCATTTTTATTCTTCCTTGTTCTTTCCAAAGATAAAGAATTGCACAGCATAGTAATGTTAATACACCATAAAGCGGATTTTCAAACATACCTTGAATTAACCCAAACATTCTTCTCCTCCCTTAGTATTCCTTTGCTGTTAAAGCCTATCTACAATTTCTCTTATTCCATGCTTGAGGGCTGTTACTGTTTCAGTGAGCTTCAGTTCTTCTTTATATTTCAGAGAATCTATAAAGCATGATTCTACTATTACACAGGGAGCTTTTGTCTTCCACAGGATATTAGAGCCTCTTTCTTTACTGCCTATTGCCTTAATCCCTCTATCAGGATACTTAAGGTATTTTACAAGCTTGCTCTGTATAATCCCAGCCATTTCCTTTCCAGTCTTGGAGGATTCGCAGTAAAGAACCTCAGTGCCCTGGGCCTTCCCATTTACAGCATTCAAATGCAACTCAATTACATAATCCGCATTCAACGAGTTAATTTCTTCAGGAAGAGTTCCATACGTGTTTCTTCCTTTCAAAACAATATCTATATCTTTCCAGTTATCGCCTTTAAAAAGCTCTAAGGCCATTTCCAGTACGCAGTCATATTCTTTTAAATTCAATCTTCCATTTACTGCTCCAGGATCAACAAATGAATGTCCAGGAACTACTACGATTCTTTTCATATTTTTCACCCCCTATACAAAATACTTTATAGCTTCAGGCATATCTGGATACAAAGTTTCAATTTCTACAGAAATATCATTGTAGCTTCCTGGAAGATCCAGCCAAGCATTCCTAAATGAATCTCTCTCAGCTTTCATCTCAAGAGCTTCTTCCATATCTCCCCTAAGCACCGCCTTGTCATAGAGATCCAATGCTTCAAATTCCTTATTCCTCTGCTGTCTTGCCTTTTCTTTCTCAGAATCAAGGTTGATAGTCCCTTCTGTGATATAGTCCTCTCTGGTTTTTTCAATTATTAATCCATCTACGATTTTCTCAGTTCCTGGATCATATGAAATAATTTCTCCATTTAATAAAATTTCATTAGAATTAAGCTGCCTCTGCCCTCTTTCTAACTTCTCCTCTTCAGAAGCTTCTCTTATAGAATCACTCTCCTGAATATATGTTATGAAGTGTGGGAGATCTTCCCCTTGAAATTCAACAGCTTTCCCTTCAAAATAACTCTCATAATTTTCTCTTGAGGAATCTCTAACCTCAAATACTAATGCTGTCCCTACTTTTGCTTTACCTCTATCAAGATAAATATATTTCATTATGCCGTCCTCCTCCAAATATTAACTGCTCTATAAGAGTTAAGTACATTAAAAGCTGTCCCACTTCCTTGATAATTAGTATAGGGACTTGCAGAACCACTATTGTCACCGCCACTAGATGATGTGTGAGGAAATCTTGATGAAACTGAGTTTTCTTGGTAAAATCTAGAACCTGTTCCACTCGTAGAAGTATAGCCATAGTCCGCAACATAGTACGTACTTCTCTCCCCAGATATTTTACCCGTTTCATGATAATGCGTTGGTTGTGTATGACTATGTGAATCAACTTGGTGTCTGTGAGAAGGCATATTTGCAACTGAAAGTGTTACTTGAGTAACTCCGCCCTCTGCACCAACCAAATAAGTTGTTCCATTAGCACCAAACAGCATCCTGCCTTCAAGCTTTTCCCAGACGGTTCCTGCCCATTTTGTAGCAGGATTTGTTGTACTTTCTGTTATCCAATAATCCCCTATACCATAGTAGCAGTCAGAAATTTTAAAAGTTGTTGCAAGACCATCCTTTAATGCCTTTGACGTTGCCAAAACATTACTATCATCCAATGAATAACTATCAGACTTATTTTTATTAAACCCACTATTCTTTACAAATGCCGGCTCCTTTCCATCCGCAGTATTCTTAGCCTCTACCCCTTTATCATAAGCAATCTTAATAGCTTTAGACGTACCAATAGTATTCGTGTCATCCAGAGATACAGAATCGCTTTTCGCTCTGTTGAATCCACTATTTTTAGTAAATTTATTTTCTTTAGTATTTAATCCGTCAGTAAGATCCTTTATAGTTGCATAGACATTGCTTTGGTCTATAATTGCATTTATGGTAGTTGCATTTGAAATATAAGTAATGAGGTCTTCAACCCTTTCAATTACACCGCTCCCTTCTCCTGGTATAAGATCCGGATCATCAGTATTGCAATATGAATAGAGCACCTCTATACCATCTTCTCCACGAGCAAAAACACCTATCTCTTTCAGATAAGTATCAGAAACTATCCCTGCATTATCAAATGCAACTCTAATCCTAAATGCCCCGTCCTCTAACACTGTAGTACTTGTTATGTTTAGAACCTTAAATGAACCTTTAAGCCCTGTCAGCTCCTCAGGTAGCTCTTCTGGTAAAATATCTCCACTCCCTATTTCAACCTTGGTAAAAGTTATGAGTTCCTGTGCTATGATGGCTCTGGCAAGGAGCTCTTTTCCTTTATTGGTTAATATTATTCCTGTATACTTAGCCATTTATTCCTCCCAAATATTGATCAAAGTCTGACACTACTTGCCCACCTAAGGAAACTTTTTCAAATATCGAGGAATGTACAGTAGTTCCATAGTAACTATTTCCTTCCCACTGGCTGCTGACTATTATTCCCTCTAGGTAGCTTCTTTCATTTTTTGTCATACTGATTGCTTTATATATCTCTTCCAATTTCTCTCCAGTTGGAGAAACTGTTCCAACTAATTTAAAATGATAAGGAGACCCGTTATATTCCTGCCATTCCATCAGCTGGAAATCTCCATGAATATCTTTTATGGTCTTCTCTACTGCATACCTGGTTCCCTTAGTTTTTCTGACTATATATGATGTTTCAACCAACTTTGATTTTATGTCCTTGGAAAAAGTCTGCTCATAACCCTCTGTCTTCCACTGATAAGCCAATTCATCCAATACTGCTTCATTTAAATTTTTAAAGTCTCCATAAAGGAATAGATTTTCCTCTCTTTGGTTAATGAGATCAATTTCCTCCTGGATAACTTGAGATATTATCTGGACCTCTTTTTCTTCTTGTAAAAAATGAGGAAGGAGTCTCAAGAAAGCAATATCATCTATCTTAATCATCCTCTATACCTCCGTAATTGATATTTACATTGACTTCCTTAGCTACTTCAAAAGAATCCACCACAGTAAAGCTAGGACTTATTATTTCCACTCTCTTTGCTCCGGCACTCCTCACCAAATAATTGAGTTCCGTAGGGTTTATATCCCTTTTCAAAGCTGCCTTTTGCCAGGAGACATATTCTTCAACTGCATCATTGACTTTACTCTGTATCTCGTTTACCAGCCCGATATTCTTACTTGAGATGTAATAAGTAAAATCTATATCGTAATTTATTTGAGCAGGCTTATTAACAACTAAATTATCTGTTAAAGGCCTCCTCTTATCTGCATTGCAAATAGTCATCACTTCATCCAGGACACTGTCAGTTGGCAGTTCTCCTCCTGTCATGAGAGGAGTTATCCTTACCGTTCCTGGAGTCGTCATTTCTACATTCACATCTATAATTTCCTGATTAGCTGTCTTTGCCCAGTACACATAGCCATCTCCAGGACCAGCTGTTGAAAACTTACTCGGTGCCTCTCTTATCCTTTCCTTTAGGCTGTCGTCGGATTCCAGCTCAGATCCTCCCTGGGAACTTTCTAAATTTACTACCGATTTAAAAAATGGAAATGGATCTACTATCTTGCTGATTTGTCCAGGAAGATATCCGTTACCTATTTCTCCAGCCACAGTGCAATAAGCTTTTATATCTTTGATGGTTTCTCCAGGTTTAAATTCAAAGTATGAAGTCAGAAAATATATATCATTTCCAGGAGTTACTCTCACTGGATTGACTGCAATAAGAGAGTCTTTAGCTTCTTCTATTTCAAATCTGAGAAGCACGCTGGCCTGCTTTGGTTCAAGTATTTCTGTGTCGGTAAAAGCTCCTATTTCTCTGGCATAGTCTCCTTTAGTATATCTCAGGAGATTCATTTTAAGGCCCTCATTAGTTGCTTCATTTCTTATTAACAATGCATAGGCTACAGCCTGAAAAATCCACCTTCTCTCATCTGAAAGAGTTAAAGTCTCTCCACTTAATTCTTGGTATCTGTTAACCATTCGAGAGAGTATATCTTCTTCAGTTTCATTGTGTATATTCAAATCATTCAACGATACTCACCTCCACACATGGTTTTAAAATTCCCCTTTGATGATCTGCTTCATATGTCACCTTGTGAACCTTAAGTCTCGGCTCATACTTCTCAAACTGTTTCTTGATATTTATTATCTCACTTGCTTTCGTAATTGGAGAATCCACTATATCTCCATTTATTCCTATTGCTCTTCCTAGAACGACTTCACCTTTTATTACTGAAAGTATATTGGCTCCATTTTGCAAAATTCTCTCTGTCCCCTTAGCCTTGAGATTGACTCTATTATCTGCTTCCAATGTATATGTCATCTCTACCGCCCTTCTACTGCTCCTTGATTAAAATCTTTTTTGACCGTTGTCTGCTCTACCTGATTTTTAGGTTTAATAACTACACCAATATCTTGTGGGATATCTTCAGAATATTCTTCCAGACTTAGTGACATATCTATTTTTCTTACTTTTCCATTATTAGATATATACTCATATCCCGCATCATATGAGATTATTACATACTCCCCGCTGCCAATAAAATCTCCACCCAAAATAAAATCAAGAACTTCACCGTCATTCATATAATTATCTATTTTTTTTAAAAGTTCTATAGGTTCAATTCCAAAGTCACTTCTTATGGTAATGTTTAAATTTATTTTATTGTTTTCCAAATCTACAAGTTCTAAAGCTGGTTTATTTCTTCTTCTGCTATGTTTTTCATAATTGGCTGCTCCGCCTTGTTTGAGGTTGAAAAAATTTAAAATTTCCGCTGTGTTCCCATTAAAGGAAACATTAAAAGGAATATCTCCAAGTATTCCGATCATAATTACACCTCTTTTTATTACATTTTTAATTTGTTTAAAAAAAAAATTTTAATATTAAATAATTATAGGACTTTAATTTTTAGTCAATGAATAACCATTTGTTGACCAAATAATATCAGCCTAAAGGTGGTGTGGTATTCTTATTTAAGCTGTCTTTATGTAGATGGTCATCTATATCTCCCTTATCTGTTTTAATCACTGGAGAATAAATATCCACTCCTGTTACCTTTTGTTTAAAAGTCGTTTCAGCATCTACCTCTAAACTCACTGCCTTTATTTTTATTCCCTCAGCTGCAGTTATATTTACATCCCCTATACAGCTGACCTCCAGAATCTTACTTTCTAAGTCATATTTGACCTTTGTTCCATCAGGGAAGATAATATATTTAATCTTGCCTGTTTCTCCTGGGAGGTTTATTCCTGAATAATAACTTCCAACTATAAATCCAACACTGGGAGCATGAGGCAGAAATATACATGCGACGTCTTCACCTATGCTGGGCATGGAATAACTCTTTTCCTTGTTACTGTGCCCCAGGAGGACTTTAAGCTCTTTAGAAATAATTCCAGGGGCATCATCAAATTCAACTCTTGCACTGCACTCTTTATAATTTATAGATGATACCTTTCCGGTCCTTATAAATCTAAACTCCATTAAAAATCCAGCCTCCTTCTTGCTGCTATGCTGCACTTATATCCACTGTCTAAACTGTGAGTTACCGAAGTAATTAAGTATATCCCGTCATACCTTCCAAACCCTGTGGCCTTGGCAGTTATCCCTGAAAGATATCCGGGATCTCCCATTTGATCAATTCTTATCTGGGTTTCATTTTTATTTTTATTTCTCAATAATTTCTTGGCTCTTTCACTTAAATACTTCTCTTTCTCCTCTTTTGATACTCCTGTTACTCCGGTGTCTACATTTTTATAATAGACTTTTCCGGTTCTCACTTTATAAAAAGAGCTTGCAGGCGCCTCATACCTTCCTTTGATCTGCGCTCCCAGTATGGGGTCATAAAATGTAATCTCACATGCATCATACACATCCAAGTCATCACACTGAATTTCATAACTTCTAAGGTCCTCTTTTGAGAAAGTAGCAACTGTCTCTCTGCCCTCATATTTTTTATCATCAAAAATTATTAATTGTTCCGCTGTAATTTTGATTGTAAACCCATGTTCTTTTACAATCCTTGATAGAAGTTGGGCATCGCTCTCTTTCACCTGATCAATCTTTTCATAAATAAACTCTTCGTCACAGTCATAAAACAGATTCATGGAGTATCTCTCAGATATTTCCTGAGCTATCTCTTTTAAAGAAATATTTTCCCAGGTATTGTCCCTGTACACTCCCTTTAAATCTTTGGTTATATCTATTGAGTTTCCAGAAACAGTAATCATATCGGGAGCTCCGCTAAAAGAGATATCATCCACGATAAAGGTTCCACATTTTAATACTCTGCTGTCCCCTTGATGCTTCCAGTTAAGAACCCCTATATCGATTTGAAACCTGTCTCCCTTTAATATGGCCCATTCCTTAATCCATTTGTCACCTAAGAGAGTAAACGAAACAGTATCCGCCTTATCCAAGTTATCTGTATAAGACAATCCTTTAAAATACGGTGTCAGGTCTCCTGTAATATCCTTCCCCTCATAAGTAATTTTCACATAGCTTCTTCTGGCCTTCATTTTACCTCCAAGGTGGAAGGGTTGCAGTTTCTTCTTCAGATATGTCCGGACAAATAAGTAATGTCCCACCACTGAAAAATATAACATTCAGATATTTTGGATTGGCCCTCATAAGGTCTTTGGAATATTTATCTTTTCCATAGACCTTATAGCTGATATGGTCCCATGTATCTCCTTGAATAGTTGTATAAATATCCACCTGTTTATCCAAAACTTACCCTCCTCTCTTTCTTTTGGTTTTTGATTATTGCCTTTTCTACAGCTCCCTCTATAAGTTCCGCCAGAGCCGGCATCTCTTCCCTGAGCCTTTCTACTATACCCTTGGAGGACTCTCCCCTGATAACCGGATTAAAATCTATATTTACCTCTATCTTATTTCTGATATCCATTCTTTCTGCTCTCTCTTTGACTTTAGAGAACAATTTAGGGACCCCTTCACCTGCAAACATTCCAAGCTTCTCTCCTGCATTAAACCAAAGGTCCTTAGACTGCTGAGTTCCATCATGTGGAATTATTGATTCAGGAGTCCTTCCATCACCTACCAATGCAAGATGAGGTCTTCCTACAACTCCTCCCTTGGCATAAGCAGGTATCCCTTTTTCTTTGTATCCCTTGTATTTTTTCTGTACCCAGCTAAACATTTTTCCTGGAACAGTAAATTTTTTCCATAACTCCCATAATTTTGAAAGTTTTCCACTTATATATTCGTAACTGTTTTTAAAGCCTTCTTTGATTAGATCCCAGTTTTTATATATTAAATATCCTCCGGCAACAACAGCCCCTATACCCAGGACCCAAGGATTAAACAGCATTGCTTTTCCTGCTGCTCCGAGGGCTGTCACTCCCGTTTTTACTCCTGACAATACCGGCCCCCATTGTTTCCAGCCTTTGATTAATAGGGCTGCCTCCTTTAAAAAAACAAGGTCTTTTTTAGTATTTGCCAGCATTTTTATTCCCAGTACCGCTCCGCTAGTTCCTAGTTTTAACCCCACGAATCCAGCTGCTCCAAAGGCCATTGCCTTAGCCAATTTAGGATAATCTTCTGTAAATTTTGTGATCCCTTCACTGAAATTAACCATACCTTTTGTGGCACCTCTTATAGGAGGGAGAAAGAATCTTGTTGTTGCAGCTGCCATGTCTGTAGTCGCTTTTAATGCTAGTTTTATATCAGAAGCTGTAGTATTCAATTTATTGTTATACTCGTTGTTTACACTCCCAGCATATTTAGTGGCATCTCCTACAAGCTTTAAATTTTCTTTTAAAAATTTTGTATTGTTAATAAGCATTCCCATGGAGCTCATGGCTTCCTCACCAAATAACTGTTTTGTTACAGAAAGTTTTTCAGAATCATTCAAGTCATTCAGTCCCTGGAATACTTTCATCAATGCCCCTTGAGAATCTTTTTGCAAATCCTCAGCCAACTGTCCAGGATCAATCCCTATCTTTTGAAATGCTGCGGACATGGTACTGCTTGCAGAATCACCTGAAGCCATAGTGGTATAAAGCTTTCTAATTGCAGTAGAAGCTGTCCCGGCATCTTTTACCCCAAGAGCTATCAATGTTCCTCCAAGAGCCGATGTTTGAGCCTCTGTAAAGTTGGCCATTCTGCCTAAGCCCCCTACCTGAGTGGCTATTTCCGCCACCTGAGCAGGAGCCACTTTTATACTGTCACCCAGTAGGTTCATCTGGTCAGCCAGCTTTATTACTTCACTCTGGCTCATCTTAAACGCTTCTCTCCATGTGGCCAGGGTTTCACCAGCTTTACCTGCCTCCATATCAAATGCTACAGAAACTTTGGCAGTGTCTGATGTGAATTGTGGGATCTCTTGAAGATTTATCCCAGCCTGTCCTGCTGCTGCAGCTATCTCATAAATCTCTGAATTAAATTTAGGAATATCTTTTGTCGCCTTTTTCAATTCTCTTTGAAACTTTTTAGCTTCTTCTCCTGCCAATCCTGTTGTTTTTCTTACGTCTGCAAAGGCTTCTTCATCATCTATGGCAAACTTCACAGCCACTCCTAGAGCCACTGCCTGACCAGCTGATCTGGCAAAAGTTCCCCCAGCATTATTTGAAACAGACTTTTTAAGATTTTCATATTCTTTAAGTTTCTTATGCCTCTCTTCTACTTTTTTCATAGATTTGGCCAATTCTTCTTGGCTTTGGGAATATCTTTTGGTCTCATTTTTAGCCGCTTTCATCTGCCTCATCATATCTGTAAGGGCTTTCTTTTGATTTTCTGTGGTTTCTTTTAAGTGATTCTCTGCTTTCTGAGCTTTTTTAAACTCATTTATCATGCTTTTAGAAGGCTTCTTGGTTTTTTCAATAGCCCTTCTTAAGTCATTAACTTTTTTACTAGTTCCAAAGAGCTCCCTTTGCTGCCTCTTATATTCTTCACGTCCACTTGCAAACTGTTTTTCCAGCTTTTCTTCACTAGCTTTTAGCTTTGAAATATGCCTGTTGGTGCTTTTTAGTTTTAGCATCTCATCGCTTAGTTTTTTCATTTCTTTAGAAGAGGTCTGAAAGCTTTTTGAAAGGGAGGGATCTACTGCTCCTCCTATTTTTAACATAAAATTTCTACCGCTCACGTGGTATCGCCTCCAACCAGCTGACCAATTCTCTAAGTTTCATTTTATAAAAAAAATCAGCCCCGCTATTGCTTACCTTTCCTGCTAGGAGGATAGCCTCCCTCAAGTCCTGCAATTTCTTTTTAGAATTGAGGTCTATCCCAGTAAGAAACCCTTTGTTGCACCGGTTACTGCTGAAAAATCTCTATGATTTAGTTCAAGTATAAGTTCATATGGCAATTTTGAAGCTTTGGCAGCTACCGCCGCTTGGTAAGCAAATGAATAATTTGCATCTGGAACCGGCACATAAAATCTATCCCTGAAATTACTCTCTGCCTCACAAATATCAACTCCTGTTAAGGAACCGAAATCTAAATTGATTTCCATGATTTCCACATCATTAAATTTTATTTTTTTAGAGAGTTTTATTTTCATAATACTTCCTACTATTGCTACTTTTTCTTCAGTTTCCTCAACCGATTTATTCTCTTCCATCTATAATCCCCTTTCTATACGATTTATTATGCAGCTATTTGAAACATTTCTAGCAGGAACTTTCTGCCTTCTCCAGTCCATTTTCTGTCATAGACTATCTTCCCTGTATCTAAAACATTTTGCTTTATAGATACATAACCAAGATCTGAGTATTTAGAATAGAGCACCCAGGTTCCATTTGCCTTAAACTGTATCTTTCTTTCACCAAGTTCTATATTTAAAGCTATGGCACTTTTAAAACCCATTTCCTTTGCTATTTCAGTAGTTGTATACAGCTTGTTTTCATGTACCAACATATCAATAGTCTTTTGCTTCTCAATTGCCAATAACTTCTGTTTTTCTTTCTCCTCCACTGCATCTGCATAGGCTCTTAGAGCTTCAGGAAGTGACTTAGGAACATATAATTCTTTTAGCTGCTTTTCCATTTCATTAAATTTATTTATATAAGCCAGCTTAAAATCATTGTGTCCCTGGATATTAAACATATAGAGTATGAAGCCATCTTTTGTGAGAAAATACTCCTTTCTCATCTGACCATTTCCACCCTTGTATTCACTATGAATAATTAACGCCCCCAAATCTGGGGTGGTTAAAATAACCTCTAAATCTCTAATTACATGGTCATGTCTCTTTCCCAATTGCTCAGCCACTACTCTGCTGGAAACCACCAATCCATGTTCCTTATTATTTTCTATTTTGATTAAATCAGTCATTCTTCTCCCTTCTTATAAGAAATTATCGTCATCAAGATAATTAACTCCATCCACGACAAATTTATTATTAAATTTATCAATATGTAAATTTGCAACTTCATCTACAAATACTATGATACTGGCTACTTCAAACTCAGCTTCTGTATCCATGGACTTGGCAACCTCTGCCTTTCCTATATTCATACTTTTAGGCGTGACATTGGCCACCACTCTAATCTTTCTATTTTTAGATTTTTTTACAGGATGCTCTGGGTCCGCCATGTTCATGTTTCCCCTGAAAGTTAAAAGATGATTCCTTGGTGCAAGTAGTGTTGTAAATTGCTGATTTACAGCTCTCTTTTTTATCTTCAGTGTCATTGACTGAGTAAGTCCAGGTACTGGGACTTCTATTTCTCCTGCTATTCCAGAACCTGAAAGAGTATCTGTCATAAACTGGATATTAGGCAGTTCAAGATCGACTGTTCCCACTTCCTTTAATGCATCTATATACAAACTAAAGCCCTGCAGAGACGTAGGTATTCCTCCTAGCATTAGTTACCACCTCCAAACAAGTTCTGTAAGTATTCAACATCGTATTCCAGATCAGATTCTATACACTCAGCTACTCCCACAGGGGTCATGTATCTTTTGAAGTAATACTTTCCGTCAATCAGACTGGTTGTCGGATTATCTTCACTATTGAATTCAATTCTTCCTCCAAGGATTACACTTTTAGTCACAAGTCCGTTATAGTAATCGTTATAGCTATCCACTATCTTATCCATCAACTTATTGTCTGCCGGCTTATCTACATCCAACCAGAAAGTAAGTGTAAAATTATTGTTGTCCCAGATAAACATCCTTTTGCAGGAGATAGTATTATCTTTGACATCTGTATTTAATGGATAGCAGCCTGTCCTATTTCCCCATAACCTCCATCCATTATTGAAGTTTATAGAAGTTGCTACGCCATTATCATTAAGATAATTTGCCTGCCCAAGAATAAGATCTACCTCTGTCCCGTTTTCAAGACAAATTCCTGTGGTATTAAGTGCTTTATTTGATGGAGATTCATATGGAATATCATTATTATCTTGATCCACTTTATACATAGAAGCAGCCACTAAGGTAGATATATGATAAATCTTGGTACCAATACAGGCCCTTGGCCAAAAGTTATACTGGGTCTCGTGAATATAGCTGTTGTCATTCTTCCACTCAGCAACTTTGGTGTAATTATCCACAGTATCGGCATCAATATCTGTTAAAGCAATTCCGTTGAAAACCTCATTGATATTTCTCATAGAAGACACCAGTGACTGTGCCACTGCAGGTTTATGAGTCCATCCTGGAGCCAGTCCAATATTGGGAACCCTGTTAAATTTAGTAAATACCTGTGGAATAGTTGCAAATCCTTCATTTTTAAAGGTTATCGCATCCACTCCCCCTATAATATCGTCCTCATCCACTAGACTAGGTTTCAATTTATCAAAACTCACTTTATAGGCCCCGTCTGTAATATTGAGTGCCACCAGTGTTACGGTCCCATCCTCTTTAAAAGCAGCTGTATAGTCTGTTCCTAAAGTTTTTTGAGTACTGTCTGACACATAAGTCAGATCCAAAGTATTTAGAAGAACCCCTATATCATCCACGACAGCCACGCCATCTGTAAAAGTAATCTCTTTGTCCACTATCCCTTCTTTGTGTATCTCAGGATCCAGCACATTTACCAAAACAACAGGTCCTACTTTAAACAGCCTAAAAAATACACTTATTGCCTCACATAGAGAGTAGTCTTTCCAGTTATCGTGATAACCAAAGGCGGCTATAGCTTCCTTCTCTGTGTAACAAAGAACCGGAACATTTACCTTTGGATCAGATGCCATATTGACTGGTGCTGTCCCTACAATTATGGCAGTATTACCACTCTGAATAATACTGGCTATGGAAGTTGGTGTCTCTCCTGTATTAACTCCATGATTTACCATCTATCTACCTCCCCCCTATATCTTTCTTGGCATTTTCGTAGAGAATATTAAATTTTGTCCCTTGAATTCTCACTTTATTGACCGCCTCTATATATTTATCCTTAGGAATAAAAAGTGGCTGAATCCCTGGATATTTTTCTTTGAGTTTCTCCACCTCTTTGGGCAGTCCACCTCTAAATACACTCCCGTTATCCAATAGTCCTCTTTTAACAGTAGGTCCTATGTAATAAATTGAATCTCTCTTTTTTTTAGGATATTCTTTTTTAGTTGCTTCAGATTTTTTTTCTTCAGTTTTCTTAATTGCCATCTTTCCTCCTTACAAATAATCATCTTGAGGCTCAGTTGTTGGGATTGTAAATTTACATCTTGTCTCTCCTAGAAAATATGGAAAATTTACTTCTCCAAAGATTTCGTGTTTCATAGCTCTCTCCAAGATCCCAAAATCAAAATTTACATTTTTTAAAAAATCTACCCTAATTTTATCTATAATTGAGATCACATCCCAATGCCCGGTTGCATGGGTATATCTGACCTTTTCCTTATTTCTGGAATCCTCCAATCCTAGTCCGACAGTTCCATAAAGAATAGCTACATCTGCACTGCTTATGTGATCACTGTCTTCAATATTGGTTGTCTGGATTAGCACATAAGGAGTTCCTTTGACCACCTCTTTGGGAAGGGCTCCCGTCTCTACCAAAGGCTCGACAAACTCTCCCTCTGTGTTTGTCAGTTGGGTTCCTCTCAGTGCTTCCTTTACACGTCTTTTTATCTCCTGTTCCAGGTTCCTGATTGACATTATTCCCCCTTCTTATTAAAGAATTTAGATACTTCTTTATCTATTTGGCCATATATCTTCTCTTGGGCCACCTCTTCTACATAGTCTGAGATATTTTCAGCATTAAGCATTCCCCCGGTAGAATATCCTCTCTGCACTTCTATAGGATATCTTTTTTTACCTTCTCTTCTAAAAACCTGGATGTTCCCAGGTTGACTTTTGGGAGCCATCAAGAATCCTCTTTTCAACTCTTTCAGCCCTCCACTCCTGCTCTGAGCTACCTTTATGGGTCCGTTAAGCGGAACCTCCACCTTAAATCTTTTAAGGGTAAAAGTGTCTTTTTTTCTATTGTTACTTATCTCTACTACTGGATTTTCTACTGTCGGATTTTTGATATTAATACTGTCACTCACAGGTTTTTTATCTATGAAGAACTCTTCAGCTACACGATTTACTGCAGCTTTTTTAGCTTCTCGTGCTGCTGTTTTGACAGCACGAGCTACTACAATTTCAAGACCATTGTTTATTCCTTCAAGTTCCTTACGAGCTTTTTCCAGTTCTTTTATATCCACTGTAATCATTTAAACACCCTGACCTTTACGTCTACTATTCCGTCACAAGAATCTGTGTCTAGTATTTCAAAGGATTCTCCATTTAGAATTAATCTTTCCCCCTGAGAAGGGCTGCCTATGAGTTCATAATCTGAATATTTGAGTATTATCAGCTTCTCTGCCTCTATATGATTGGTATAACCATACTCATACTCTCCTTTAGATTTCTTTTCCTTGATATTATCCAAGACAACCGTCATCTCTAGATCATTAATAACTACTTTTTCTGCAAACTCTCTCTCATTGAAAAAAGCTGAATTTAAATCATTAGTCAGATGCTCCTTAAATGTTTTCATCTTCTTCCACTTTAGATCCCTGACTTAAAAAATCCCAGATACCAGTTGACCTTTCAGCTATCGTCCCTTTTGTTTCAATTTCCAGAGACTCGTCCAATTCATCCAGTTCCTTGTGTGATAGTTCCAAAAGCTCCGTATATGAGATAGGCAGTTTTTTAATTATCACTTTGTCCTTTTCCAATTGGGCATCTTCAATTAAACTGAAGGCCTTCTCACCTTTTATAATTCTTTCCAGATCCTTTTCAGCAGGCTCAAATATATCTCCTTTTAAATATGTCACTCCGTTATATCTGATTGTTTTATTAGCTCTCACTCTCATAATTCATTACACCCCTGATACTACTTTAGAAAATACGATAGCATCTGCATCATCCAAAACAGGAAGTGGAGCCGCTGCAAGTCTTATCTTTTCAAGGTCTGCATCTTCATCCACCCAATGTTTAGGAATTCTTTTTCCTATGTATATCTGTCTTGCCTTAGACTCTCCAGCTATTTGACTTATTGCACCATAATGCAATGTCACACTCTTAGCCTTACAAGCTAAGACTCCTCCATCTTCAAGTATACTTACCTCTTCCCCGGCATCATTTGTATACCAGTCCACATAAGAATAAATATCCAAATTCAATTCAGGGATAGTCCCAAGATATGATGCACCGTCTCCTAGTCTTCTAGGCTGCACTCTGAGCACATTGCTTTCTGTATATTTAAGTTTTTCTTTGACTTTTTCATGATCCATAAAGTATTTTTTAGCTTTTGGTGTCAGAATAATGGAGTCTATGAGAAGCCCCGTCTTCTTAAGAACCAGCATCTGCCATCTTTCCATATCAGCCAGAGGATCACTTCCAGCATCATTCCATGCATCAGTTCCCAGAAGTTCTTCAAAGTTTTCTGGGTCCGTACCGTAAGATATAGCCTCTCTCGATACTCCTTTTCCTTGAATGGCCATCTTACCAGTAGAAAGAAGCTCTCCAAGCATAAGGATTTCTTTTCTAGTTATAACATCATCAAGATCTGCAAGCTCAGATGCTATAGTATCCAAAGCTAGGTCTTGAGAGGTTACAGTATCTCCATATATTGTCTGTCCAAATTTCTGTTTGAAAAGTTCATTTGCATGAGCCACTCTAAAAGGCTTTACCATAGGCGGCTGATACTCATTTATTGAAAATTCTTCTTTCCCTAAAAATACACCAGGGAGATTAGGCCCTACAAAAGGAGTTATTTTTCTTTTGGATTTTCTTACATGTACTTCAAACTTTGTATTGCTGTGTTCTTTTGTCCCTTTAACTAAAAGGTTCCATAAAAACGGATTTACCTTTTTAGATTGACTCAATGCTGCTATTAAAACTTTTAAATCGTACATAATACCCCCTCTATCCTATAAATATTTGTAATTTTCTAGCATGATCTACTACGTCAGAGACTGTGATACTTGGATCGACTATCAGTTTTTCAGAATTAAATTCTCCACTGAAATACGCCACTGCTTTTCCAGCCTCTGCCAAAGTAATTTCATCTGCCAATATACAATCCACACTTGCTGCAGGATAATCAGTAGCTCCCAATAAGTTATATGCTCCATTTACTTTTCCGAGAAGCATACCCCTCTTCCATTCACCTGCAGGAAGCTCTACCTCGCCTGCTACGACAACTCCTTGGAGTCCGTTAAACAATTCATCTGGTTTTATTACTTCTCCCATTCTACTGCCCCCTCATTTTATTGATTTTTTCTACTATGGAATTGACCATTTTCTCATCCTTCTCATTTTTGTTATTTTGAGGTGGAAGAGGTTTGATCTCTCCGCTTCTGCTAATTTTCTGCTCGTTTTCCAATTCAACAATTTCTCTATGAGCTTTAAAAGAATCTGATGTAACGATGTTATACGCTACTTTTTCAGCAGATTGTGGTTCTTCATACTTGGCTTTGTTTATCATGTCGATAGCTTCCTGATTGTGAGCCGGCACTGCATCTAGAGCCTTCATCCGGTTTCTTTCTTCCAATACTGCCTCTTCTCTGATCTTCTGATACAAATCTGGGTGGTCATTTCTGATAGTGTTTATATCCACGATATCCTCTCCTTTTGGTTTTTGATTTATTACAGGTTTTGCTTGTTTCTTAACGTTTCGTAGCTCATTTACCCTTGGCGGTAAAGCTCTTATACTGTTTGTAATCTCTCTTGTAAAAAGATTGTCTATATCATCATCACTTATCGTTTCATAGGTCTCTATCTTGTCTATAAAGCCATATTCCAATGCCTCTTCCGGAGTCATCCAGGTCTCTTCATTCATAAGGTTGCTTATCACCTCTCTGGAAAGGTTGGATTGAGTCACATAGATATCTATAATATTCTCCTTGAGCTTATCCATGAGGTCCGCTGTCTTTCTCAGGTCCTTACTCTCGCCCCATGCACCGCCATTCACATTATGGATCATAAGAGAAGCTCCAAGGCCCATACAAATCTCGTCTCCTGCCATGGCAATATAGCTGGCTGCACTAGCTGCAACTCCATCTATATAAGTTGTTATCTTCACATTATTTGCCTTGGCATACCTTTTCAGCATGTTATATATAGCATGAGCTTCTGTGACGCTTCCTCCAGGAGAATTTATACATAGATTTATAGAATCTGTATCTTGCAGGTCCTCCAGTTCTCTTGCAAAATCCGAAGCAGTTACTACAGTTTCATCCCACCATGAAAATTTTGTTATTTCTCCATAGATTCGAAGCTCTGTCCCCTTATTCTCTTTATTTCTAAACTCCCAATACTTCTTATTCTTCTTCACCAGTCCCTCCTTCCGGGGTGTTCTCCCTGATATATTTGTCCTCTCTTAGCTTTTGAGTTATCACTTCATCAAAATCATATCCTTTCTCCTGAGAAATAATCTCCCTGTTGGTTATATTTAAATCAAGAGCTATCTCACTTGCCCTCATCTCTTTAAATGGATCAATACTGATCTTATTAGGCCCTACCCAAGTTGCTCTGGAATACTCTTTTCTCATGATTTCATCATCGAAATATCCCGGTAGTTTCAGTTTTCCTTTTGCCACTTGTCCCAGAATAAACTCTTCATATATTGGCTGACAAAAATAATTAACCAGTATCTCCCTTACACTTAGAAATCTTCTCCAGGCTTCTTCCAAAGATGCCCTAGCTGCGGTGTAGCTGCTTGTAAAATGATTTAGCATCACTTCTTTTGGCATCTCTATACCTGAACCTATCTCTTCATAGATTGAGTCTACAAAAAGTTTATAATTGGCATTAGGTCTTCCTGGATTTGCTGAGTTTACTTTTTCTCCAGGTTTTAATATGTTGATAGCTCCGTTTCCAAGTTCAATCTTCTCGCTTTCTTCTCGAAATGCACGTTCCTCTTCGTCCATTCCATACTGCCCGGGATCTATCTCTTCATCTTCTACCCCCTGTTCTATAAATACTGTAAACATCCCACTGACTACAGCGGCCATCAGTTCTGCCTCACTATATCTTCCAATTTGTTTCAGACTCTCTATTACCGGTGCAAGTAGTGGAACCCCTCTCCGCTGATCCGGTCTTTCCGGTTCAAATATATGAAGTATGTTTCTTCTTCCAAATTTGTTATATGCCTCCACTCTTACTGTTTCTGTTACCGTTGCATCTCCAGGATGCTTATTTGCTATGTGATAGGCAGCTATTTCTCCATCTTCATCTATTTCCACCCCTTCTTTTATAGCCTCATCAAAGCTGCCCAAAGGGTTTTTAATTCTATCTGCCTCTATAACCTGGACACATAATTTATTCTTAACTCCTTTTCTAGCTTTGAGCTTAGGTATGACAAATACATCTCCGTTCATAACCCAGCTAAGCATCACCAGTCCCTGAAGGACATAAAAATTATGCATTCTCATTGCATCTGCATTCTGGGACTTGGCCCAGGCGTTAAACTCTCTTTTTAATTGTTTCTCTATCTTTCTTGCCTCTTCCTCACTTATTCCTAAGTTTTCAGAATTTAGATTTGGTTTAGGAACAAGGCCCTGACCCACCACACTGGTCCTATATTTTTTCAAGATTCCTGCAGCTATAGGTACGCCCATGTACAATGATCTTGATCTCTGTCTTAGAAGTTCCAGATTTTCAACTATGTCCTTATCAGGCCCTCCCTTTTTGGTGAAGAATGCTTTCAAGGCATTTTTTACCCTGCTGGCTCCTGATCTTCCATACCCTTGATCATTATTATTAAAATTTCTATCCAACATAGATATCTGGGCTCTTGCCTTAGTCCGCTTCAATGCCTTTTCAGGATTGAAATAAGATATTCCCTTGTCCATTAAGTTCATATGGCCCCCTACACATCTCTAGGTATTGCCCGAAAGCTCCGCCTTGTTTTTCCTTCAAGTATAGCCACTTGTCTTTTCCAGTAGTCTATCCTCTTTCCCACTTCCCTTATATCAGCCCTTGTCAGCCTACGTCCGTTGTTTATCTCATATTCCTGACCGGCTACCGCTATAGCTTCCTCTGCATCCAGCCACATTCGAAGTTTTTCTTTTGCTTCCTCTAACGTATACATCTACTTGACCCCCTTACTTATCGATCTTTTAGGCCTGGCCTTGACTGTTTTATAGCTTCCTACCTCTTGACCTTTATTCAGCTCTCTTTCCTCAGCCAGTCTCTCCAGGTTTATCCTGAGAAGTGCAAAGGCTGCCGTTGCATAGTTACGAAGGTCTAAAGGTTCATTTCTCTCTCGAATCTTTTTCCATATTATTTTTCCGTCTTTTATATCTTTGGCCTCTGCTGTCAGCCCCATAAAATACTTAATGTCATAGTTCCTATTCAGATTGGATGGAAAATAACATGCTCCCGGACCGCTTTCTATCTTAAGTCTTGAGTAGACAAGATCTTTCAGTGCATTTACACCAAGGGGTATCAGATCTATCATATTCTTCTTGTCTTTTCTGACCTTATTTATAATAGGGACCCCATCTCCACCACGTCCCTTTATTCCGTAGACTCTCAAAGTGTTCTGCCTGGGAGCTATAAAGTCATAGGTCCTCTTAGTATGATGTCCTCCTGTATCGATACAAGTGTTTATTATCTTGATTTTTTCTCCGTCTAGATATTTAAAGTCACGTTTTAGATACTCTTCCAGCTCATCCCAAACTTTGTCTTTGGCAGGGTTTCCTATAAACTTTTCATAGGCTATCCCATAGGATTTTTCCCCAAGGCCCCATCCAACTACCTCTATTTCCAGTCTGTCATCCTGGACATCCACTCCGGCTGTAAGAATTAGTACATCATCTGGAACCTCTGCTGCATAAGGTATTCTTTTATCAAATAAACTTTGATAATCAATAATATCTCCTGTTTCCTCTTCCCAGGTCTGCCCCATAGATGTATTGGTCCATGCCTTGAGTTTTTCAGTATCATTCTTGGACTCATAAAAATCTTTCTTTATTTGCTCCCAAGTCTTAAAAGGTGAAGCCAGCTCATTAATATGAAATCCTTTGTGCCTGTTATCCGGCTCCTTCGCTATCCATTTGCCATTAAGCTGCTTCTTACTTTTCCACTCTCTTTCTCCATGAAGAGCTCCACAGTATTCACACTGCATTACTATCCCGTCTATTCCTTCACCCCATTTGACTCTATCCCACTCCAGAGGCTGGTATTCTCCACAGCTTGGACATGGGAGGCACCATTTTTCTTGAGAAGATTTCAGATAAAGTTTTTCTATCTTGGAAATATTTTTGATAGTGGGAGTAGAAACCCTTATATGCTTTCTGTTCCAAAAAGTAGTTGTTCTTTTCTCTGCAAGTGTCAGGGGATCTCCCTCATCACCTGCTGACTTTGGGAATCTATCAACCTCATCAGCAAGAATTATTCTTATCGGCCTTGAAGCCAGTGCACTTGGAGAATTTGCTCCGACAAAAGTTATATGTCCTCCTGGAAACATTTTCTGCATAACCGTATTTCCTGAATCCCTGCTCCTTGAATCCTTAACCAGCTTCTTTAACGAGGGAGTATCTCTTACCATAGGCGCCACCCTGTCTTTACTAAAAGTCTTGGCCATTTCCACTGTTGGCTGGACTACCATCATCGGACATGGGTCAAGGTGCATATATCTTCCTATTGCATTTAGAAGTATCTCTGTTTTACCTACTTGACTTGAGGTCATTACAGTTATCTCAAATACCAGAGGGTCTGTTATACATTCCATCATCTTTCTTTGATATGGTGCTCTGTCTGTATTCCATTTCCCCATTTCAGCAGATGATTCACTGGATAGATATCTATAGCTGTCAGACCATTGGTTTATACTAAGAGAGAGTGGAGGTGCAAGACCTTTTAATGAATTCCTAAATAGTTTCTTGGTCTTCTCCTGCATTTACTTCCTCCAATATCTCAAAGTTTTCATAGTCACTGAGATCTCTCAAAATATCGTCTGTAAAATCTTTTAATACAGCCTCTACCTTGGTAATTTCTGTTTCTCCTGTTACTAGCCTGGCTCCCTTATTTGGAATAGAAAGAACCTTTGATTTTATCCGGGAGGTCAGCTCACCAAGAAAGAGTTCAATATCCTCAGTTCGATGATAATCTTTTTTCAAGATCTCCAATTTAAATTGGGCTATCTCTGCCCTCACTTCAGCTAACTTATCTCTTTTGGCATTAAACTCCTCTAGCTGTTTATCTCTATATATCACATATAGATCAATGCACTTTAAGAAGTCATAGACACCATTTTTCATTCTGGCTTCCAAAAATATATCTCTGGCATACCTCTCTGAAAAATTAAATTTTTTACTAAGAAATTTTATATCTGACTGTATCTCCTGCATCTTATCCTCCCAATATTTATTGGAATTTATAATCGGAACTGCCCTAAAAAAAATCTGCCACAAGGAAAAGCCCGCGCCTCGCCACCGCACAAGAAGCTGAAACTCCACAGAAGGACCCAAAACTAATCGTCCTCTGCATCACTTAGAAACATTACTCCTACACCGTCTTTTATAGCTCTCTTTCCTACTTCATACTTGATCTGTCTGAGTTCATAGTCCACCTTCTCCATCGGAGTCTGGATGCTAAATAGTTCCTTTGCCAGTTTATATAGCTCTGATGTTGCCAAGATTCTATTCTTGAGAGCTTCTTCATGAGCTTTGACTCTAGGCCTCTCTCCTGTTCTTTCCAGTTCCATCAAGTATGATAGGTTGGATTGGTGGAGGTTTTGATAGTGGCCTATCACCTGGTCTCTCAGTTCTACTCTCTTGCTAATATCATCTTCGATGATTGCCTGCTGCAGTATTGATTTGCTTTTTCCTTTTTGCCATTGTTCCTTACTTGATATATTCCTTAGGGTTCCGTAGTTGACCATGTATTTGAGAGATAGATCTATGAGATCTACTCCTGCTTCATAAGCCTTTTTTATATCTCTTTTTACTTCTGCAGATACCCTGTTGTATTTAGCCATAACTTACCTCCTTTTATGTCACGATTATGTAACAAAAAGGTTTATATTTTCCACCTCATTATTAAGGAAAATATTTCTTTTATTTTTTTGTCACTATATCTTTCTAAACCTTATCTTTAAATGCCTAGAGAAGATTTTTATCTTCCAAAATTTTCCGCACTATTTGAGATTATAGAGGAAAAAAAATAAGTTTTTTTACCAGGGATTCCCAGATGCTCTAGCTCTATCTCTTCTGCCTCTGATAGTTGATTCATCGACCCTTGTTTTTCTCGAAATTTCACCTATACTATGCCCTTTTCTGTATAATGCAATAACATCACTCTCAAGTTGTTCATTCCTCATACTCTTTACCCAGCTCTTCCCATTTTTTGAGCTTTGCTTTTTTATTATCTCAACTACTTCAACTGGTACTCCAGTCATTTTAGCTATATCTTTTAACCTATATTTTTGTGCATAAAGATATCTCATTTTATCCAGTCTGGGTTTTGATAACTTATCAAATATGTCCCATTCACCATTTTTAAATTCATCTTTATTTTTTAAAATATTTATATTTTCAAATGAACCTAAGACAGAATAAAATTTTGGGTTACATGATAATGATATTAAATCTTCTTCTGTAGTTTTTTGATACTTTTAGCGATTTTTTAGCTCTTCCATAAGTTTTGATTCTTCATAATTCATTTCATAATCCTTTCCACTAATTCTGCTAAAATTTGTTTGTTACTATAGCGAGAATAGTTTGTTTTGATTCTTTCCATTTCTCTTTTCCTATTTTTTTTATCATGCTTACTAACTATTTCTATAAGATATGAATAATCAAATATCCAATAATTCTCCTCCAAGTATTTATAAACATTCCTTTTAGGATTTTTGCCTTTATTGGCTGCTTCTCTGTTTGTTTTCTTAAAATCCAGATAAGCTCTTTCTAATTCAGGGATAATCTCTTCTTCTAGATATTTATACGCCCCTTTAAAAAGCTTGTTGATGCATAGATCCATAAAAATAAGATCCAGCACATCACAGTCTTCCAGAAGTGAACTCAGGATATTATCTCTGTCAAACTTACTGGCATAATACTTATATGAGGAGCTGGACAGCCACCACTCTATTCTTAAAAGATCAAAGCTTAGAACAGTTTCATCGCTCACCTCTCTCCTTTTGTCATATGCTCTCACACCGTGATTCTGCCAGCCTCCATCCAAGGTAGAGTCTGTAAAAAGTTTTTTATAGGCTTTCCCCAGAGTTAAGTTCCCTATCTTTCTCAAATTTGGTAATTTTAAAAATAATAAAATTAGAACTTCCTTGTATTCCTCAAACTTTGCTTCAATGTTTATATTTATCTCTATTTCACTGATCTTGGCATCGGTTATATCTACTGATATTCCTTTAGATCCTAATTTTTGAATAAGTAAATCCACTGCTTTTTTAAGCTCAGGTGCTCTTGCATTTGATATATTATGACCATGGAGAAGTCTGTTCGGGTTAAATCTCAGATAGTTTGCTTCTACCATCTCTCCGGTTTCATAGAGTTTGATAGATTTCACTATACTAAAGAGCTCTTCCTTAAGTTCTAGTTTTTCTTCAATCCACCCCTGGCCTTCTGTAATAGTTGAATTTCTGTTGCTTTCAACCTTTATCCCAGAGAGTACGAGCTTATCTATTCCTATCCGGGCAACTTGGCTCATATCAAATTTCATTTATTTATCCTCCCTCAGAAGATCATCTTTTATCTCATCTAAGGAATATATTTTCCCATCTCTTATAAGCTCTATATTTTCTCTTCCACTGGCAAGGTATCTTTTGACTATTGCATCCACATACCTTGGGTCTATCTCCATGGTCCTGCATCTTCTTTCTGTCTCTTCACACGCCATAAGAGTCGAGCCACTTCCACCAAATAGATCTATGACTATATCCCCAGGCTTGGAGCTGTTTTCAATTGGATACGCTATCAAGTTAAGGGGTTTCATAGTAGGATGAATATCATTTCTTGATGGCCTGTCAAACTTCCAAACCGTGGTCTGTTTTCTATCTGAATACCAATTATGTGCTTTCCCAGGCTTCCATCCCACCAATATAGGTTCATGCTGCCAATGATAATCTTGTCTTCCCATGACTAAACTGTTCTTCACCCAGACACAGCATTGAGCAAAATAGAATCCTGCATCCACCATGGCCTTCCTGAAGTTTATTCCTTCAGTGTCAGCATGAAATACATAGATTCCTCCTCCATCTTCCAGGCTTTCATATACCCTGGAATAAGATCCAAGTAAGAAATAATAAAATTCATTACCAGATAGATTGTCATTAGCTATCTTTAGTTTGTCTTTTGTAGCGCCTTCATAATTGACATTGTATGGAGGATCCGTTACTACAAGCTGACCTTTTTCTTCTCCCATAAGTAGTTGAACTTGGTCCTTGTTTGTAGCATCTCCACAAAGAAGTTTATGATCTCCCAGTTTCCAGAAGTCACCTAATTTTGAAAAGGGTTCTCTTTCCAGGTCTATCTCTGGAACTTCGTCCTCTTCTATTTCTCCTACACGAGCACGATCAACCAGATTGAGATTGATATCATCTATTTCATCCAAATTAAATCCTGTAAGGGTAAGATCTCCTTCTGATACTTTTATTGCTTCAAGTTCAAGCTCTAGTTTTTCAAGATTAAATCCTGTTTCCATCGTTAGCTTATTATGAGCTAGGATATACTGCTTTTTCTCCACTTCGCTCAAATGATCAAGCCTTATTACTTCCACCTCTTCAAAGCCTAGTTGTTCAAGAGCAATAAGTCTTCCATGCCCTTCTATAATCACATTGTTCTCATCCACAGCTATGGGGTCATTGAATCCAAAGGCCTGGATACTCGCCTTTATCTTGTTTATCTGTTCCTGAGGATGCTCCTTGGCATTATTTACGTAAGGAACTATCTCCGTAATCTTTAACTTTTTGATTTCCATAAATCACCTCCTGACTCTACTTTTTTTAAAACCTCATATAAGATGATAAAGACCGATAAAAGGCCAACACACATAGATGGTTATTTCATTCCTTATACTGCTTTATCACCTGATATAAAAATTCAAAATAAAAAGAGCCCAACCATATCAAAGATGACTTTTAATCATCTAAGATAGGTCGGGCTCTGCTCACGTACCTAAAGATATTTTTTATTTTCTGTAAATCCGGCTTTTTCTACGGCTCCTCCTTTAAAAGAAATTATTACTTCTCCGTACCAACCTTTATCTCTTTTATCTTCAAGATCCTTTATAAGTTCACGCATAACTTCTTCTCTTTTCTGGTTTTTAATTCCTGACATATTCTAGTTTTCCCCCCGAGATTATTTTCTTCTCATTCTGATTATAATTAATTTGTATTTAAAAATCTAGGGGGTAAAACAAAAAGTTTACTGATATCAGTAAACTTTTTACAATAATCTCATTTTTTTAATTATTATTTTTCATTTAAAAGGAAATTACATAATTTTTCATATAAATATATTAGGTTAGACAATTATATTTGATTTGTATTGACTAATCTAATATAATCTAATATAATTATATTGCTCAGGTACCAACAGGGTACAAGGAGAAACGGAGTTGTTACGACAACCCCTGCATTTGTTTAAAAGCCATGAATTCATGGCTTTTTTTATTTTAATTTATTTTTCGAATTTGCGTACTCTCTTAAAAACTTATTCATTCTATCATTAGTTTCAATAGGATATCCAGTCCATAGCATATAATAAGTTGATCTTTCATCTAGTATAATTAAGTAATTTTTAATATCATCCAGAAATAAAACTCTATTTCTTCTCCCTTTCACTGTCCCAATATTTTTAGACCATACTTTTAAATGACTCTGAGTAAAAAAATTTTTAAGAATGACAGAATTATCTAATCTATGGGGACAAATAGATCTTTTTTCTTTAGGGTCATTAATAAGAGGATTATATGTAAAGTAATAAGTACATTTATGATTACAGAGTGTTTTATGGCAAGGAAGTTGTGTTAGATTTCCTCTTTTATCTTCTGCATTTCTAGTAATGATATGAAAAAATGTTCCACATTTATTATCAACTAAAGGAAATTTTTTAGAAACTATCTTTTTGCTATTAAATATTAAGATTTTATCAAGAACCTCAATTCGATATTTTGAGTATGCATTGTCAACACTTATTTTTATACTTGAATTATTATACATTAGCATCACTTCCTAGGGGTCCAAATAAATAGATTAAACTTTAAACTTTGATTTTTTTCATTTAAAGACGAACCTGAAAGTTCTTTTAATCTATTTACTATTAAACTTTTCCCACCATTTGGATTTATAGTGTTCAATCCACGCTGATAATATGAAATAGCTCCAATTATTAAATCTGTTAATTGTAATATTTCGGATTCACAAGAATGAATTTGCCTAATGTCATGTATTATTTCTCTATTTTTATCATGCATATAATTACATAAAATATTATGTAATTCATTCGTTCTATCGCCTCCATTAGTGTCTTTTATATCTATAAAAATTCTATGATTTTCATTTAGATTAAGAATATAATTAAGTAAGTAATAATACATCTTATAGTACCAAGTATCGTAATCTCCATCATTATATTCTTCATGGTTTAAGCTATTTTTCCCTTTAGCAACAAGACCTCTAAAATTGAGGGATTCTTTTTTAAAAAAGTAATCTAAGAGTTCTAAATAAAATTCTATCTTACCAATTGAAACTTTAGTCCATTTTATTTCGAAATATGGGCTTAAATTATGTTTTTCTTTAATTATTCTTATATCATTAAATATTTCTCTTTTATATTTTTCATTACAGTACACTGCGCCTAACACCATAGAATTTATTTTATCATTTGGAAGATGACAACTTTCATCACAATATATTAATTGCATAATTTTTTACTCCTTAATTATTTACTTAAAACAATATAGAGTGTAACATATTTTTTTAATTTTTTCTAAAAAAATTATGGTAGATAAAAATAAAACGCAGCTAAGACATTAAGCCTTTTGCTGCATTTTTTCTATTCCCCTATACCCTCAAAAGAAACCCTGATCAGCTCCTTGGCCAACTCCATATCCTCTATTCCATTTATGGCAAACTCAAAATTTCCAGTCCCAAAGTGACCAATATTCGTCACATCACGACCGAAAGTTTTGTACTTTTCTATATCTTCAGAGGTAAACTTCAAATACAGCAGCATCCTCTTTTTAAAAGTTTCTATACACATAAAATTTTTAGCTACCTTATATGCTATATAAAGTTTCTTTGGAGCCTCTTCCACTGACTCATCAAGGCTTAAACTGTACTCTCTTATCTCTTCTAGAAGTTCTTTTAGAGCTGATGTCCCCAGCTTGTTATAATGTCTTTCATAAGTCCATACTGGTGGCTCTATTATTTGTGTTTCCTGCTTTGGTTTTGGTTTAATTATCTTTTCCCTACTGAAAACCTCTTCCAGGCTAAACATTCCGTTTTCATAGTTCTTATACTTCCATAGCTCTATGGGTGCCCCCATCATCTCTGCAGCATGAAGGTCGTATTTTTTATAATCAGGTGCAATACAGATAACCCGTATTGCACTCCAATCAATCTCTACTTCTCCCAAGCTCTTATTTACAGCAATTTGAAAATCCCCCTGATGGTCCTTTAGCCAGGAAAGATAATAAAGAGACTGCGTTAAAAGGCTCGATGATTCCACCTTTTTATACTCTATTATTACGGGATTTTTATCCTCGGAAATAGCTATTGTATCTATACGACCATTGTGGACACTTCCCGTAGAAAATTCGCTGGCTACAAACTTACAGCTGAAAATCTCTTCCAGGTTGTTTTCAATTAAAGTTTGGAGTTCTTTTTCAAAGTCAAAATTCTTCTGTTTTACAAGGTTAAGAACCTCTCCGTTTTTATTAAATAAAGGCATTTTCATATCCTCCAATATTTTTATAGTTACAGCATATAAAACTCAGTAACTACAGATATTTTAATACTTGAACTCTGCACTACTGTTTATATTGTCGATAGTTTGAGCGAGCTTCTTTATGTCTTCTATATTGGGGAAAAGTCCCTGTATCCCTTTGGTATGCATCACGCTAAAAGGTTTTTCCTTTAGCTTGGATTTCTCAAAATTACCGTTACGGATATAGTGTTCTACGATCATATTTATAAAGTCTATCTGCTTACCGCTAAAATTACCCTCAGATAAAAATTCTGAAAATGCCTTTTGAACAGCTGCTTTTTCTAGTCCTACAATGGATCTGAGAAAATACCCCAGAGGATTTTCTCCGTATTTACTGGTGAGCTCTTGGAATTCCTCGCCACAGTGCTCTATAAGCTCATCTTTGGTGATAATCTCACTTTTAAATAAGATAGTCTCAAGATTATCTATATCTTCATGATCGAGGGGAATGTTATTACGGAGCTTCTTTACTGCCAAATCCTCTTGGTGTTCGTCTAGGATTTTTTTGAGTTTTGTTTTTGGGTCCAGATAGTCATATCTACCAAATCCCAGATCTTTTACCTCCATATTCTCTATACTGTCTTCAAAGTTTGTATAAAAAATCTGTTGTTGCTCTCCTCCTTTATCGAGGAACTTCATCAGTTCTCTCAAAACTTCTCTTATCTCCTCTAATTCCACTATAGAAGTTTTTGCCCAAAATGCATCGTCATTCAAGAGTTTGATTGTCTCCTTATTTTGAGCAACTTTTGGAATAGATCCTTTTTGTTCTAACTCCCTACCTATGGATCCTAGATTTCTGATTATGGTTTTCTGCTTGGTTGTATTCTCTAGTATAGAAAGCTGGAGCGAAAGAATAAGTATATCAAATCTCTTTGCCGACTCATCATCTTTCTGAATGGCAAAGGGCAGATGGCTTATATGGTTTTTTATTTCAATAATCTTATTTTCATCCAAAACTCTAAGTTCATTGGAATCACTATATTTTTCCACATATCTCAGTTCTTTTCTCACAAAGGCACTGTTTTTATCAAGAGTGGATATCTCAGAGGAAAGAAGAGCCAGTAATTTTCCCCAAAGATTTTTGTAATCTTCGTCACCTTGGAAATCAACATGCTGCAACTTGTGGAGAAGGGAGGTCCTCATATTGAATATCCTCTGTGTGATAGACTCCTGAAGTTTTGTAACCAGCTCATTTACATTTGTCTCAAAGAAAGTAAAGTTCTTGCAGAAATCAAATATATAGAAGTCTGTTTTATCAAGTCCCGGACCAAATATATTTGGGCACAGCCTTGTACCTCTGCCTATCATCTGCCAAAACTTAGCTTTTGACCTGACTTTCTTGAAAAATACAAGGTTTAGAATCTCAGGAACATCTATACCAGTATCAAGCATGTCTACAGATACAGCTATCTGTGGCATCTTCTTAGAATCTGAAAAACGATCTATAAGGTCCTGGGAATAATTCACTGTATTGGTTATCTTCTGGCAGAAATCCCCCATTTTTGGGTACATTTTATCAAAAGTTTTTACTACAAAATCAGCATGTTTATCATCTTTTGCAAAGACAATAGTTTTCCCCAGCTTGTCCCCACCCTGTATTTTGTTTCCAGAGGTCATGAGAGTTTCTAGGACTTTTTCAACTGTGTTACTGTTGAATAGCCAGCTATTGATGGCAGTACCATCAATTTTTTCGGGGAGATTACCCTCTTCATCAGAAAAAGTATCTTCATACTCTTCTTGCTCTTTTTCTGAAAGCTCGCTGTAAACGATACCTTTTTCTGGGAACTTGAGATCAATCTCCTTTACCAGGGGAAGGACCAAATAACCCTTTTCGGCAGCTTCATGAAGATTGTAGGTATCTGTAGGCTCTCCGCTGGGTAAGTCAAAAATTGTATATGTATTTCTGTCTATTTCTTCCTTGGGTGTAGCTGTGAGACCCAAGAGCATAGAATCAAAATAATCAAAAATAGCACCGTATTTTTTGTAGATACTTCTGTGGGATTCATCTACAATAATAAGATCAAAATATCCAACTCCAAATTTTCTTGAACCGTCTTTTCTCAGTTTGTCTATTTCATTTATCATGGTCTGATAGGTGGAGAAGACAAGCCTTGAGTTATCATTTTCTTTTACCTCTACGAGGTTGCATTGTGTAAAATCACTGAGATAATTTTTAAAACTATTTTTAGCCTGATTTACAAGGGCTGTCCTGTCTGCAAGAAACAGAACTCTCCTTACCATGTTGGCATTTGCAAGGGTATTGACTATGGACATGGCTGTCCTTGTCTTACCTGAACCAGTAGCCATTACAAGGAGTGCCTTTCTGTTTTTATTGTAATAGGTTTCCACAACCTTGGTGATGGCTCTTATCTGGTAGTCCCTTCCCGCTATTTCTGGTTTTATCTCTTTTCTGGCTTTCTCTACAGACAGTAACAGATCTCTTCTAGCAATTACAGTTTCAAGCTCATCTTTTCTGTAGAAACCGTATATCCTCCTTGGAACTTCTCCAGTTTCCCAGATATAGGTCTCAAAGCCATTGGTATAAAACCTCACAGGATACTGACTGAACTCTTTTTCAAGGCATTCAGCATAAAGAGTTACCTGATGTTTTCCTATTTCTGGATCTTTCATGGTTTTCTTGGCTTCTACTACTGCCAGGGGTTTGCCGTCGCTGCCCCACAAGACATAGTCAGCATAGCCTTCCTGGCTGTTATTGGGCATACCGGAAACTTTGTATTCTATTGTGTTAGGTTTTTCAAGATTCCATCCTGCTTCTCTCAGCTGCATATCTATATACAGCTTTCTTGTATCAGCTTCAGAGATATTTTTTACCCTGAAATCTCTCTCTTTCTTGTAATCAACTTTTTCATATTTGGAATTTTCAAGCTGGACTTTCAGCTGTTCCTCAAGCTCTTTCATCTTTTTTAGGAGATCTTCCTGTGGTTCCTGGACTGTCCTTGGTATCAGCAACTCATTAAATGCCTGATCCTCTTCTAGAGAACCATAGCAGTAAGCTATCCATACAGAAAAATCATAGATTATCTCAAGGCAGGACAAAGAGGCCTTTTGCTCTATTACATTGTGGCTATGTACGGCAAAGTTACCAGTCCTTCTGACAAATTTCAGGAGTTCAAGCTGTTCCTTGTCATCAAAAAGGTCACAAAAATCATAGTGGTTCATGAGTTCTGATAAATTGGCATTAAAGGGTTTGGTTATACCCTCTAATTGAAATACAAGGTTTACACCGATCTCAAGAGCCCTACGAGAATAAAAAGCACTGGTTCTTGGATTGAGGAAACAGTTTTTTTCAGCTTCTGCACAAGAATTGTACAAGTCATTAAAATCATCTTTTAAAAAAGTAAAGTTGTCTGTATTCAAATTTAAGTTACTCATACCCAACATCCCCCTTTTAGGCTAAAAACTATATTACAGGAGCCGAAAAATCAGCCCCTGCTATATAGTTTCTATATTTTATTCCCAGTTATTTTCTCTTAATCTCTTTGCTAATTCTTCAGCGGAAATATTTTTTTCTTCTCCTATAATATCTTTTAAATTAAAAAATCTGGCTCCCATGATCCCGCCTTTGGATTCTTTTTTGAAATCAGTGTCATAAAATTCTTCCATAATAAAAAATTTATGTCCTGACTCTATATTCCATCCTAGGGTTTCTTTTGTTTCTTTTATGGCATCTATTATTCTTTCTGCTTCTTCTTCAGTAGTATTTTTCTTACTTTTCTTGATATCAATGTTTCCATCTTTAATATCGGCATCAATTATGTTTTTAATTTTCCCTATCCCTCTAACTGACTTATTGGCATAAATCCCCAAATATCCATGCTCTGTATAACCTCTATCTGCTGGAGCAAAATAAAGTTTATGTTTTTTATTTATATCAAAGGACGGACCGCAAGGTAGTATTCTCATAAGAAATTGATCTTCCTTTATAAGCCCCTCCTGATAACAGTACTTTTCAAAATCTTCTATGATTGCATGCAATTCAAAATCATAGTCTACTAATGCTTCTCTAAAGGCTTTTACTATTTTCTCAAAAGTTACATTAATAAATTTGACGTTTTCTTTTTTAGCTATTTCTGTTATCTTTTCTTTTGATTTTTTACTCATATATGCGGGACTAAGACCTATCAAAATTTTCTTTTCCTCGTTTGAAAAGGCTTTGAGATGGTTGATCAACTGACTCTCATCAAATTTATTGTGAAGTTTTGTTTCTATAACAACTTTAAAGCTCGGCTGACCAAATGATCCGTCTGGGACGGAAGACCCGTTTTTATCCTGCTGTGAAAATCTTAGTCCAACACTTATATCTTCACTCTCCATAAGGTTACTTAAAAAATCGTTGAACTTGTGAATAGAATCATAGTATAGTCTTGAAAAAAGAAGTAAGGTGTTATTTGTAGCTACGTTTTCCCTCTGTGAATACCTCTGAAAATAATGTATATTAGTTGACATATATCCCCCTTTTTAAAACAGCTCTCCCTTGAATGCTCTCTGCATAATTGAATTGAAATTATTTTCAAGTTCTGAGAGAGAAGTCTCCAGTTTTTTCTTTTCTTCTTCTACCTTTTTTACGATAGAAGCGAATTGACTTTGCAGTGGTAGAGGGGGTAAAGAAATATTTAAACTATAAATATCGTTATTACTTATATTTGCTTGCCTAACCCCTCTACTAAGTTTTATTATTTCACTTTTAAATTTAGGATTTTTGAAAGTATATTCAGCATAGTAATCATTTATTGTCTCTTTATTAAATTGAAGTTTCGCAACACGCTGGTTTAGGAAATACTGAGAAAACTCATTAGTAGACCTGCATATATTTCCATAATCTTCTTTTCCTACAGTTCCAGTTAACGAAATAAGTAAATCATTAGGTACCACAAGATACTTCTCTAAAGAATCTAAATACTTTTCATTATAGTAACTAAAAGTATTTACATCAAAATAACCTTTATTAACAGTACCTATTTTTATAACAGGAACGCCAGTTTCTTCAAATAAAGAGCTTTTAAAAGCATATCCACCAACTATATTTAGATGCTCTTTTAAAATGTCTACTTCCCACCCCTTAGGATTCGTAACAGGGTCACCGAACATATCCAAAAACACACTCTGGAGGAGATCGTCATACTTCTGGATCTGCTCTTTCCTTTTGTCGATGAGCTCCTGGGCTTTGTCCAGGGCGGCGGCTATCTTTATTTGTGTGGGTATAGGGGGTAGAATGATTTTAACATCTTTTAAATACTTAAAATGTCTATTATATCCTGTATTTGGAATATTTAATGTTTGGAAAAAATAATATAAATATTTTGGAAAAACTGTTTTTAAATCACTTTCTAAAACTTTAACGCCATCAGCACCTATATAAAACGGGAAATCAATATATTTAAATTTTCTTGTGTGGTCTCCAAATATAATTGCTTTATTTTTATAAAAATTTTTCTCAATATCATTTGAATATCCAGCTATAAATTCTTGGCCTTGATCTATAATAGGAATTTTACCTAATTCAAGGTAATCTTGTTTTTTTATTTTAGTTACATTTTTAGTCGCGTCTTTTACTAATTTAGAAAATTCTACTAACCTGTAATTTTTAGGTAATTTTTTTAATGTATTTAAATTTTGAACTAATTTATAACTCATATTAAACACCCAGCATCTTCTCAAGCTCTTGGATACCCTTCATGATATCCTCCTCCAGAACCTTGATGTTTTTCAGTATTGTCTTAGGTGCTTCGTACTCTACCTCTTCGTGTTCTATCTCTTTGTATCTGTTGATGGAAAGATCATAGTCGTTTGAAACTATCTCATCTTTAGGTACAAAGAAACTCTTTTCTGTCCTTTTTCTATCTTTCTCAGCTTCTCTGTTGTCCCATCTCTTTTGAATATCCGGGATATCATTGTCATCTATTTTGTTTCTCTTGTCATCCAGGGAATATCCGTCTGCTGTCATATCGTAGAACCATACGTCATCTGTACCGCCATCATCTGTCTTTGTGAATATTAATATCCCTGTAGATACTCCTGCATAGGGTTTGAATACCCCGCTTGGCATAGATATGACAGCTTCTAGTTTCTGGTTTTCTATTATCTCTTTTCTGATAGCTTTATGAGCATTTGATGATCCAAAGAGTACTCCGTCTGGAACTATTACGGCAGATCTTCCACCGATTTTTAAGAGTCTTATTATAAGGCTTAAAAACAAAAGCTCTGTCTTTTTGGTTTTAGCCACATTTAGTAAAGACGGAGCTACCTGATCATAGTCAAGACTTCCCTTAAACGGAGGATTTGCCATTACAAGAGAATATTTTTCTTCCTCTGTATACTCAGTAGACATGGAATCTATTCTGTTTAGATTTGGACTCGCCACTTCGTGAAGAATAAGGTTCATTGCAGAGATTCCAAGCATTGTGGAATCGGTGTCGTTTCCGCTGAACATCTCGTTATTGAAGTGCTCGCTCACTTCATGATCAGAACCGATCTCTTTTCCATGGTGCTTCATGAGATATTCTACAGAACTCGCCAAAAAACCGGCAGTACCACATGCCGGGTCAATGATAGTATCTTTTGGGGTCGGTTTCATCATGGCTACCATCAGGTTTATTATGTGCTTTGGTGTCCTGAACTGCCCGTTTGTACCTGATTGAGATAGTTTTGACAAAAGGTACTCATAGAGGTCTCCCTTGGTATCTTTCCCTTCCACCATCTCTTTTGTATTAAATATTTCTTCCATTACATCCATTGTATTTTGAAGTACAGCAGGTGTAGGAACTTTGAAAATGGCATTTTTCATATATTTTGAAAAAGCACTGTCTTCATTCCCATCTAGAGTCTTTATAAACTCAAAAGCTTCATCTCTCATAAGTTCAAAAGTTTTTTTAGAATTCCCAAGTTGTATCATGCTAGACCATCTGATATGCTTTTTATCCTCAGGGAAGATATAATTATCGGTACTACTACCGCCTAAGATAGAATCCAGCTCAGAGTTTTCTTTCTCTTTTCTCTGCTGTTCCTGGTCAAGTCTCTTCATGAACATTAGGTACGTTAGCTGTTCTATAACATCTATAGGATTTGTAAGTCCTCCTGTCCAGAAGTACTGCCACATTTTATCAACTTTATTTCTGATTTCTCCAGTTATCATCTATCATCTCTCCATTTCTCTAATTTTTTAACAAAAATTTGTCATTTCACAATAATTATTTTGACTTTGTCTTATAACTTATTGAAAATCATTTAAAAATTCCATCTCATTTAATATCTTAAATTTACCATCGTTTTCAAAAAGAGTAATTAGATTTATTCTTTCCTGGTGATTAAAATCTTTAAAAATAGTATACTCTTCCTCTGGATCAAAATTTACAAATGAATTATTGATTTCTAATATTTTTTTTATAATTTCAGGAATAAATTTATTAAACCCAACATTTCTTATATCTAACTTAATATTTTCTACAACTTTTACTACATCTCCATAATTAAATTCTTTATTTAAAATACCATTATATAATTCTGGCTCCTTAATTTTCAGATAAATAAACAAAGAATACAACATTCCTAAAACATATTTTAAACTTTCTGTCAATTTTTGACTTGCATCCCATAACTTAGTTATTGGCAGAAGAATTTTTAAATAATAAAATAATTTATCTAAATCTCTTAAGCTTATATTTTCTTTTTTTGATATTTCAATTAAAAATTTCCATAGATACTCATCGTTTCCATTGGGAGCTTTTAATTCAAATTCATCAATCAAAACTTTTATATAAGCTTCTTTGTCTGGTTTAGGCAAAGAATAGTCTAAATCTATAAATCTCCTCAAATATCCCAGAGAATCCATTTTATCTCCATATAAAGTCCCTACCGAATGTGATAGTTGGCTTTTATCAAGAGCCAAAACAAATATATAGTCTTCTACATCAAAAATATGTTTTATTTTTTCCAATATCTCAATTGCATAATCAGGCCTGCACCTATCTAATTCATCAATAAAAAAAATAATTTTTTTAACTCCTAATTTTTCTTTTAATAATTTTAGATTTTCAGCGAGATTTCCCTTGATTCCTAGATAATTTATATATTGATCTAATAGCTTTCTCACCTCAGTACTATTAAGTTCTTTGTACATTTCTTTTGGATTAAATATATCAAAAGTTAACTTTTTTACAACATTACTTGCTATCGTTCCTGTTACCTCTTTTAAATCTGACAATTTAGCATTTTTACCATTTTTTAAATGTTTATCGATTTCTCCAATTAATGAAATTAGTGAATTATTAAAAAAGTCATTCTCCCAAGCATTAAAATATATAGCAAAATAATCTTCATTTAATTCAATTTTCTTTTGCCACATTTTTATAAAAGTAGTTTTCCCAGTTCCCCAAGAAGAGTCTATTCCTAATACAAAGCTACCATGTATAGAGTCAATTATTTTGGTCAAATTATCTGCGATTGTTTCTCGTCCTAATTTATCATTTTTGAAAGGATTCATATCATCTATTGTGAAACTATTCTCTCTTCTTTTTATTTGCATTGCTCTCTCCATTCCTTCTGCTTCATATCAAAAATTAGTAATTTTAAAACCTCTTCTCAGAAATGACCTTCAATACTCGTCCCTCTATTTTCAGGCCCTCTATCTGCTCATCCATGATATATTTATCAGGATATTTAGCATTATAGCTTTTAAGTACCACTATGTTTTCTGCCGGACATTCTATTTTTTTTATTAAAGTTTCATCTCTATAGGTTACTACATATACTTTCCCAGAAATATAGTCATTTTCCATTGGATCCACAAGAGCAAAATCTCCCTCATTAATTTCCGGTGTCATAGAATCCCCAGCCACCTCTACTAAAAAGGAATTTTTACTAAATCCGTTTGCTATGACCCTTTTGGTATAGATGATATTATCAAGATTTATATACCCGTCACCTGCAGCAGCTTTACCATATACAGGCAATTCACAAATTGATAAATCCACGATTCTTCCATTGCTCTTTATTTCCCTTTCATTTTCCAAATACCCTACTATTCTATATAACTCCTTATAATCTTTACCTAGAGCCTCTGCCAGTTGTTTTAGAAAAAATGGATTTATCTTTAAAATTTTTCCACTTTCTAGTCTGGAAAGAATTGTCTTTTGTAATCCGGCTTTTAAGGCCAATTGATTTAAACCTATTCCTCTAGCCTCTCTATTTTGTTTTATGTATAATGCCAGTTTATTTCTATTTTCTTCTTCTACAATAAATTCAGACATAAACACTCTCCCTTCATATGAAATTTTACTAGATAAAGTCACATATGTGAACGCCACAAAATAAAAACTGTTGACATTTGTGCCCGCAAAAGGTAAAATTCTAGTGTTAACAAATGTAAACAAAACTTGGAGGTGAAGAATTTGTTAAATGAAATTAAAATTAAAACCATAAAAAACGGAATAACTATGGCAGAATTGTCTAAAAAACTTGGTATTTCCAGAGAGTATATGTACCGTAAAATCAAATCAGGGGACACTAAAATTTTAGAAGACATTAAAAAAATTTTGGGTTGACTAGACACAAACGTGTACAAAGTTGATTATATCTTTAATTTAAAGAAAACATTTAATTTAAGAGGGAGGCTTAAAATGGCAAGACTAGAATCTGCCAATTCATTGGCACTGGAAAGAAGTATGAATATGCAGTCTAGAATCATGACCCTGAGAGAGCATCTTAGACATGAAAGGGTAATCGATTCCTTAGATGATGAGAGGAGAGAAAGGAGGTTCAATCTCGATAAATGGAACGAAGATATGCAAAAGAACTTTTCTAGGATTAGAAAACATATTCTTCAGAATGTTCCCTTGGATAATTTGAGAGTTGAACTCGAAAAATTGGATAAAAAAGAAGACGCATTCAATTTCAAATACCAAAAGGATGTCAAAGAAGTCCAAGATCAAGAAATCCACTATGAAGAACTCAATGACAAACTGATACTTTGGATTTTAAACTTGATTGACCAATACGAAATTAACCTCAGAGATGAAAACTCCAATACAGAAAGAAAGTCAATTGAAGAAAACCGTTTGAGAAAAAGGGAGGCATCTGAATGTCAAAACAAAAATACACCATAGCAGACGTCCAGCAGGAAAAACTAATTGAATATGACCTGGATATCAAAGATGCTTTTATACTTACTTATCTCAAAGAAATTTTCCAAGTAAAGAAAATCATAGAAAAGGTAATAGAAGGCCAAAGATATATTTGGGTAGATTATCAGAAGCTCATCTCATATCTGCCAGTATTAAAGATATCCAGTGAAGAAGTTATAGGTAGAAGAATGTCCAAATATGAAAAACTTGGCCTTATAAAGCGGCATCTTCATAGAAGCCTTTCTTACGGGACCTACACCTTTTTCTCCTTAGATAGCAAGTTCAACTCTCTATTTGAAATAGAAAAAACAGAGTATGAAGATATTGATTTAGAAAAAATAAAAAAACAGATGGGTCTTATTTCTCCGCAATCGACTTTTCAGTCGGGTGGTTTTGACTCAAAAGTCGAGTCTCAATCGACTCAAAAGTCGGCACATAATACTCCTACTAATAATACTCCCATAAAAGATAAAAGCAGTAGCATGCCTGCTGCTCCTTCTGAGGAATTTGAAGAAGAACTAAAGAAGCTCCTTCCAAACTTTAGTATTCAGCACTTAAATAAAAATTCCATAAAAAACATAAAAAAATATTCCAGAGGAGATATAAGCCAGGTTGAAAAAGTCCTAAAATTCATGCACCTAAAAAACAAAAGCATGACCCCTGATATCCTGGTGGCCATCCTGAGAGACGGCGACCATACGAAGCCTGAAAGCATTAAGCCAAAGGAAATCAAAAGGAACGATAAAATCAAATTCATGTCCGAAAAACTCGGAGAAAAAGAAATAAAGAGGCTTAGAAGCCTTGTGATTAACGACATCGGTTTTGAAGGAGAATACGTAGAAAGAGAGCTAGGGAATGTCCTCTGTAAAAAATATAACGAACTTATGAGGGAGGGAAGTCTCAATGTTTCATAGAGAACTGTCTAGAGCCTTAAAAAATATCCACGTTTCCAGAGCCATAAGCAGCCTGCCATATAAATCATCAGAGTATATTGAGTTTCTTGAGATTTTCACACACAAATATGGGATAGATACAGTAAAGGCAGCACTCAACGAGCTCTATTACTACAAATACAGCATTGTAGATATAAAGCGGTTAACTGCTGCCAAAATCATCAAGAATTACAGTATCTAGCTACCGTCCAAAGCATGTTAGATAGTAATTCAACTAAGAGTATATCATAAAATTCAGACTTGTATTAAAAAAAAGGGGAGTTCCAAAAATATTATCAAAAGCGAGTTGTTGCTTTATGAAAAAATGCCCTCAGTGCTCTCACAAGAATGGACACTACTCTTCGAAGCCGACCTATGATGGCAAGTTCAAGAGATATTACAAATGTCCAAGGTGTGGAGCCAGATATATCACTCATTACGAAGTAAAAGAAATAATTCTAAAAATAGATGGGAAAGAGGTCTAAGGAGGTTATTATGAAAAAACACTATCTGCCAAATGGAAAAATACAGGTAACTTTAAATATTTTTAATAAGATTCATACCTTTGAGGCACTAAATGAACAAGAGATTACTGCCAAACTTATAGCCATTGAAAACAGGAGAGTCTCTTGATGAAAAATCTAGTGGCATGGTTAAAAAGACTTTTAAAAATAAAAATCAAGATAAAGCAGCTGTAAAATTAGGAGGTAGCTATGGAAGCTAGATTAAAGAAAATATTTAACCATTATGGTTTTCATGATCAAAAAGAAAAGTTTAAAGAAGAGGTTTTAGAATTTGGAGCTGCTTCCCAGGCATACATAAATAACCCTTCAGAAGAACATCTAAAGGAACTCAAGGAAGAGATCTGCGACCTCATGGTCATGGACAAGCAATTCTTACTGACAGGCAATCAAATAAAATTATTTGATAAAGTAGAGGGATTCTATCTGACTACGGTTACACATTACGAAGATGTTTTAAAAAATATCTTCCGGAATAATAGAAAAGAAATAGAATCAATGATGGACAGAAAAATAGACAGGACACTCCTTAGAATAGCATCTGAATCTCAATAATTAATCAGCTGAATTATGTTATTGATTTATAAAAGTGGAGGTGAATAAAATGAAATCAGAAATGAGTAAAAAAGACAGTGTAAAACTGGCAATTTTGAAAATAAAAGAGCTAAGAAAAAAATTAGAAATAAAAGGAATTATGTATGAATAAAATTGCTGTAAAATATACGAGAGTATCTACCAACCAACAGGATGCGAGAGGATCAAAAGTTGAACAAGACAAGCATATAGAAAAATTTGCAGAAAAAGAAAACTACCTGGTCATTGAAACTTTTACAGATACAGATCATGGAGATAAAGATAACAGAATCGGCCTTGAAGATCTTAAAAGCTATCTTAGACTTAACCAATCTATAAAATATGTTCTTGTCTATCATTCCGACAGATTTACAAGAGAATTCAGGAACGGTATGAGAGATCTATTTTATCTGGAGGAGCTGGGTGTGACTCTTATATCAGCCTTGGAAGGTGTGGTAAAGGTAGACGGTACCTATGACAGTCTGCCTTCCCTTGTAAGGCTCATTGGGGCTCAGGAGGACAAAGCAAAAATAGTAAAAAAGGTCACTGACAATATGTACAATTACGCCAAGACCAATAGGTACTTAGGTGGTAGTGTCCTCCCTTGGCTAAAAGTCATCAAAGGAGATATTAGCGGTGTTCGGTGCAAGATTATGGTAAAGAATGAAGATACATGGAGATTCTATAGAAAAGTATTATTAGATGTTATAAGATACAGAAATATTGCCAAAAGTTCCAGTGTAAATAATATAAATGCAGTCACTCTGGCAAGTTGGCTTGGTATGCCGGAATTAATAGGCCTGAGGACTTTTGGTAAGAAAGGTAAACTCAATAAAAATCACAACAAAGGAAGAAGAAAAGAATATTTTACCACTGACACACCAGTTCTCCCGGCACTCCTGAGCAAGGAAGAGTACTCTAAAATACAGGAAATCAGAAAAGGAAATCGTTTAAAATCAAAAGAAGATATTCATCAATATATTTATACTCATATCACATTTTGCAAATGTGGTGGTAAATTTGCAGGGAATGCCTTTAGAAATAAAAATAAAATTTATACTTATTATAAATGTGAAGGCTGCAACATAAGATACAGTTCCGATCATTTAGAAAAAATAATTTCTGAGGAAATTTTAAATCACCCACATTTGCAAATGATTAATGACTATGAATTTAGACTTGCCGATATTATCGACGATATCACAGAACAAAAAAAGATATTAAATAAAAAAGAAGAATCAGAAAAAGCTGTACTTTCTCTGGTCATAGAAGGACTCGTTTCAAAGGAAGTGGCAAAAGAGCAGCTTCAAGAGCTAAGAAAAGAAACTCATAAAATAAAAAAAGACATCAAAGAAAAAGAACAACTTCTCAGTGATGAGCAAAAGAAAGAAATAACTGAAGACCATATAGAAATACTTAGATTTTTTTTAAGAAACATAACTAAAGATTTAATCCCAGATTTAAGAGAAATACTGAATTTACTCATAAGAAGAATAAAAATAATAGACTTGGAAAATATAGAGATAAAATTTTAAAAGCACAAGATACTAAAATCTTGTGCTTTTTTATAAAAAAGTATTAAGTTTGAGGGTAATCACTGGCGCCCCCAGCAGGAATCGAACCCACAACCCTCTGATCCGAAGTCAGATGCTCTATCCAATTGAGCTATAGAGGCACGTGATTATACTACCATATTTCCAATAGTATTTCAACTGTAATTCTCCCCTATAACCCATTCTTTTTTACTTTATGTTTTTTCAGAGTCCTGATTTTTTCAGAAACTCCTCCATGGTATAGAATCCCCCATCATACTCCACCACAGGAGCCATCATGATCTTGGCCTCTATAGCCACCCTTCTTAGCTCCGCCGCATCCTCTATATACTGAAACTCTGTCCCTACCCCCTCCAAAATACCTTTTAGTTCATGACATCTAGAACAGCCTGTTTTTCCATACACCTTGATCATATTTGCCTCCTCTTTTATCGCTGTTGTCCATTTATTATTAGCCATAAATCTCTCTATCCTTCTGTATTTCTAAAAATATTCTTCATGTATCTTTTACCTTCTGGATCAAATCCCATTGCTAAACTTATTTCATGTCCCTTCACATGTACTTTTGTCTCTCACTATCAATCAAAATAAAATCTCCTATACCTCTTTTCCTTAATAAAAATAACAAATTTACTTCTAAAATTTTTTTCTTTATTTTTCCTTCTAATTCTAACTCTTGATCTCCTGTAGCTTTTCCTAAATTTTCTTTTATTTCACCTTCTGCTTTGTCTTTAAGATCTTCAAACTTGTCTTTTATATCTTTCATAAAAACACCTACAATTTTGTTTTAAACATTCTTAAAAATATATAGTTAAATTAATATAGAGTGATCAATTTTGTAATTTTTTTCGAAAAATTGAGTATTTTAGTTAGTATAACCCATTTAGCTACATTGATATTTTCATGTTTTTAACATAATTATATCCTATCTTAAAAATCTCTTGATTGTGATTTGTATCCAATATATTAAATTCAGATAACTCTTCTAATTTGATCAATAAATCGCAATGCTCTTTTTTATCTGACTGCATTGCAATACCCATTTGAAACATCCTAACTATAATTTCAGAAATACCCTCAACTTTTTCTAAAGTTTTTATCGGCATAATATCTATAGCTATGATATGTTCGCATTCTTCAATCAATGGCATTATCGGAACATTATCAAGTAGTCCACCATCAACATACAGCTGCCCATCAATCTCAACTGGTGCAAATAGGATAGGAATTGAAGATGAAGCCTGAACCGCTTTGGCAACATTACCATTGTTTATATATTCTGCTTTACCCGTGTTAAGATTTGATGCACAGATGTACAATTTGTGTTTCAGATCAGAAAAATCACTTCCACCAAGTATTTCATCTAATTTTGATCCTAGTTTATCAAGTGATGCAAATCCATCAGCTGGAAGTATAATATTTAAAGCTTTTGTTATTTTAATACTCCCCATAATATCCATAATCTCATCTGGTGTTTTTTCTGTAGCAAGCAGAGCCGCAACTATAGATCCCGCACTTGTTCCCGAAAATACATTTGGCCTAATTCCCTTTTCTTCCAAAGCTTTTATTGCTCCTAAATGGGCAAACCCTCTACTCCCACCTCCACCTAAAGCAATTCCAATTTTTTTCATAATAATCCTCCAAATAAAATCTTTATCATCTTTTAAAATATGAAAAACCGGATTTACTCCGGCTTAATCAAGGTGTGACGTATCTGAAAATTTTTCTATATTAAATTCATTATTTTTATAACTTACAATAGTTACACTTGTATTTTCAGGCACAGGGTCATCCCAGTACTTTTCTAGGCCGTGTTTCCATATATGACTGAATATCATTTTCAGAGTCATCCCGTGGCTTACTACGAGAAACTTACCCCCATTAGGATGGCTCTCCACAAGTTTTTCCATAAAGTTCATGACCCTCTTATCAACATCCTGGAAGTTTTCTCCTCCAAAAGGTTCTGGATTATAATTCAGAGGGTTATTCCAAAGGTTATCATAAGCTTCGGGCTCTAGTTCTTGAAACTGGATCTTTGGTATCCCTTCCATGGCTCCAAAAGACATCTCCTTCAGATCATCGACGATATAAAAAGGTTCATCTCTGTTACCTCTCAGTATCTCTGCAGTTTCAGATGCCCTTTTTAAAGGACTAGTGTATATTCCTTCAAAATGAGTTCCTTCGAGCTTGTCTCTTAGCTTATAGGCTTGCTCCTTACCTTTTTCTGTAAGGTGTGAGTTTTTGCTTCCTTGAAGGATCCCTTTTAGATTCCATTCGGTTTCCCCATGTCTCACAAAATATATTTCAAACATCAATTATTACCTTCCTATCTTAAGTATTTTGAAAATTCCGGACTTGCTATGTATTCCTTTAGAAGTTGTATTCTAGTGGCACTGTTAGGGTGAGTGCTAAAGAATTCTAGAGGTTCTGCCTCTTTATCTGCAGCCATGCTCTCCCAAAACTCAATAGAGGCATTTGGATTATATCCTGCCATCGCCATAAATATAAGACCTAGTTTATCCGCCTCTTTTTCATGATCTCTGCTGTATTTAAGTGTCACAAGCTCGCTGCTGATTCCGTATGCCTGAAAAAACACATTTGTAGCCAAAGTTGGATTTTGATTAAAAAGTGTGGACAATGTCGCCGTACCATAGTTTTTTATCAGCTCCTGGCTCATTCTCTCACGTCCGTGATCTGCCACTGCATGTGCTATCTCATGTCCCATTATTACAGCTAGTCTGTCCTCATCTTTGGCATATTTCAGTATCCCTGTATATACTGCTACTTTTCCTCCTGGCATACACCAAGCATTTACCTCTTCAGATTCTATGAGGTTAAACTCCCAATTATAGTCATCTGCCATTCCTGCGTATGCAGGGTCACTCCTCAAAAATGTATCTACAGCCTTTGCTATATTGTTCCCTACCTTTTTTACCTTTACAGAATCTTGATTATTTATAATTTTACTCTCTTTTTTTACCTCTTCATACTGCAGGCTGCTCTGCTGTAGAACCTCATATTTAGGAACAATTAAAATCTGAGTTCTTCCTGTTATAGGTGCCTTGCTGCAAGCTAGCATAGAGAAGAGTATTAGTGACAAAGCCAATTTTTTCATAAAAATCATCTCCTTAATTTTGTATAACTTCTATTCCCCTATACCTTTTAGTATTCCGCTCTTAAAATCCTTTATATTTTTTTTCACTCCTTCTAGAAGCCTTGTTCTGCTTTCAAAAGTTGACCATGCTATGTGAGGGGTTATAAGGACATTGTCTAGAGAAAAGAGCGGACTTCCACCTTTTGGAGGTTCTGTTTCTAGTACATCTAGTGCTGCTCCTCCTATTTTTTCTTTTTTGAGGGCATCAGCCAAAGCTATCTCATCTATTATACCTCCCCTGGCGGGGTTTATTATGAAGGATTTCTTTTTCATCATATCAAGTTCTTCATGAGAAATCAAGTTTCTGGTCTCATCCGAAAGTGGGCAGTGTATACAAAGAACGTCCACTGTCCTTAAAACTTCCTGAAAATCCATCCTCTTAGGGTCGTCATATGTTACGTTGGGTCTCTTGGCTACTATCACTTTCATTCCCAGTGCCTCTGCCATCTCTCCTACACGCTTTCCTATAGCCCCGTATCCAACTATACCGAGAGTTTTCCCATTCATCTCCGTTACCGGGTATTTAAGGAGTGTAAAAGTACTAGATGCTTCCCATTCCCCTGCCTTTACTGCTCTGTCATATCTATTTAGATTCATCATGAGGCTCATCATACAAGCTATTGTGTACTGGGCCACCGATTCTGTGGAGTAGTCCTTGACATTGGCCACTTTTATCCCTCTTTTTTTTGCCTCTTCTATGTCCACATTATTGTAGCCCGTTGCAGTTACAGCGATAAGCTTTAGCTTTTCTGCACTCACCATCTCATCTATCCCTAGATATACCTTGTTTGTCACCACTATCACTGCATCCTTTATTCTGTCTGCCACCTCACAGGGAGAGGTCATTTCGTATGCAGTGAATTCCCCCTCGCCACCTATAATAGAAATATCTGCATCCCCCAATGTTATCGCATCTAAAAGAACTATTTTCATTCTCATACCTCCGCACAAGTTTAATATATAAAAAAGAGGGGATAACCCCCTCTCTACCCTCTTTTCAGGAATTCTATCTCAAAGCACAGTTTCGTAAGAAATAGAGTTATATAAAATGGATTTTCCACAGCAGGGAGATTTAAGGAGCAGTAAATTATACTCTCTAAGACATTCAGGTCTTTTTCCTCTGCATTCTCACATATTGTAAAAAGAATTTTATTTATCTCTACCATGACACTTTCCTTGTTGAACACATCATTGACACCTTTTTCGATGATATCTGTCATGTCAAAATCTTCTCCGTCTTTCTCCATTCTCTCAAGTGCTTCTTCAGCATATTTCTTTGTATACTCTTCAGAAGTTGTAAAGTTGAAAAACCTTAAGTTTCTTCCTATAAACTCTTTTATATCTTTTATCGTGGATTCTACCTCATCTAAGGATATGAATTCCAGAAGTTTTTCATGTGTCTTTTCAAAATGCATGTTCAGCCTAGTATCAGTTTCTTCTAAGATATCCACAAGCCCATCCTCCTGAAGCTTCTTTATGAACTGGGATATTATCTGACGGTCTATATGCATCTTTTTCTGAAGATCTTCTATTGATACGACATAGTCGATTGATTCATTTTTGATATTTGGAGAAATAAGACTTTTTAGCAGATTGAAAAAGGCTAATTCTCTCGATTTTAATCTGTTCATATTGTCGCCACCTTTAATAATTAATTTTTTTTAATAAAACATCTCTATAACCAATTAATAATAACATTGTACCAAAATAATTGTCAATGTTTTTAAAATGAAAAAATAACACTTTTATACTAAAAAACAATTTTTATTGGGGTTTGAACATCACAAAATTATTCACTAAAATTTTAAAACTTGAACTTTTAATTATTTTAATTAAAAAAGTTTAATTTTAGAAAATTTATCATATACAGCTTCCTTTGTTTTTATTTTAAAAAGGTCATAAAATCAGTTAGCAATCACTTATACAACTGATAATTTTATATCCTTTATTTTTTCATAAAATTATCTCTTTTAAAAAGCTCTAGATGACATTTTGACTAATAAAATTACACTTTAGTTGAAAATAAATATTTTTTTCAAAAAAAATTGCTTATATTTATTTATTCAATTATAATTAATTGATTAAACTAAAGGGAGGTTATATATGAAATTTTTGGGAGTTATCCCTTCAAGATATGCATCTACGAGGCTTGAAGGAAAGCCACTTAAAGATATAGATGGGCATACCATGATAGAATGGGTTTATAAGAAGGCATCAGCTTCTTCTCTGGACAAAGTTGTAGTTGCTACAGATGACCAGAGAATATACGATACCGTAAAAGCTTTCGGTGGAGAAGCCATGATGACAAGCTCCTCTCACCCAAATGGCACCAGCAGAATAGCAGAGGTGGCTAAAGAATACAGAGATTATGACGTCATCATAAATGTGCAGGGCGACGAACCTCTTATAGAGGGTCCCATGATAGATTCACTAATAGAACCCTTCAGAGAAAATCCTGACCTGGTCATGGCAACTCTGAAACACAAAATGGGCAGCTATGAAGAGATTGAAAATCCAAACAACGTAAAGGTTATAACCGATAAGGATAACTATGCTATTTATTTCTCCAGAAGTCCAATACCTTATCCGAGACTGCTGAACATGGAAAATTATTACAAACATGTGGGTATATATGGGTACAAAAGGGATTTTGTAATAAAATATTCCAAAATGAGGCAGACTTCCCTTGAAATAGCAGAATCTTTAGAACAGCTTAGGGTGCTTGAGAACGGATATAAGATAAAGGTTCTGGAAACTCCTTTTAAAGTTATAGGGGTAGACACTGCTGAGGATCTGGAGCTGGTAAAAAGTATAATAAGAGAAAATAAAATTTCCATATAAAATGGGCTGAAATATTTCAAATTTCAATATTATTCCCATAATTTTAATTAATAAATATCAAGAGTGATTATATGACAAAAATAAATCTAAAAATGAAAGTTTTAAAGGGAACATTTGCAGTTTGCAGGCTGGAAATTTCAGAAACAATTCCTGACTGGATAGAACAAGAAGATTTTTATTCCATAACAAGGACCTCTCATGAACTTTCAATAGTATGTATAGAAAAAAATATCCCTGAAAATATAAAATGCGAGAGAGACTGGAATATTTTACAAGTAGAAGGTCCTTTGGACTTCTCTCTGGTGGGTATACTCTCTTCTCTAAGCGCCGCATTGGCAAGACATGGGATAAGCATATTTGCCATTTCCACATACGATACAGATTATATCCTTGTGAAAAACAGAGATCTTAATCTTGCTAAAACCATTCTTTCTCAAGAAGGACATCAAATCTGTTCTTAATTTAAAATTAAGTCACTAAAACTCCTTCTGATATTTACACTGATAATATTTTTAAACAACTTTATTTACATGCAACTGCTTTTTAAAGAAATTAAATAAATTTTTTAATGGGGACATGTCACGTTGTGCATGTCCCTATTTTATAACATAAAAAACAGATATTAAATTTCCATAAATCCTTTAAAGGAATATACCTAGTTTTTCGATAAAAATATAGATAGGATATTTCTTAGAATTTATAAAAATGAATAAAAAAAATCTAAAGAACCAATTTGATTTTATAAATAAATCAAGATTTGAAAAAAAGTATAATTTTTTTGTTGATCTGTCAAAAGTGGATGATTTTAAGGAAACCAAGCTATTTTGTTTATATTTATATTCAGCTCATTTCTAATACTTCTATACATTTCTTTTTACAATCTTACAAAAATAGATGCAGAAAAAACCTCTCCTTAAACTAGGGTAGCTCATACGAAGTTATATTAAAAAAATTAAAGTGGGTGAAATAAATGGAATATAAAAAAAATCTTTTGGCATTTTGGCTTTCAGAAAAAATTATTGCTTGCAAGTTTGAAAAAGAAACATATGAAATAGAAGATTACAGTTCATTGAGATATTTCCTTTATTTTAATTCCAATGGGAAAATTGTAGAAAAAGACGATGCAATAGTTTTGGACGGAAAAACCCAAGAGATAAAATTAAAAGATATTGGAGATTTTTCAGACACAGGAGACATTCTGCAATTTGAACCGGAAGATTCTACAGAAGAAAAATCCTATAAAAAACGTATTAATAAAAAATATGGACTACTAAAAAGAGAAAATGGAGAAGATAAAATTGGATATTTCAGGAAACTTACATTTGATGAGTCTGTAACTGAATCAAAAATAAAAAAAATGATCGCTGGAAATCTTATAATTGTTGCAAAAATAAATAATAAAAAATTTAGAAAAGTCATATTACAAAAGGCGGACATCATTGACAAATATTATTATTATGATAACGAACTGGGAGTAGTATTTAACTCAAAATCAGACTTCAAATTAAAACTATGGGCCCCGACAGCGATTGAAGTAAAACTTCATGTATATAAATATTCAAATAAAAATACTGAAATTTCAGGTTCACCTTTTGATATGGAAAATAAAAATGGAGTATGGAAACTTAAAGGAAAGAGTGACTGGAAAAACTATTTTTATTTGTATGAAGTAAAAGTATTCTCAAGACACGAAGGAAATAGAATTATTTCCAAACTTGTTACGGATCCTTATTCTGTTTCTCTTTCAACAAATGGTGAGTTTAGCCAAATCGTTAATCTTGGAGATTATAACGATAAAGATATTACTCCGGATAACTGGAGTAACCATTGCTTTAATTTCGAATATAATTTTGATCCAATTGACATAAATTTATATGAGCTTCATATAAGAGATTTTAGTGTATATGATGACAGTATCACAGACGAACAGATTCGAGGAAAATATGTCTCATTTACTTTGAGCAATACTAAGAGCATGAATCATTTAAAGGAACTTGCCAATGCTGGGCTAAAATATATTCACCTGCTCCCAGTAAATGATTTTTCAACAGTTCCAGAAGAAGACTCTTTTGAACTAAAAAATACAACTGTTCGAAATATCCGAGAATATTTTAAAATCTATGATACAGGAAAAATTCCTACCTTGGACGAGATAACTATTGCGGCAGAAGAAATAATTAATTCGGACTCTACCTTAGATGAAATATTCAATAAACTCACGACCAAATATGGATGTTCCGGAAAATACCAACAAAATTTAACACAGCTTATTCAGGAAAATGATAAATATAACTGGGGTTATGACCCCTTTCATTATATGGTTCCAGACGGAAGTTATGCGACAAATCCAAATGGTAAAATCAGAATAAAAGAGTTTAGAGAAATGATCCAGTCACTTCACAATATCGGCTTAAGAGTTGTAATAGATGTTGTTTTTAATCACACTTTGCAAGAGGATCCTCTGGAATGGATTGTTCCTGACTATTATTATAGGATAGAAGGAAATGATCTAAAACCCCATTGCGGTTTTGAGATAGCTACAGAAAATAAGATGGTAGAAAAATTGGTTGCAGATGCCATCTATAAATGGGTTAAATATTATAAAATAGACGGAATAAGATTTGACAGGATGCAAGCAATGACGGTTAATTCAATATTAAAAGCTAAAAGTAAGCTTAAAACTTTAGATGTGAAAAATGACAAAGTTGACGGAGAAAATATTTATTTTTATGGTGAAGGATTTGATGAAACATTAATGGGAATAGAAAAATTCAGGAGTGCAAATAGAAGCACCCTATGGAGTTACCCAAAAGAAAAAATAGGGATTTTTAACCAATATATCAGAGATGATCTTAGGGGGAAATCTGAAAAAGATAATGGTGTATTTGAAAGGGATAATTTCATAGTTAAAAATGGATTTGATCCGTCTCATAATTGGTCATTAAATAAATCAGATATGGTCGGATATCTTTATGAGGATAAAAAAAATAGCATCACCAAACAGTTTAACCGTCCACAGTCAGTTATTAATTATGTGACATGCCATGACAATGGAACTCTTTGGGATTATTTGATAGCAAAAGTAGGATTTGATAATAAAAATTCGCATGATTATCCTCCAGGCAGGACAGAAATAATGTTAAAAATGCACAATATATATTGCGGGATAATTACATTATCCCAAGGAATCCCATTTTTTCAAGCTGGAGTCGAACTTTTAAGGTCCAAGTCGGGAGATTTCAATAGTTATAATTCAGGAGAATGGTTCAACAAACTATCCTACCCAGATAATACAGCAGACAATAATACATTTAAAGGAAGCAATTGGGGAATCGGGTTTATGGACATGATGGAATGGACTGGAATGGAAGGAGAAAGAGAAAAACAGCTCTGGGATGAAAGATGGAAGGAAAGACTTGAAAAAATTCCAAAACCGACTAATAGACAGGTTCTTTATAGTAAAAACCATTTCAAAGAGATGCTGCAAATAAGAAACAGTACCAAATTATTTAGACTGAGAAAAATTGAAGATATACAAAAGCGTGTTCATTTTCCAGATAATATTGATAATGATTTATTCATAATGAAGATAGACGGTCTAAATTTTAAACAAGACGGATACAAAATATTGGAAAATGAAATAAAAATCAAAGGTGTATATATATTCATAAACGTTTCATGGACCGACAATAAGTGGTACGAATGCAGTGATATCGTAAAACTGCACCCTGTTCACTTAAGAACGACCAATACTTTAATGGAAGAATACTACAAACAAAATAATTTGACTAATGATATCAGTAAAAATGATCACTTTGTTAAAAATTATCGCCTTAGGAGCAAGGTCAGAATACCTCCATTGAGCATATTGGTTTATATTTATTAAACTAAAATCCAATGTTGTGTTTATAATCGATAAAAATGTAATATCCACTTAGCTTGTAAGCGCACAATGTCAAACTGAAATTTAATTTGAAAACACCTTAAGAGATATTTCCCATGAATGTTAGACTACTAGAACAGCTCAAAATCAAGGAGGGGAAAAGGTATGCTTAAACTTGTTTTACTAAGACACGGGGAGAGCTTATGGAACAAAGAGAACAGATTTACAGGTTGGACCGATATCGATCTTTCTGAAAAAGGTATAGAGGAAGCAAAATCTGCTGGAAAATTATTAAAATCAAAAGGATACACTTTTGACGTTGCTTACACGTCAGTCTTAAAACGAGCAATAAAAACTTTATCGTATGTATTGGATGAAATGGATATGCTCTGGATTCCAGTAATTAAGAGCTGGCATTTAAATGAACGGCATTATGGAGCATTACAAGGATTAAATAAATCAGAAATGGCGAAAAAGTGTGGAGAAGAACAGGTAAAGTTCTGGAGAAGAAGTTATGATATCAGTCCCCCAAATCTGTCCCCAGATGATGACCGATTCCCCGGGAATGAATTAAAGTATAGTTTATTAGAAAAGAAAGATATTCCCTTGTCTGAAAGCTTAAAGGATACCATACTTAGATTCATGCCTTATTGGGAAAATATTATCTTACCTGATATAAAATCCGGAAAAAAAGTTATCATTGTTGCCCACGGAAACAGTTTGAGAGCTCTTGTAAAACATCTTGATAATATCAGTGATGAAGATATAGTTGACCTTAATATCCCTACAGGTATTCCTCTTATTTATGAATTGGACAACAATGCAAAACCAACCAATAAATATTATCTTTATAATGAAAAAAAACACATAACAAGCAATAAATCAAATAAAGACAAAACATAAATTGACCTATACTTTTATTAGATTCTGCTCATATTGATCTTTCCCCTTACTAAAATAATGATCCTGTATAAAGAACTCCGAGATCCTTCACTCAAAGTATGACTTAATTAATAAGTTAATTTTTATAGGTTTCCAAAAGGGAGGGCAAGCCAATGGATTTTATACGATTATTACTTCCGAAAATTGAAACTTTTCATACCCTCGGTTATTGGATAGCATTTCTGGCGGCTCTTCTCGAGACAACCATAGGAGTAGGACTTCTCATCCCAGGATCGGCAATTGTTTTATTTATGGGGGCACTAGCAGCTAAAGGATATTTAGACTTGGGAGATCTGATCTGGTTTGCGGCAATGGGTGCAATTATTGGCGATAATATAAATTATTTTATAGGAAAAAAATACGGTTCTAAAATTCTTTTTAAAAATTTTAGATTTATTAAACCTAACTATTATAAAAAAGGGGAAGTTTTTTTTAAAAAACACGGTTCTAAAAGTGTTTTTATTGGTCGTTTTATTCCTAGTATAAAAGAGATCATTCCTTTAATTGCAGGCATATTCAGAATGAAAAGAACTTCTTTTATGATTTGGAATATTCTGGGAGCCATAGGATGGGGTCTCTTCTGGGTTTTACCCGGATATTTCTTTGCTCAGTCTCTTGATTTTGTAAAAATATGGCTGACCCGTGCTGGGTTTTTTTTAGCTATTTTTATATCATTATTTATTGTACTCTATATTCTTAAAATTTTTCTAATAAAAAAAGGCAAATTTATACTTACTTTTTTACTTTCAGTGGGCAGGTCTGTAAAGCAGGCCATAATTGAAAATCCTGAAATACAAAAATTGGTCAAACAACATAAAGCTTTTTTCGACTTTCTACAAAAAAGATTAAATAGGAATAGCTTTTATGGACTACCTCTCACCCTTTTTTCTTTGGCTCTTCTTTATGTCCTGTTGCTTTTTGGAGGAATTATCGAAGATATTATAAACTCAGATATAATTGTCTCAGCAGATATCAGAATAGCAAATATGATCGCTATTTTTAGAAATCCCGGCCTGACAAAATTTTTCTTTTGGATTACATTTTTAGGAAAATGGCAAGTTGTGATGATTTTTACTGTTGCTTCTATTTTAATTTTATGGTTGTGGAGAAAACGGTTCTACATAATTCCTCTTTTATTATGCATCACAGGAAACTTTTTTTTTACTTATACAGGAAAATTTATTTTTCATCGTGCCAGACCTGGAGTGGCAATTTACCCTGAAAGTTCTTTTTCATTTCCAAGTGGGCATGCATCAATAGCGGTTGCACTTTATGGATTTTTTACTTATCTCCTAATAAAAAAATTAAGTCAGTGGAAAAGAAAGATAGACACTTTTTTTATTGGTATAGTCCTCATAATGTTGATAGGATTTAGCAGACTTTATCTGGGTGTTCATTATGTGAGTGACGTCTGGGGAGGATATCTGATTGGTTCGATTTGGCTGATTATTGCCATCGGTTTTTCAGAGTATCTTTCCTCAAGGAATCCAAAAAATGAAGAAATCTATAAAAAAACAAGAAAACAAATTATAACTTCATTTATAATTGTCATCTCACTATCTATATATATTGTTTTTTCAATTAATTATCAGCTACCACCTTTAAAGCAACCTGAAAAAATATCTCCTATCACAACGGCAGATCCGAAAACTATTTTTAACATAGATCAATTAAAATATACAGAAACCGTCCTAGGAGATCCACAGGAGCCTCTGAGCTTTATCATTGCCGCTAAGGATGATAAACATCTAATTCATCTCTTTGAAAATTCTGGATGGATTCTGGCAGATAATATCACTCTGTCCACTATTATGCGGTTAGCCTACGCTTCTTTTGGTAAAAAGTCCTATCCTAAAGCTCCTATGACACCTGATTTTTGGAATTCCAATGTTCACGATTTTGGATTTGAAAAAGAAACTGATTTAAACAATGTTCGGACGAGACATCATTCCCGGTTTTGGAAAACAGATTATATCACTGCAAATGGATACAGACTGTATGTGGGAACTGCGAGCTTTGACAGTAGCATGAAATTTGGAGTAGTACATCATATAGATCCAGACATAGATACTGAACGAGAGTTTCTGTTTAACGACATAAAGAAAACAGGGATGATAGCTGATTTCCAGAAACATCAGTTTGTTTCTCCTAAACTTGGAAGTAATTTTTCCGGAGACCCATTTTTTACCGATGGTAAATTGTATCTGATTTTCCTTAAATAAAGAAGGTCTCCAACCTAAATATCAAGTTTCGTAAAATTTGGAAGGTAGGTTGAACTCTCTAAAAAAACAGGTAATCAAACCATTATTAAGAAAAATAAAACATAGTTTATTACAATTAAAGATTAAAATCTGAAAAAAGTTTTTTTTAGTTTCTCATAGCAGACAATTTAAAAGGATTTTATGTTTTTTTTAAACTAATATAGGAGTATTTAAATGATGTATTTTTTAAAATTGATAAATCTTATATAAGCGAGGCGGTCAGTTATGATAGTGGCGATAGATTTCGACGGAACAATAGTGGAAAGTGCTTTTCCTAATATAGGAGAGATAAAACCCAATGCAGAAAGAGTTATTAAAAGGCTCTATGGAGAGGGGCACAAAATAATAATCTGGACATGCCGTCCTATAAACAACAAGGGACTTGAAGAGATGAAAGAGTGGCTTAAGGAAAGGAATATACCGTATCACAAGGTGAACGAGAATATAGATGGGCTAGGGATGACTACTTCAAATAAAATCTGTGCTGATATATACATAGATGACAGGGATGTAAACTGTCTTGAAAGAGGAGTCAATTGGTATGGTATAGAGGAGATATTTGAAAGAACTGGAGTATTCAGACTCAGGTTTCCAAGTTCTCCAATGTCATGAGAGGAATACATAAAAAAATCAAATCTTATTTAGAGACCTAATATTTTATGTAAGTGTTTCAAAAGATTAGCTATCATTTTCCATTTCCTGTAAAATTTGTTCTTTTAAATTTTGAATTTTATAATTATAATTATCTATAAAAATAATCACACTTCTGAATTTAAAAATAGAGTATAATTTATATGGGTGATTATTATGAAAATTCTTAATCCAGAACTGTTAGAAAAATACATTGCAGTCGAAAAAGATTCTAAAATAAAAATTAAGTTGCTATGTTTAAATACTATTTGTAATGGAATGAAAGTCGTAGATGCTGCTGATACTTTTAAAGTCCCAAGACGAACCATCTATGATTGGTATCATTATTGGAACGAAGATGGATATGACGGTTTAGTCCCTACAAAACAAACAGGTAGGCCATCTAAACTGACTCCACGTGAATTTGAAGAATTAAAACAAATCTTGATAGAAAAACAAATTTTCACCACAAAAGATGTTAAAATTTTAATACAAGAAATGTTTGGAGTTAATTATTGTTTCGATCATGTCGCAAGAATTTTGAAAGAAAAATTCAAATTCCATCATAAGAAACCATATATTTTGTCAAGTAAAAGACCTGCCGAAGCAGAGAGTATTCTTTATCAAAGACTCAGTGAAGCAATAGGAATTCTTAGAAAAGATCCTAATTTTGACATTAAAAAGCTTGCTATAGGATTTTTAGATGAAAGCAGCTCTCAAAATAATCCAAATACTGTAAGGTTTTGGAGTTCTGTACTTTATTGCCCCTTATCCAGTTTGGACTCTTGCGCGAATTAATATATAATATACTTAGATCAATATTAAGGAGCAAAGAGATGACTAGAAGAAGATACTCTATGGAAGAAAAAGAAAGAATATTAGAAGAAGTTAAACTAGCTAAGAATAGAAGAGCTGTGGCAGCTAAGTACAATCTGGCTGAAAGTACCATCAGAGGGTGGGAAAAAAAGCTTTCTCAGAAAGAATCGGGTCAACATAAGGATTTAAGTAAAATTAATAAAACCCTTGAAGCTGAAAATAAGGCACTGAAGGAAATTTCTGCTGAAAAGGATCTTGAAATCAAGATTTTGAAGGATATGTTAAAAAAGATGTAACCACTATTTTTAAGTATCAAGTAGCAAAATATTGGATTGATGAAGGTAATAAACCTTCCTTGGTCCTGAGGATAGTGGGGTTACCTAAGTCTACTTACTACTATTACAAAGATAAACAGAAAGAATATAAAATAGTAAAACCTAAAAGAGCAGGCGCAAAGTCTAAAGGATATACCTTTAATTTTAAAAATGAAAAAGTTTCAGATGATAAGATAAAAGAATTTTTAAAAAGTTATGATGAAACCAGAGAATGTGCATATGGATATAGAAAAAGAGCTCATGCAGTTAAAAGAGATTGGGGAATAATTCTTAATCATAAGAAGTCTTATCGGTTATGTAAAGAATTAAAGCTTCTTCGAAAATATCTACCTCAACCAAAAGAAAAAAAGGTTTTAGCTACAAATAAAAAGGTACAATCATCAAATAAATTATGGGAAATAGATGTGAAATATGGACATATCCATGGAATCGGAAGGGTATTTTATGTTTGTGAAATTATCGATGTTTTTGATAGAAGTATAATTGATTACCATATCGGATTCTCTTGTACTGCAGAAGATGTTTGCAACTCTTTAATTAGAGCTGTGAACAGGAGGTTAGAAATCATACCTGAGGAGCTCTATATTAGAAGTGACAACGGGTCTCAATTTACCAGCAAATTGTTTTCAGAAACTTGCAGAGCTCTAGGAATAAATCATGAGAGAATCCCCAATGCTACCCCTAATAAGAATGCTCATATAGAGTCATTTCATAGTATTTTAGAGCGGGAAGTCTTTGGTTACAAGTATTTTGAAAGTTTTAAAGAAGCCTATGAAGAGATGCAGGAATTTATAGAGTTCTATAATACAAAAAGAATTCATGGAAGTCTGAAATATATGACTCCTCAGGAATTCTATGAGAAATACAAAGGAAAAGAATCAGAGGAATTTAAAGTAGCAGCTTAAAACGCGCAAAATAAGGAAATAAGTCCAAGAATTAGGGGGTCAAACCGTGTAAACAATCCCACAATAATTAAAAACACCGAGAAACTAAAAGTGAGTACAATAGGATTTTATGCTATTGTGGGTAACAGCACTGCAAAAAGCATACCAGATTCCAAGAAAGAAACATTAAGTGAATTTTTGAATGAAATCAGCGATGCAAATATGGAATATGAGTATATAATAGTAATTTTGGATAATTTCAAAAGTCACCATAGTAATATGTTTTTATCAAAAGCAAAAGAATTAAATATTAATGCGGTATATTTACCGCCATATTCTCCAGACTTAAACCCTATAGAATACATCTGGAAAAGTGTAAAAAGAGTATTATCTGAAAAAAATTTTGAGTCTAGATAGATTAAAAGCAACAGTAGTAGAAATTTTCAAGGATTTTTCATTGAGTTTAAGCTATGCAAAAAGTTGGATAGAAAAATTTTTGATAAACTCAAAATTATTTTTGAGCGAAAATTAAAGTCTATAATTATAATTGCAACAAAAGCTTTTATCTCTCTTAAATTTATATCCTTAGTAAAAAACAAGCCAGCTTAAAAGCTGGCTTGTTTTTTACTCTATTCCAAAGATTTTCATATCCTCTTCCACAGTAGTTATCCCTGCTATACCAAATTTTTCAACAAGAACGTTCGTTACATTTGGTGAAAGGAATGCAGGAAGAGTAGGGCCTAGGTGAATATTTTTTACCCCTAGGTGCAACAAAGCTAGAAGTACAATTACAGCTTTTTGCTCATACCATGCAATATTATAAGCGATAGGAAGATCATTTATATCATCTAGTCCAAAGGCCTCTTGAAGCTTCATTGCTATTACTGCAAGTGAATAAGAGTCATTACACTGTCCTGCATCTAAGACTCTAGGTATTCCCCCTATATCTCCTAATGAAAGCTTGTTATATCTGTACTTAGCACATCCAGCAGTAAGTATTACTGTGTCCTTGGGAAGTTTCTCTGCAAATTCAGTGTAGTATTTTCTATCCTGCATTCTCGCATCGCACCCTGCCATTACCACAAATTTTTTGATAGCTCCTGATTTCACAGCCTCTATAACCTTATCAGCCAGAGCGATTACCTGATTATGAGCAAATCCACCGACAATTTCCCCTGTTTCAATCTCCACAGGTGGCTGACACTTTTTAGCCATTTCTATAATAGGAGTAAAGTTTTTTTTACCTTCAGCATTTTTTTCTATATGCACACATCCGCCCATACCTGCTGCATTGGTAGTAAATATTCTCTCTTTATATGTCAGAGATCCGCTTCTTGGTGGTACTATACAGTTACTTGTAAAAAGCACAGGTCCGTTAAATGTTTCAAACTCTTTTGTCTGATGCCACCACGATCCACCGTAGTTTCCTACAAAGTTATCATATTTTTTAAATGCAGGGTAGTAGTTTGCAGGAAGCATCTCAGAGTGAGTATACACATCTACTCCTGTTTCCTTTGTCTGCTCTAAAAGCTGTTCCATATCATGAAGGTCATGTCCCGATATGAGTATTCCAGGTTTGGTACCTACACCTATGTTTACCTTTGTGATCTCAGGATTACCATATGTATCTGTGTTTGCCTTATCTAATAGTGCCATAGCTTCTACACCATATTTACCTGTTTCCATAGTCAGTGCCACGAGCTCATCAATCGTAATATCAGGATCATCTGTAGCAAGTAGAGCTTTCTCCATAAATCCTACTATATCTCTGTTTTTGTATCCTAAATGAGCTGCATGTTCAGTGTATGCAGATATCCCCTTTAGACCGTATACTATCATCTCTTTGAGAGATCTTTCATCTTCATTTTCTGTCCTCATTACCCCGGATTTATCCGCTAATACTCCAAAAATTTTGTATTTATCCTCATAATCCGAGATAGGGTCTAGCAGGTGATTAAATTTTTCGCGAGGACAGCATCCCTCTGTTTTTCTCTTAAATATTTTCATGATCCCAGACGGATTCTTTTTCTCACATTTTTCTTTCAACTCATCTCTCAGTTTTACGGCTTTTAGGATCTGCTCATATAATACATCATCATCAAAGTTGGAATTTGTTATTGTCATAAATAAAGTATTTAGTATGAAATAATCTACACTTTCATCTAAATCTCCACTTTCTCTTAGTGGCGAACTATAAAGTGCCACACTCTTAATAGAATGAAGGAGTACATCTTGCAGTTTAGCCTCTTCAGGAGTCTTTCCACAGACACCTCTTATGGTACACCCTTTTCCTGATGCAGCTTCTTGACATTGATAACAGAACATTGACATATTTATTCCTCCCTTTTATTTTTTTAATCACAAGAAAGTTTTTAAAAATATCTATTGTTTTTCCTTTTTATTTAATTCAATTTAAAGATCTTATTTTTTTATTACTTCTTTCCTTTTAATATCACCTGTTAAATTATTTTTGATAATTTATTTTAGAATCTATTTTCTGCATTTGATTTCTTTAATACTTTGAGTTAGAATTATATATTACTAATTTTGGAGGTGTTTGAATGCATTATTTTATTTCAGGATGTGATGAGGCTCAAATCGAAAAAATTAAAAAAGTAGAAAAGGAAAACGGTCTCTTGCTGATTGCATACAGGGGATCAGAGTATACCTATGAATGCTTGACAGATGATGATCTAGATAAGATCAAAGAACTTGAAGAGGAACTAGGAGTTAGATTCCTTGCACTTAAAAAAAAATGATTTTTCAGAATAAAATGGCCCTCTGCAGAGGGCCATTTTAGCTGTCTAAATACCTTTTAATATATCTATATACTTTTTCTCTTTCTTCATACATAAGGTTATGACCTCCATCTATGTTACAAATTATTGCATTTGGAAAATCCTCTAAAACATCTTTAGAGTTTTCCTTTGAGATAACTCTGTCGCTAGCTCCTAATATAATAATAGGACTCTGCTCTGATTTCTCTCTTGCTACTTTATCTTCTATAAGTTTATTTAGACCATTCACCAGCTCGTCATCGTGTATCTTTAAAATATTTTCAAAATATTCTCCAAGATATTTTTCAAATTTTGAATTGCTGCTAAAATTAAGTTCTATAAAATCTCTGAGGCACCCTGCTCTTTCTACCTTCAGCCTCTTTATCATTTTTTTTATTATAATGGGTCTTGTGGTTTTTGTAAAATCAAGAGTTGGAGCTACAAGAATAGATTTTTCTATTCTATTCTCTCTAACAAATCTTATACAGTCTAAGGTACCCATAGACCATCCAAAAGCTATTATTTCTTGAAATTCATCAAGATTTTTTTCAGAAAGATCTTCTGAGAATATTATTTCAGCCCCTAACCCATTTAGAAAATCTCGATAAAAACTCTCTGTGCTGCCCCAGCCCTTAAATACAATGATTGCTCTTTTCATAGCTTACCCCTCCACTATAAAGGCGGCAAACTTGATAGGCTCATCTCCTGTATTTTTGAGGCCGTGTCCCTCTTTAAAAGGGGTGTATATGAGGTCTCCAGGTCCTATTTCCATCTCTTTCCCATTGTCATTCACGATACCCTTACCTGATAGTATATAGTAAAATTCCTCATCATCTATATGCTCATGATAACCTATTTCAGATCCAGGAAGAAGTTCATTCACATAGAATCCCTTCAGGGGAGTACTGATCTCATCCTTATCTAGGTATCTATAATTATAAATTGTCCCCTTCCCGCCCCTAGGATTTTCTCCAGTTATTTTTAAGGCATCTTTTTCTTTTATTACCACTTTTTACCCCCTATCTGTATAATTTTTCCTTGATTATTATTTCCCGTACCTTTTCAGGGACCATATCCCTTATATCTTTTTCATTTTGTATCAGTTCTCTTATTTTAGTAGAGCTGTAGTCGTATAAGGGACTTTCTAGAATTATTATATTTTCATGCTCCGGTCTATAGTCATATCCCTTTCTTTTCAATACCACAAACTGACACTCTTTGATCATCTTTTCATAATCTTTCCATTCGTAAAGATAGTCTGCAGAGTCCTCCCCTATGATTTCATAAAAAATAGCGTCTTTATATTTCTCTTTTAAATTTAAAAGGGTATCATAAGTATAGGATACCCCCTTATTTTTTATCTCAATGTCTGATACTTCTACCTTATCTATATCTTTACAAGCAGCCTTTAGAAGCTCTACTCTTTTCTTCCCCTCAAGGAGCAGATTTTCTTTGTGAGATGGACAGCCTACAGGGATGACGATCAATTTGTCAAGGTGCATCTTTTCCATGACATATTTTATTATCTCTACATGCCCTACATGGACAGGGTTAAAGCTCCCTCCGTAAATACCTACCTTTTTCATCAAATCCCCGACAATGCCTCTATAAGTTCTTCTTTGCTAGACGCCTCTAGGATATTTTCTCTGTATCCTTTCTCTCTAAAATTTCTGGCTATTTTAGCCAAAAGATCCAGATACTCTTTATTGTTATTTTTAGGAGCTCCCACCAATATTACAAGTTTTGCATCTACTCCGTCTGGTGTATTAAACTCAATAGGATTTTTAAGAAGTGCTAAAGCCATTACTATCTTATTCAAAGATTCACATCTTGCATGAGGAACAACTATTCCCATACCTATTCCAGTTGTACCAACCTCTTCTCTCTGAAAAAGCCTTTCCAAAAACAGCTCTTTATTTTCAACTCCATCAGTGTTTTCAGATATCATATCCGCCAGAAGTTTTATTACCTCTGCTTTATTTATTTTTCCATCTACCACTGTTAGCAGCCTACTGGTTAGATAATTAATCATTGCATACCCTCCTAATTTTTACAATCCATTGTGTATAATATTTTCTGTATGAGTCAGATTTTCCTGAGTATTTTTAACCTCTTCTAGTCTTTTTAATGCTATATTTATAAAAATTTCTTCATTATCATAATCATACTCATTGAGGATGCCAACATATGCTAATAGGTTCATCCCCTTTTTAGATCGCAGTTTTTCTTTAGATTCTAGAACTTTTTTTATCAATTCTGATTTTGTCATCACAGTCACTGGAATAGTATTTTCATATTCGTTGAAATTACCCTTTACTTTGCTTATATACGACATAGCTAGATAGATCAAATTATCATCAACTTCAGTTTTCATAAGTTTTTTGAGAGATAAAGCCATCAGAGTTTTTTGACTATCTATCTCTTCTAAAAGTGTATAGTGGAAAAGGGTTTTGTAGAAAAGCTCACTGTCTCTTAAAAATATCTCCTTTGCATATTTTATTGCAAAATTGACATTGTTATTCGCAATTATTTTCATGAAATTTTTCATTAAATTATCCAAAGATTCTTTGGACATTCTTTCTATTTTTTTCAATTTCACTCTTTCTTCAGCCTTTGCACAAACAAGTATCTCCCTTGCAACTTCTGCACTACTTTCTGAAAAAGCCGCTACAGGTAAGGCGTAATTCATATTTTTTCTTCCAATTTTCCCATTTCTGTCTATTGTGAAATATGATCTGTTATCTAAAAACTCCCCAAAATAAGATACAGTTTTATCTTGACCCTTTTCATTTACCAGTTTTTCTATAACATCATTTTTTTTTTCTTTCATTATTTCCAAAATATAATTTGTATCCATTAAAGTCCTCCAGACTATTTAAGTATATTATCCTCGATCATCGTAAACTCAATTTTTAAAACATATGTATCCTTCAGATTAAAATCCCTTGGAAGTTTTACAAGGTCTTTTTCAGTAGTTATTATATAGTCTGCGTTCATTATCTCTGCTCTTTTTTCTATATTTTGAAAATCCTTTTTCTTAAAATGGTGATGATCCATAAAATCTACCCTCTCAATATATTCAGGTTCCAAGGAAATTACAGTTTTTTCAAAGTTAAGTGGATTAGCAAGACCAGAAAAAAGCAGAACTCTTTTGCCTTTTATCCAGAATAGAGGTTTTCTATTCCCCTTCAGGTCACATAGTGCAGATACTCCGTGCTTTGCAACAGATATATTTTTCTGATATCTTCTAAGATATTTTTTGATTGTTTCTACCTCTTTTTCACTTGCCAGATCAGACTTAGTTATTATAAACTCACTAGCTCTTTTAAGGCCCCTTTTCAAGTCTTCTCTCAGAGTTCCCTTTGGAAGCAATGCCCTTCCACCAAAAGGGTTTGTAGCATCTATAAGAACCACATCTCTGTTTCTCTTGAGCTTTCTGTGCTGAAAACCATCATCTAAAATTATTGTGTCAATATCAAAATGTTTTTTTGCATAAAAGCATGCCTTGTATCTATTTTTACCTACTATAACAGGAACCCTGGAATTTATAGCGTGAAGATAAGGTTCGTCTCCACTCTCTTCTGGAGAAGCAAATAATTCCCTCCCATCACTCACAAGGAGAGGGTCTCTTTTTCTCTTTCCCCTATACCCCCTTGAGACTATAGCAACTTTCTTACCTTTTTCCTTCAGTTTTTTAGTAAAGTGTTGTACCGCAGGGGTCTTTCCTGTCCCTCCCACAGTTATATTTCCTACACATATGATCTCCACATTATCTACTTTTCTTATTTTAAAAATGCCCTTATCATATAGAGAGTTTCTAACTGTTGTAACAATATAGTATATGTATGCTAAAATTTCCATTATTACCTCTCATTCTGCTATAAAAATATCTCTTTTCTCAGCCTGTTGACAGCAGCACCTATTTCGTATTTTCTAGAAAAAACGAGATTGCCTTTATCACATTTTAGATATTCGCAGATATTATCTTTTTTTAGATGAATCTCCACCTCATCCAAAGCTTCTTTTAGACTAGTTCCCTTGCCAAGAGTGAAGACTTTTTTCATCACTTCACCGATGAAGAGTACCTGGCCCTTTTTTACTAGTTGTTCAAGATATCTTATATCTACAGATTCTCTGTTGATCGATAGTTCATCCAATTCCCTTCCCTTTATTTTACATTTTTTATCACTGAAAAGTAAAGGAGTTTTTTTAGAATCAAGAACTCTTTCCCCTAGTCTAAATTCATCACTGCTAACTAAAACCTTACTCTCAATGTACCTATTATCTATCTCTTTTGCTCTCTTAGTTACACCTACTACCCGATATTCATCTAGCATCAGTACCCTTACCATTTTTACCACTTCATTGAATATACGATTCTGATCCTCTTTTCCAAGAATGGTCCTCCCCCCTGCAGGAAGATTTATATAAAATCTGAAGGTCAAAATATTGCCATCTATATCTACGGAACTTCTTTTTAGTATCTCTTGCCCTGCAGAAAGTATCGAGAGGCCTGCACCTTTTATGTTTCTAGAACCTCTGCCCTTTCTTTCTCTTATAGCTGACCAAATTCTTCTCAAAACGTAGTCTTCAAAAGCTGTCTTTTAGATTCTGTGTCATAAAGTTCTTTCTCATATCTATATTTTATGAGGTCTATTTCACATGAAAAAAGAGAGGGAGATCCATATGCATCTCCCTGAATCTTTAAAATATTTAAAGTATAACCTTTAAATTTGTAGCTTCCCTTTGTATCAAAGTAAGCTTTATAACCTTTCCCGTCTATTCTTTTTAATATAATCTCTAGATTTTTCAAGGCATTCACCTACATTGTCACTGATATTATTCTAGATTCACCTATCTCTTTATTCATTGTGACACCATACAGGGTGTCAGATTCTTTCATAGTCTCTTTATTATGAGTGATTAGGATGAATTGAGATTTGTCAGTAAACTCCTTCAATTTTCTTATCAATTTTTTTGTGTTGGTCTCGTCTAAAGCGGCCTCGATCTCATCAAAAAAAGTAAAAGGACTAGGCTTATACATAAATATAGCCATTATAAAGGCCACTGCCACCATGGATTTTTCTCCACCGGACAATAGAGTTATAGACTGACGCTTTTTATTTTTATATTTCACCAGCAATTCCACACCAGTTTCCTGAATATTTTCAACATTTGTAAGTTCCAATTTTCCTTCGGAATTGCTCAATATCTCTTTACACATATACCCAAAATTTTCATTTATGGATTTATAGGCTTCAAAAAATCTCATCTCTATTATGTTCTCTATATCCTTTATTAGCTCCCTCAGGGATTTTTCACTGCTTAAAAGATCATCCCTCTGACTGAGTATAAAATCATACTTATTTTTGAGCTCTTGAAACTCCTCTATAGCCAGAAGGTTTACAATGCCGAGAGCCTTTATCCTCACCTCTAGCTTTACCAGTCTTTCACTGGCCTCTTTCAGGTCTCCTTCTATAGGTTTGGCTTCTGCCTCCATAAGTTCATTAAATTTTCCCCTGAGATTTTCTAGCTCTATTTCTAGAACCTCTCTCTTTGAAAACTCCTGAGATAGTTTATTGTTTTCTATCACTATCTTATTTTCAATATTTTTTACCTGTTTTATGAGCTCTCTTTCCTCTTTTTCAAGTTCACCATATCTATTTTTCTTGCCTTTTATATCCAAAAAATCTTTCTCATATCTCACGTTTTCATTTTCAAAGGATTTCTCAAGGTCATCTAGTTTTTCTGACAGCTCCTCTATGCCATCACAAAGTTTTTCCACTCTTTCAGAAAGCAATTTTTTCTGACCTTCCATCTCTTTCTGCAGCTCTTTCTCCCTGTAGAGTTCTCTCTGTATCTGTTTTAGCTTTTCCTTGTTATTCAGATAACTTATCTTTTTGTCGGAAAAATCATTTTTTATAGCTTCTATCTCGTCTTTAAGCTGTAGGACACTCTTGTTATCTTGATCTATTGTGCTTCTTAGCTTAGCCATTACATCTTCTATTTCAAGTTTTTTACCCTTGGCGTTTTTCTCCTGTTTCCTGTACTCAGAGATATAAAGTTCCTCTTCTTTGATCTCCATCTCTACTATATTCATACCTTTTACAAGTTTTTCCTCTTTTGATTTCAGGTCTTCCAGAAGTTCTGTCAGCTTTTTTACATCTATACGTAGTTTTTCCTTGAGGTCATCTATGGCTGTGAGCTCCTCTTCGGTTTTCTCCATGAGGGATGCGAGTGTATTATACTCCTTTTCCTGTGTTTTGTAGTCTGCTTCTAGTTTCTCCACAACCTCTGTCAGTTTCTTTATCTCTTTTTTTCTTTCAAAAATCTGGGCACTTGCAGACCGGATATTTTCTCCACCTGTTATTCTCCCGCGTCCTGACAAAAGCTCCCCAGATACGGTCACAATATTTCCCCTATAGATATTGTCTTTTGACAGTCTGAGGGCGGTATCCATATCTTCAACAACCAGAAGATTTCCAAGAAGAAAATTCACAACAGGAGTGTATTTTTCATGGAAATTTACGAGTTCTGAAGCTATTCCCAAAACTCCTTTTTCGTTTGGAGCCTTTGATTCCTTACCTATTTTTATTGTATCAAAAGCAAGGAAAGATGCCCTTCCGGCCTTTTTATCTTTCAAAAAGCTTATACAGTTCTTGGCTGTCCTGCTGTCCTTTACTAGGATATCCTGAAGATTTCCCGGGATGGCAGCCTCTATAGCCCGTTCATATCTTTCGGGTATATTCACAAGAGAGATAAATGCACCCTCTACCCCCTCTATATTTGAGTTGAGTATCTCCTTTACCCCTTTGTAAAACCCTTCATTATTTTCATCTAATTTCACAAGGTTTTCAAGTTTTGTATTGTGCATCTTGAGGTTATAATCTGTTTCCCTCATTTTATTGTAAACCTTGTTCATACTTAGACTGACTTCAGTTATCTTCTTTTCCATGGCTTGGGTCTTGCTATCTATCCCATTGTACTCTGTTTCTTTTTCCCTGTGTTCTTTTTCTTTTTTCCCAGTCTCTAGGCTGTTTTCAGAAATTTTGGTTTTATATTCCTCCGTCTCCTCTTTCAGAGTTTCTATCTTAGAGAAACTGCTTTTCATTCTTCTAGAAGTATTTTCTGTCTCATTTATAAATTTAAGTCTGTCTACTTCGAGGGACATGAGTTTATCCCTCTTCATATTAAGAGACAGTTCATTTTCACTCTTTATCTCCTCTTTCTCAGATATAAAAAGCTCAAATTTAATGTTTTCAGACTCTTGAGCGGCAAGTTCTTCAGTAGTCACACTTTTCTTTATCTCTAGTGCCCCCAACTCTTTTTCTTTTTCTAGGAGTTTTTCCTCTACTTTTGACAAAGACTTCTTCTTTTCTGTCAGCTCTCTTTCGTATGATTTTATTCTTTCAGTGAATATTGTCCTGTCGTTTATTATCTTGTCTATATCTTTTTTGAGGTCTATGTTTTTTTGACTCATAGCCTCTATATCTTCATTTAGGCTTTCTCTCTCTGAGTTTGCCTTTTCTAGTTTTTCCTCTGAATATTCAAAATTTTTCTGGTATTCCTCGATCCCAGATTTTAGGCCCTCCAAAGTCTCGTTAACTCTGTTTAACCTCAGAGTATTTAATTCTAATTCCCTCTCATATATTCCCTTTGCCAGAGAATCTCTTTCATTTTGAAGTTCTATATATTTCAAGGCTTTTTCTGCCTGTTTCTCCACCCTGTTCTTACTCTCTTCGAGCTCACCTATGATGAGATCGATCTTTTCTATTTCTCCCTGGACTTTTTCCAGTTTTTTCTCTGACTCTGTTTTTCTTATTTTTACCTTTTTTATTCCCGCTGCTTCCTCTATAATCTCCTTTATCTCTTTGCTAGAAGACGAGATTATTCTCTCTACCTTTCCCTGTCCTATGACAGAGTAGGCACTTTTCCCAACTCCTGTATCTAGAAACAGTTCGCTTATATCTTTTAGTCTAGCCTTTTCATCATTTATAAGATATTGATTTTCACCTGTTTTGTAGAGCCTACGTGTAACTTTTATATCATCTATCTCTAAAGGAAGAACCCTGTCAGAGTTATCTATGTATAGTGACACTTCGGCTACACTTTTAGGTTTCTTATTTTTACCTCCCGAGAAGATTACGTCAAGACTTTCTTTAGCCCTTATATTTTTATAGGACTGTTCTCCTAGAACCCAAAGGATGGCATCTAGTATATTAGACTTACCACTTCCGTTAGGTCCGACTATAGAGGTTATCCCCGTATTAAAGTCAAGCTGAATCTTCTCTGCAAATGACTTAAATCCATTTATTTCAACTGCTTTTAAGTGCATTTCCCACTCCCAACATTATAATATGTAGTTATCTAGATTTTCTTCTTCGGTTTCACTTTTGAAAATCTTGTCTATATCACGCTTACCTATTTTTATCTTCTTTTTATCTTCGTAGGGAGCCTCAAACATAATATCCTTGAGTACCGCCTCTACCACAGAGGCTAGTCTTCTCGCACCTATATTTTCTACAGTTTCATTTAGCTCTATAGCCACCTCTGAGATCCTTTCTATTGCTCCTGGTGTAAAATCAATATCCACATTATCCGTTCCTAGGAGTAGTCTATACTGCTGAATGAGGTTATAGTCGACTGCCGTTAGTATTTTTATAAAATCCTCTTTCTCCAGACTTTTTAGCTTTACTTTTACCGGAAATCTTCCTTGAAGCTCAGGCATAAGATCAGAAGGACTCGAAAGTGTAAAGGCTCCTGCGGCTATGAATAAAATATGGTCTGTTTTTACAGCCCCGTATTTTGTCATTACAGTTGTTCCCTCTACAATAGGTAGAATGTCTCTCTGCACCCCCTGCCTAGAGACTTCTCCCCTTGATGCACCCTCTCTTTCAGCTATCTTGTCTATCTCATCTATGAATACGATTCCGTCCTGTTCTGTCATCTTTACTGCTTCAGGAATAAGACTGTCCATATCAATACTTTTCTCTATCTCATCTTTCAGCATATATTCCAATGCATCTTTTACTTTCATCTTTATTTTCTTAGGCTTTCCTCCAGCAGGAAAACTTGACATGATATTTTCTATAATTCCCTGCATTCCTTCATCTTGTGAATTTCCTGCAGAAAAAATCTCCACTACCGGTGAATCTGACTTAGTTGCTTTTTCAACCTCTATTTCCATATCGTCGTGGTTTCCATCCCTTATCTCTTGGATCAGCTTTTCCTTTTCATCTGTATTTACTAAGTCATAAGGTTTTATGAGTTTTGCAATCTTTTCCAAAACCTGAGGTATAAATTTTTCCCTCAGCTCTTCTATTTTTTCAGTTTTTATTTTCCTTATGGTTATCCCTACAAGGTCTTTTATCATACTTTCTACATCTTTTCCAACATAACCGACTTCTGTATACTTAGTTGCTTCTACCTTCAAAAATGGTGAGTCTGCTACTTTTGCAAGCCTTCTGGCAATCTCAGTTTTACCCACTCCAGTTGGTCCCATGAGAATGATATTTTTAGGAGTTATCTCTTTTCTCATGTCATTATCCTCTATAGCCTTTCTCCGATACCTGTTCCTTAGAGATATGGCTACATTTCTTTTGGCCTCGTCCTGAGAAACTATATATTTATCTAATTGCTCTACTATCTCTTTAGGTGTTAATTTTTTTTCCATGACCTCTCTCCTGTTTTCCCAATTTATCTCATCAATTATATAATATTTAATTCTTTATTACAAGGAAGTTGAAACATCCTAATCTTATTTTTAACAAAATAAAGACAGGATTAAAATATCCTGTCCAAAATTATTTATCTCCAATCTCTATTTTTTCTCCCAAAAATTTAGGTTGTGTATTTAGGATATTCACATCTAAAAAAGCTTTTGCCTTTGCAAAAATCTCTCTCAAATAAACTGATTTCTTTTTAGGATCTCGTGCATTGAGGGCTACGACATCTATTCCACGTTTTCTTCCTATATACACCGCTCTCTCATTTTGGAACTTTTGTGATATTACCAAATAACTCTCCTGGCCAAAGACCTTTTCCGCTCTTATTACAGAGTCTAGTGTGCGGAACCCGGCGTAGTCAAGCACCAGTTTTTCTGGCGGAACCCCCATTTTCAGCAGGGTCTTTTTCATTCTTGCAGGTTCATTATATTCTTTCTGACTATTATCACCGCTGAGTATGAGGTATTCCACCTTGCCCTCCATCAGTGCAATATAGGCTGTTTCCATTCTGTACTTATAAAAATGGTTTATCCCGCCGCCTATGAGATATTTGCTCGTCCCTAAGACAAGACCCACCTTTCTTTTTGGAACATCTTCCACACCTTCATAGACATAATTCCTTGAAAAAAACTTTATTGAGATATTACTTACACAAAGAAAGATGACCGGTATTAAAAATATACAAAATATTCCCGTTAAAATTTTTTTCATGATTATCCCCTGAATTTTTTATTGGTGTCTATACAAACAAATGCTCTCTTGTTAACTTAAAGATGCACGGTTTATAAAGAGCTAAGTTTTTGCAAAATGTCCTGCACATATATTTTAACCTTTATCTCAGATTTAGACAATTTATTTTAAATCTATTTTTGCCTTCATGATTTTTATCCTGATTCAGAATTCCTTTTTTCGAAGAAACTCTGCCATTATAGCCTCGAGGACACTACCCCCTATACACCTGGCCTTATCCGATATGGTATAGCAGTTTTTAACTTGATCAGCTCTAGGATCGACATCTGCCATTTTTAGCCCTTTTCTCACCTGAATGCCATCATGGAGCATCCCTCTTATTATCCCAGATATCTGGCTCTTTACCTCTGTTTCACCAGCATATGCCAGGACCTCTCCAGCTAAAACGGTGTCACCTATAGCTTTTACTGCCTTTAGAATTCCGTCAGACGGAGAGTGAATAACCCTCTCTAGAGAATACCCTCCAACACTCCCAGGATTCCCAGTATTTGCAAGGGCTTGGCCATTATATATAAGTCTTCCTAAATCGTGCCCCCTCATGGTTTCTACCACTACATGACAGTCGCTCCCGGCAGTGAACCCAGGTCCTAGAGCTATCACCACAGGAGCCATATTCATCTCTGTTCCTATATTTTTTTTTGCTATTATTGCATCTACTACGACGTGGGGTTTGAGCTCGCTTATGCTTTTCCCTTTCGGGTCTACCAGTATGGGAACTCTCTCGACTCTTGACTCTTTTACCGCATCCTCTAGAGAAGATACCAGTACGCCTGTTATCCCCTCTACCAAAGATTTGTTTTCATACACAGCCTCTGAAAAAGCCACTTTTCTCCTTATGGCCATAGGTTTTTCACATTCAAGAACTATTACTTCCATCCCGCATCTTTTAAGCTTGTGTGCAACTCCTGTGGCTATATCTCCACCACCCCTAATTATAACCCTGCATCTTTTCATTGATCTCCTCCAAATCCTCAAGGCTGTCTACATCTTTAAATAAAAAAGAGTTTTCAAAAAAAACCTCATTTATTTTTGATGATTCTCTTATCACTTTTCTCCCTCCTGTATCTCCCTCTAGTTTTAAAAGTTCTGATTTTTTATATTTAGGGAAAAACACCGGAGAGCTTCTCTGACCCTGAGTTAACGGAAGAGTTATGATTTTTTTTTTATGAAACTCCCAGAAAAGGATCAAAACTGCCTCTTTAGAAAGTAAAGGCTGATCCCCGGTAAAGAAAACTATACCATCTCCGCTACTTTCCAAAACTCCCAGTTTTACACTCTCACTCTGGCCAAGATAGGAACGGTTGTTTTGTACATATCTCATTTTGTACTTTTCACCAAGATTTCTGGTCTCTTCATCTTTACCAATGAGAATAATCTCATAAAACGGAATGGATGAGATAGTTTTCAAAGTCTTTCGGAGCATAGGTTCTCCTTGGAAATTCATAAATAATTTGTTTTCACCCATACGTTTTGAGAGTCCGGAAGCCATAATCACAGCACTGGTTTTATTATATCTATAGATTTCACCTGACTTAAGGTTTCCCATATAGATTTCTTTTACAGTTATATTTTTACAGATCTCCAGTGCTTTTTCAAAAGAATCCAGACCACTTACCTTATCTACAAAAATAATCTTTTCATAAATTTGACCTTTTTTTTCTATAATATAGTAATTATTTTCATCGGCATTTTTTTCCAGAACCTGGGAAAGAACCTCATTCATGTACATCACTTCACCAGTTACTTCTCCGGTAACAGAAAAAATATGGCCGGTACTATCCCCACTGACAGCAATTATATCTTTTTTTCCCATTCCAAAAGATTTGACTGTCATTTTGCCTCCCTTGTTTAAAAATTTATTTTTTTTTAACTACTGATTTTAATTTAAGACAAAACCCCTATAATTTATAGGGGTCAGCTCTTATATCTTTTCCATCATACCTAAAAGTATTTTCTCGGCGTTTATCGGGAGTTTTCTTATTCTCACTCCTGTTGCATTGTACACTGCATCAGCTATTGCAGGAGCCGGCGTATTGACCACTACCTCACCTATGGATTTGGCTCCAAAGGGACCTGTAGGTTCATTTGAATAAACGAACTCGACTCCAATTTTTTTTATATCTTTCCTGCAAGGTATCTTGTATTGCATGAATGTATCGTTTTTTACCCTTCCCTTGCTGTCATACTGTATGTCCTCATAAAGGGCAAGACCTATTCCCTGGGCAGTTCCGCCCTCTACTTGAACTCTTGCCAGGTTCGGATTTATCGGCAAGCCACAGTCCACTACAGAAAGAAACTCAATGACTTCTACCTCCCCCGTTGCCGGGTCAACTTCTACTTCTGTAAATCCTGCTATAAAAGGCGGCGGAGATTTCTCCCCTCCCCATGTTCCTGTTACTGTGATCTGATTTTTTCCCTCAAAGGAAATTAGCCTGTTGGCCAGCTCGTCCAGAGAAATCTTTTCTCCAGCTTCACTCTCTACATTCTCTCCGTCAAACGAGATCTCATCTTTAGAAACCCCTAGTATTTCAGAGGTCCCATTTATTATCTCTGCCCTCATTTTATTGGCGGCTATTATAACTGCGTTTCCTGTCACATAAGTACCACTAGATGCATATGCACCTGGATCATACGGAGATACATCGGTATCTGCTGAGTTTAACACTATCTTGTCAACGCTGCACTCTAGTACTTCTGCTGCCATCTGTGTCAGCACTGTATCACTTCCCTGACCCATGTCTGTGACCCCTATAAACAATGTGTAAGTGCCGTCGTCCCATAGTTTTATGGTGGCTGCTGCAGTATCTAGCCCGGCTATTCCAGACCCTTGCATGGTAACAGCCATTCCGGCGGCCCTTATCTTTCCGTCCTCAGTGACTCTTGCAGGATACTTTTCATTCCATCCAAAAATTTCCTTACCTTTTTCCACACATTTTTTTATATCTCCGCTGACTATATATTTTTCCGGGGCAGGCTCCACCAGGTTTTTTTCTCTTATGACAGTGGGATCCATCCCCAGTTTTTTTGCAAGCTCATTTATGGCAGATTCCACTGCAAAAGCCCCCTGAGTGGCTCCATATCCCCTAAAGGCACCTGCAGGCATTGTGTTTGTGTATACAATTTTGGCATCATATCTGACAGCAGCCCTATCGTATAGGGGAGAGGTTTTAAATGCCACTAGTTTAGTCACCGTAGGTGCATGCTCACCATAGGCTCCTGTATTTGAGAGTATGTCTATACTGAATCCCTTTATATTCCCCTCTAAATCAGATCCCATTTTAACCTTTAGCCTCATCCCATGCCTTGAAGTTGTGCAGGTGTGAGTTTCTCTTCTGTTATAAATTAATTTGGCGGGCTTACCGGTTTTTAAGGTTACGATAGCTGGGAATATCTCGGTAGCAGCTGTCTGCTTTCCTCCGAATCCTCCTCCTATCCTAGGTTTTATTACTCTTATTTTATTTCTTGGTATCTCTAGAGCTCTTGCCAAATGTCTTCTCACATGGAAGGGAATCTGAGTTGAGCTTATTACACAAAGCCTTCCGTTGGCATCTAAATAAGTCGATGTACGATAGGTCTCCATCATTGCATGGATTTGAGGTTGAGTGTAGTATGTTTCCTCTACTATGACATCACTGTCTCTAAAGGCTTTTTCCACATCTCCGTCTTCTATAACATAACTAGATGCGATATTTCTCTCTCTTTCCATTCCTATATCAAAATTTTGGTGCAGTTCTTCTCTGTGGACTAGTATTGGATTGTCTACAGCGTCCTCATAATCAAGAACTGCATCCAAAATATTGTATTCTACTTTTATAAGTTTCATTGCCTTTGCCGCCGTCTTTTCATCCACAGCTGCTATTATGGCCACTTCATCTCCTACATATCTGACATATTCATCTAATATTCTTCTGTCATAGGGAGATGGCTCAGGGTAGGACTGTCCTGCTAGGGTAAATTTTGTCATAGGAACATCCTCATGGGTCAGGATACACTCCACACCAGGAATTTTTTCAGCTATACTTTTATTTATGTTTATTATTTTAGCTGAGGCATGAGGACTTCTCAGAATCTTTATTATTAAGGGGTTATTGTTTATACTTAGGTCGTCTGTGTAGACAGGTCTCCCTGTTATGACCCCTATACCGTCTACTTTTTTGATCCCCTGATTTACTATTTTCATCTAGTTCTCTACCCCCATATACTTTTTGATAGCTCTCAGCTGAGAGACATAACCTGTACACCGGCATAGGTTTCCATTCAGATAGTGAACTATCTCCTTCTCAGTTGGATTTTTTAGTTCCTTTTTCATAGCAAGAACTGTCATTGTAAACCCAGGGGCACAAAACCCGCACTGCTCGGCTCCCTCTCCAGCCATAAATTCTGCAAATTCCAGTGCATCCTTCTGAAGGGCCTCTATAGTCGTTATTTTTTTACCTGCTGCCCTTACACTTAGAGTTGAGCAGGAGAGTACAGGTTTATCCTCCACCCACACTGTGCACAGTCCGCAAGACCCTGTGTCACAACCTTTTTTCACACTGAGAAATCCATATCTTCTCAGGGTATCTACCAGATATTCGTCGCACTCTATATTAAAATTAATTTTCCTTCCGTTTACAAATACCTCTACATTCATCCCATTACCTCCGTCAGAGCTCTCTTTAGCATTACCGTGCAAATAGCCTTTCTGTATTTCCCAGTGGCCCTCATATTATCTCCAAAGGTCAACTCTTCTGAAGCTGTTTCAGAGACAGCTTTAATATTCTCTTTCGTCAGCCCCTCAGTTTTTATTTTTTCCATCGCTTTTACGGCCAAGACAGCCCTTCCTGGTCTTGCTCCTACTGCTATTCTCAGACCCTCATCTGTATCAGCTGCCACAACGTTCAGTATTGCATAGTCGCTCTTACTCTTTCTTATTGTCTGAAAACTTCCCTTTCCAGAGCTATTTTTTATCAGAATTTTCACCAGGATATCCTGCTTAATATCTGATTCCAAAAATTCCTCAAGGGGCATCTCCCCTGCATTAAAAAGAACTACAGAGGTATTAAGAGCCAAAAGTGCAGGTATAAAGTCAGAAAACCCATATTTAGAAAAAACTGTAGCTCCTGCTGTTACCACGCTACGAAGCTGGACACCGACTATATCCTCAACAGAACGGGAGACTATCCCTCCAAACTTTTTTTTCAAAATATCGCTGGTTTCAATATCTCTGAATGTAGTCATTGCTCCTATTTCAATGTTCCCCTCATTCTCCCTTATAAAAGACAGCTCTAAGGCTGACAGATCAATGGCGGTGGCCAAATGTCTGTTTCCCATCTTTATATAAGCGGTACCTCCTAGTATTGCATTGTTCCTATTTTTTATAAGTATCTCATAAGCTTCTTCCAAAGATGAAGCCAAAAGATATTTTGAAAAAGTAAACAATTTAAAACCTCCTGCTTAAAACCATATAATAAAAAACACCTATCTCTTCATTTTTAAGTGAAGAAAATAGGCGTTTTATTCCACTATTTTTCCCTTCACTCATAGTTAAGTCATTTTCGGCAACTTTGTAGAAACGCCTGTCCATATCACAGGCATATATGAGTGTAACATCTTTAAAATATTATAACATGAAGAAAGTTTTTTAACAACTTCATGAATTCGTCAATTTTTCAACCTAAATATAAATTTTTATTTTCCGAAGGAACAGTTTGGGTATCTGCACTCACTACAGTTCTGGCAGAGACCTCCGTGGCCGTATCTCATTATATCTTCCTTATTGAGCCTTTCCCCTGCAATAATTCTAGGCAGAATCAAGTCAAACACTGTTTTTTTACTATACATCACACACCCTGGGAGACCCATTATAACTGTATCTTTCAGATAAGACAAAAGAAACATGGATCCTGGAAGCACAGGGGACCCATAGCTTACAAGCTCCCCTCCCACTGCTATTATTGAACTAGGAGTAAGATCATCAGGATCTACAGACATTCCACCTGTACAGATAACCATCTCCGCCCCGTTTTTTATGTGGGCCTCTATAGCCTCTTTTATTTTCTCGCTGTCGTCTGGAACTATTATCTGAGATATTATTTCACAATTATACTCTTTTATTTTTTCTCTGACTATCGGTCCAAACTTATCTGCTATCCTGTTATTATAAACTTCACTTCCGGTGGTTATTATCCCTGTTTTCATCTTTCGAAACTCTTTTATATTTATTATTTTATCCATAGATAACTCTCTGGCCATCTCCATTTTTTTCTTATCGATAACGAGGGGAATAACTCTGGCACCACCTATCAGATCGCCTTTTTTTACTGGAATATTCTCAGGTAAAGTTGCAAAAGATATCTCTCCTAGCATATTGAGTTCAAAAAGTTTCTCTTTGTTAACTTTTAGAAGTCCATCTTTTGAAGCATAAAAATTTACCTTTCCCTCTTTTACCTCTTCACTCAAAGATACATTTTTCCCACAACCGATCTCACCCAAAATTAGTGCAGCGTCATTTTCATGAAGTTCATCTTTCCCCAATTCAAATATATATATATGCTCTTTACCCAAATTTAGGAGTTTATCTATGTCTTCTTTCTTTATTATATGACCTTTTTTAAAGGCTCTTCCCTTAAACTTACCTGGAACTATCTCAGTTATATCGTGGGAAATAATATGCCCCACGGAATTTATAGTCTTTATCTTTTTCACAAGTTCTCTCCCCATATTTTTACTGCTTTTACCTCAGACATGTGTCTGCCACTTGCTTGATTTTTTATCTTCAATATTTCAGCCATTATCCCTAGCGCTATTTCATTAGGCTGTCCACTTGATATGTCAAGCCCCACTGGAGAATATACCTTTTCAAGTTTCTTACTGCTGACCCCTTCGCTTATTAGATCTTTGTATGTATCGGTTATTTTCCTCCGGCTACCTATCATCCCTATATATGCAGGAGCTTTTTCCAACACAGCTCTGAGGGCCTCTTTATCACATGCATGTCCCCTTGTTACTATTACAACATAAGAACCATCATCAAGATCATATTCTTCCAAAACTCTACCTATGTCGCCCCAAATAAGCTCATCTGCTTGGGGAAACCTTTTTTTATTCGCAAATTCTTCTCTATCATCTATTATTACAGTGTACATGTTTAGAAATTTTCCCAATTTATACAGCTCACTTCCCAGATGTCCACCGCCAATTATTATCAGTTTTTTTCTTTTTTCAAATACTTTTACATATCCTTTTACTCTACCACCGCACCTCATATGGAGTTCTCCATCTTCCACTAGTTCAAAATCAAATTTTCTATTTTTGCCTTCCTCTATAGCTTCTAATGCAGAATTTATTATCTTATACTCCAAATTTCCTCCACCGACAGTTCCCTCTATACTCCCATCTTCAAATACTCCCATGAGAGAACCTGCCTTACCGGGACTAGACCCGTCTACATCTATGAGGGTTACAAGGGCTACTTTTTCCCCTTTTTCTATTCTCTTTGAAATCTCCGTCATTAATCTAACTTCCATAACCACCTCTCCTTGATTCTAATTCTTCCAGTTAATTTTTACTTTTTATCTTAGGCAATTATAACGTAAATCTCAAATTTGAACAAACAAATACCCAAATTATATATTTACATTTTCAATTGAATCAAAACTTTATTCAAAACTAAATTAAACTAATCATGTAAACAGTTTAGTATTTCTACTTAAATTTCTATTAGTTGAATATAAAAAATGATAATTTAATTTTTGTAGTCATCAAATTTTTAAAATTTATTTTAAAGGCTCTGCACTGACAGAAGAATTTTATTAATGAGAAGTGCCCTAAAATTTAGGTGCAAACACAATATATATACCCAGTAAATCACATCTATAGTAATTATTTATATTGTATAACGTAATTATTACATTTGTGTTTTTATTTAGAACAAAGGTCATAGTATACTCATTATATAGAATAGTTTTAGAATATAGCAGCAAATATGAAACTATTAGCACTACCATATCATCTTTACGTAAATCTGATATTCTTTTAACTATTACGGCACAATTATTTTTTTTAAAAAAAGGAGCTGTTAAATTATGTCTTATATTTATGAAGTGTTTAATCGTATCAAAGCAAGAAATAGTAGTGAACCTGAATTTTTACAGGCCGTTGAAGAGGTATTTATGACACTCACCCCCGTATTAGAACAACACCCTGAATGGAAAGACGCTAATATTTTAGATAGAATCGCCGAACCGGAAAGACAGATCATCTTCCGTGTACCTTGGGCAGATGATAATTGAAATTTACATGTAAACCGTGGTTTCCGTGTGCAGTTTAACGGGGCAATAGGACCCTATAAAGGGGGAATCAGATTTCACAAATCAGTTAATCTCGGAATCGTCAAATTCTTAGGATTTGAACAAATATTTAAAAATTCCCTTACAGGACTGCCAATCGGTGGAGGTAAAGGTGGAGCAGACTTTAGTCCTGTGGGAAAATCAGATGCAGAAATTTTACGTTTCTGTCAAAGTTTCATGACAGAGCTTTATAGACATATCGGACCTGATGTAGATGTCCCTGCAGGGGATATGGGGGTTGGAGGAAGAGAAGTTGGTTACCTATACGGACAATACAGAAGGATCCGTGGAGCCTTTGAAAACGGAGTAATAACAGGAAAAGGCCTTCCATTTGGTGGATCACTTATCCGTCCCGAAGCAACAGGATACGGAGTAGTTTATTTTGCAAATAAAATGCTTAGACATGAAGGTGAAACTTTTGAAGGAAAAACAGTGGCATCTTCAGGATTCGGTAATGTGACATGGGGAACTTGTAAAAAAGTAAGAGATCTAGGAGGGAAAGTAATAACTCTGTCAGGTCCTGACGGATATATCTATGATCCTGAAGGTGTGGTAACTGACGAAAAAATAAATTACCTTGTTGAAATGAGAACCTCTGGTAGAGACAGAGTACAAGACTATGCAGATAAATTTGGAGTGCAGTTTTTTCCAGGAGAAAAACCATGGGGAGTGAAAGCAGACTTTGTTATTCCGTGTGCAACTCAAAATGAGATACTTATTGAAGATGCCAAAACAATAGTAAAGAATGGTGTTAAATATGTCGTTGAAGGATCAAATATGCCTACAACTAATGAAGCATTGACATACCTTCAAGGGGAAAAAGTATTGATAGGTCCTGCTAAAGCAGCAAACGCAGGTGGAGTAGCAACATCAGCCCTTGAAATGTCTCAAAATTCTATGAGAATGTCGTGGACAGAAGAAGAAGTTGATAAAAAACTAAAACAGATTATGGTAAACATTACATAGTAGTTCTGCAGAAACTGCAAAAAATATGGTTTTGGATACAATCTCGTAGCTGGGGCTAATATTGCTGGATTTATAAAAGTCGCAAATGCTATGGTAGCCCAAGGAAACTATTAATCCGTTTTAACTACAGAAACAAATTTAGAGTATATAAAAAATAATTTTAAATATCTATAATATTAATTTTATACAAAGCTTGTACAAATTTTGTAAAGAAATCGTCCTAAAAAATTAATAACATCTACAATATTATATATCAATTTTTAGGTTATAATATATGTTGTATATACATTGCGTCTTTACTCATATATTATTTGAAAATGGTTACACTAGCATTATTCAGATTTATTGTATATTATATATATTGAACATTATATTTTTAGATTTGCGATTATTCTATCGGTTTAAATTTCAGTTTAAATATCTATATAACTTTTTACATAGGTTATTATTAGAAATTATTAAGATTTTGGAGGGGCGCTCATGGAAGAAAAAGTACTTTTTGTTAAAAAATTGTGGTGTAAAGGATGCGGAATATGTGTTGAATTCTGTCCAAAGGATGTTTTGGATATGAAAGAGGGAAAAGTCAATGTAAAAAATATTGAGGCATGTATAAAGTGTAATATGTGTGGAAAACTATGTCCCGATTATGCTATTGGTATTAGGAGGAATGGGTAATGAGCCAAATTAAATTTATGCAAGGTAATGAAGCGTGTGTTGAGGGTGCCATCGCTGCTGGAATGAAATTTTTTGCGGGATATCCTATCACACCCTCTACTGAAGTTATGGAAAAATCTGCTGAAATGCTCCCTAAAGTTGAAGGTAAATTTATTCAGATGGAAGATGAGATCGCCGGTATAGCTGCTGCTATCGGAGGATCAATTGCAGGTTCAAAATCTATGACTGCAACAAGCGGACCTGGATTCTCTCTCAAAATGGAGAACTTAGGTTATGCAGTTATAGCTGAGATTCCTTTAGTAGTAGTAAATGTACAGAGAAGCGGACCTAGTACAGGACTTCCTACATCTCCATCTCAAGGAGATATGATGCAGGCTAAGTGGGGAACTCACGGAGATCATCCTGTAATTGCTCTTTCCCCCTCTACTGTACAAGAATGTTATACACTTACAGCAAGAGCTTTTAACCTAGCTGAAAAATACAGAATGCCTGTTCTCTTCATGCTAGATGAAGTAGTTGGACACATGAGAGAAAAGGTAGTTCTAGACCCAACTCTTATAGAAGAAATAGTCGACAGAGCAAGACCTGCAAAAGACGACGCCTCTTACCTTCCTTACGGAGTAACAGGCGATGAGCTTGTTCCTAAGATGGCAGCCTTTGGAGAAGGTCACAGATACCATATTACAGGTCTTGTACATGATGAGACAGGTTTCCCTACAAACAGTACAAAGGTTGCTGATAAGCTGATGACCAGGCTTATGGATAAAGTTGAAAAAAATAAAGATGATATTATACAGTATGAAGAATATATGATGGAAGATGCAGAATACGTTATCTTCTCTTACGGAAGTACAGCTAGGTCTTCAAAGCAAGCGGTTATGGACTTAAGAGAGAAGGGTGTCAAAGCTGGACTATTTAGAGCTATCACAATCTGGCCTTTCCCTGAAGAGAGAATCAGAGAATTATCCGAAAAATCTAAGGGAATTCTTGTGGCTGAGATGAATCTTGGACAGATGGTTCTTGAGGTGGAGCGTATTTCCAACGGAAAATGTCCTGTAAAACTAATGGGTAAAGGCAACGGGGAGTTCATAAGCCCTGCGGAAATAGTAGAAAAATTTGGGGAGGTAATGTAATTATGGATACTTGTAAAAAAGAAAGCTACTACAGAGAAGACAAATTACCTCATATCTGGTGCCCTGGGTGTGCACACGGTATAGTAATGCATGCGCTGGTTAATGCCATAGAAAATATAGGTCTTAACAAAGACGATGTATGTGTTGTATCTGGTATAGGATGTTCATCTAGAGCTCCTGGATATTTAGACTTCAACACTTTACATACTACTCACGGAAGAGCCCTTGCCTTTGCAACAGGTATAAAAATGGCAAAACCTGGAATGAAAGTAATCGCACTAGGTGGAGATGGTGACTTTACTGCAATCGGAGGTAACCACCTTATCCATGCTGCTAGAAGAAACATTGATATCGCCGCTATCATTTTCAATAACAATATCTATGGAATGACAGGAGGACAGTTCTCACCTACTACTCCAGTAGGTGATTACGCAACAACTACTCCTACTGGAAACATCGATCCAAACTTTGATATTGTTAAACTTGTAGAAGGTGCAGGAGCGACTTATGTGGCTAGAGGCACTGCTTATCATTTCGATGCTCTTGTAAAATTATTTGAAAATGCCATCAACCACAAAGGATTCTCTATGGTCGAGGCTGTAAGTACTTGTCCTACAAGCTATGGAAGAAAAAACAAAGGATTCAAGGGAAATCCTGCAGCTATGCTAAAGTATATGAGAGATAACACTGTACCTGTAACTGCTGTTGCAAAACTTCCAAAGGAAAAAGTAGAAGGAAAGATTATAACTGGAGAATTCAAGAATGAGCAAAAGCCTGAATATACAGAACAATATAAAAAAATCATAGATAAAGTAAAAGGGGTGTAAGAGATGACAAAGGAAATCAGATTAAGCGGTTCAGGTGGACAGGGTCTTATTTTGGCAGGAATCATCCTTGCAGAAGCTGCTTTAAAACAAGGCAAAGTAGCTGTGCAGTCACAATCTTACGGCCCTGAGGCAAGAGGTGGAGCCAGTAAGTCTGAGGTAATCATAAGCGATACTGAGATTCTTTACCCTAAAGTAAATAAAGCCGATATATTCCTTTCTCTGACTCAAAAATCTTTTGATTCATATGGAAATGGAAACAAAGAAAACTGCAGTATTGTAATAGATTCAAGTGTTAAGGTTCCTGAAGGGCTAAATGTAATCCAGCTTCCGATACTTGAAACAGCCAAAGAAAAAGTAGGAAACGTAATAGTTGCAAACATTGTATCTCTCGGAGCCATCCAGGCTGCTACAAATATTGTAGACAGGGATATTTTAGAAGAAACTATTCTAGGAAGAGTTCCTGCCCATGTGAAAGAGCTAAACAAAAGAGCATTCCAAGCTGGTATTGATTTAGTTAAAAATTTTTAGAAAATAACATAATTTTCTTCTATAAAAAAAGGCTCCACGTGGAGCCTTTTTTACATTATCAGTCTTTTCTCTTTTTTAAGAACTATAGGTTTCTGAAAATTTGGTACTGTAAGATTTTTCCTTATATCCCCTGGAAATGTTCACGAAGATAAAGACACCCATCGTTGGTACTGTACTGAAGTGCATTAGCACCATCTTCTTCGAGAACTTTGTTGCATGCATTAAGTATTAAAGTATCTGTACCTGGAGTTGTAAAGAATTTTATATCCAATTAAACTTATTGAGAAACAAAAAAATGCGCAATAAAGCACGTTTTTATACGGATAATATTAAGCATTTTTTAATTTTGCTTCAGTTACATTTTCAGCAACTTCATCTTGAGGTAAAATTATATTTAATATTAGTGCAATTGCACCTGATACAACTATTCCTGATCCACCGAATATCAACTGTATTGTATGAGGAAAGTGAGATAGAGCTTCTGGTACGCTTCCTAGTCCAAATCCAAGTCCTAATGAAACGGCTATAATAACACTGTTTCTGCCTTGAAGTTTATCTTTTGTTATTAGATTGATTCCGCTTATTGATATCATTGCAAATATCATAACCAGACTTCCACCTATAACACTAGGAGGGATGATTGTAAATAGTGCACCTATTTTTGGAATAAAGGCTCCCATAACAAGCAGAGATGCTCCCACAGCAACTACGTGTCTGCTCATTATCCCAGTCATAGCCACAAGACCTGTATTCTGACTAAAAGACGTCGTAGGAAGAATACTAAATGCAGAAGCTAGGGCACTACCTAAACCGTCTGCCATAATTCCTCCAGAAAGCTCTTTGTCAGTGGTCTCTCTACCTGCACCACCCATAGTTACTCCCGACATATCTCCTACGGTCTCAACTGCAGAAACTACAAACATGAGGACCATAGCCAGTATTGCATCAAGATGGAAGGTAAATCCATAGGTGAAAGGCTTTGGCACTATAAAAAAGTTTGCCTGAGAAACTGCGCTTAGGTCTATCTTTCCAAAGATAGCCGCTACAATAAATCCTACAACAGTACCGATCACAACAGATGCTGTACTTGTTATTCCCTTAGTAAACTGTTTGAAGAATATAACAGTGAGAAGAACTACCATTCCTATTGTCATATTAACTGGAGATCCAAAATCTGCTGCCCCTACTCCACCTGCAAAATATTTGATCCCTACTGGAAGTAGTGAAAGACCTATAGAAAGAACAACCACACCTGTAACGATAGGTGGAAAAAATTTTCTTATTTTACCGATAACCGATCCAAGAAGAGCCTCAAATATCCCCCCTACAAGGGCAGCTCCTAAAACAGCTTCAAAACCGTACTTCGTCCCGATAGAGATAGCTACAGGCACAAAAGCAAAACTTGTACCAACTACAACTGGAAGTCTAGCCCCTATAGGTCCAAGACTGTAAGCCTGAATCATAGTGTTTAGACCAGCTACTAACATAGTACACTGAATAAGGAATGTTTTCTGTTCCTGAGGAAGACCTAAAACCCCAGATACGATAATGATTGGTGTAAGGTTGCTGACAAACATAGCTAAAATGTGCTGAAGTCCTAAAGGAAATGCTACTTTTAGCGGTGGTACTCCGTCCAAGTGATAAGGTGACCTGTTTTTCATTGATTAATTCCTCCTAAAACCTTAGTTTTACTCATATAACATCACAGAGGAAAATAAAAAAAGTTATTTTCCTCCTATAAGTGAAAGAAAATAACTCAGTGCACCCTAAACTATGCCTGTTTTATCTTTTCACTCATAGTAGCTAATTTACGGTTAGCTGTAGAGACTCCCGACCTTATTTCGGAATTATACGAGTGTTTTTTTATTTAACCAAAGATAATATAACATATTAGTAGAAAAAAATCAAATAAAGTGAAAATTATAATTTAACCTTGTAGCATTCCTCTAAAAGCGACTCTAAAAGACCTTCCGCTTTATCCTTTGTTAGCCCCTCTATCAGGCCATCACTTTTGTCTATTATTTCGTCCTCAGAAAATGGCTCACCTTTTTCATCTTTGATCCCAGTATTTGTAAAGCAGAGTTTGGGGTCAATGAGAGTCAGTAGTAAAAATTTCCCTTCTAATGTATAAAGACACCTATTTTTTGATAATATTATTCTAGCTCCTTTTTGAAGGACACCTTTTAGTCTTTCCATGATCTCTTCCCGTTCCATATCATAAAAATACTCTTTTTTCGGAAGAAAATATATCTCTTTTTCCATTTCCATGGCTTCTAATATTTTATCAAACATATTAACCACCTCTATACACACTTTACCACTCACATAAATTTGTTCCTTCAAAAAACATTAAAACTTAAATAGCTCTGTCCCGCAACTCTTATTAAATTTTTATACTAAAGGTGATTTCACTCCTCTCTTTCCTAGGTATTCTTCAAAGGCCTCCCTAAAATATATCATCCCGGTTTTTATCTCCCCTTCATCGACTCCTGCAAAACTTATCCTGAGATAGGGACTGAGATCATTCTTCTGATAAAATACCCTCCCTGGCAAAAAGGCTACACCCTTTTTAAGAGCTATATTATAAAATTTTTCACTGTCCATCCACTCGGGTATTTTTATCCAGAAGAAGAGTCCTCCCTCTGCTTCGTAAACTATCTTGAGCTGTGGTATATTTTTGATCTCTTCTTTCATAACGGCATATCTTTGAGAAAAAGTTTTCCTGATTAAATCTAAATGGCGGTAAATACAACCTTTTTTCATATAATAATGGAAGGCTCTCTGGTTCAGACCTGAGCTTGATATATCCGCCATATATTTTACAGAAACAGCTGTTTCTGAAAGTTCTTTTGGAAGAGCCATAAAGGCAAGCCTCAGACCCGGCATAAAAATTTTTGAGAAACTCTTTATATAGATTACTTTTTCTTTCTCATCTATGCTTTTAAGGCTCAGAGGGTTATAATCCCCATAATAAATTTCTGACATACAGTCATCTTCCACGATAAAAATATTATTTTTAAAGGCCATTTTGAGAAGTTTCTTCTTTTTAGTCTCACTCCAGCATATACCAGTGGGATTATGATAATTCATCATAGTATAAATGAATTTTATCTCCCTCTCCTTCTCAAGGGTGGATTTCAATTTTTTCATGTCCATCCCATCTTTTTCTAAGGGGATTGTTATTATATGTGCTCCTGCCTTTTTAAAGGAAGTTACCGCTCCAGAATATGTGGGCCCTTCTACTATAATTTTGTCTCCGGGTTTTATAAGCATTTTTCCAACTATGTCTATAGCCTGTTGTGAACCTGACACTATCTGTATATTATCAGTCTTTATATTTTTTTCACTTAAATACCTTGATATCTCTTCACGAAGCGGTCCGTAACCTTTTGGATCCTGATATGAAAAGACTTCGCCTCCGTCTCTCTCTAGAACAGAGTTTATGGCATATTTAAAATCTTCTAAGGGGAAAAGTTCTGATGATGGAGTGGCACTGGCAAAATTTATAACTTCCTCCAAATCCAACTGACTGTAATTTATACCGCTATCTTCCTCCTCTTCAAAATGAAATTTTTCCGGAAGTTTTTCTGCTGCTACATAACATCCACTTCCCACTATTTTGTAGAGATACCCCTCCTTTTCTAAAATATCATAAGCTTTCACAATTGTAGATGAATTTACAGAAAGATTCAAAGAGGCTGCCCTTATAGTTAAGAGCCTCTGATCCCTCTCAAATTTCCCGTCTTCGATCATCTTTTTTATCCCTTCAAAAACTTGTATATAAAGCTTATTGCCCGCTTTTTTATCCACCTTGAAATCATACATTATTTATCCCCCCGATGATTGTAACGATACAATTATAGTTTTAGTCAGTTGACATCCATCAAATTATGTAAGATAATCAATTTAAATCAATTCAAAATTCTATTTGCAACAATACAATTATAACATTTTGTATCGTTTTATAAAAGGGGGAGTCATGGAAAACAAAAGATATGAATTAAACAAAAATCTTGCTCAGATGCTAAAGGGGGGAGTAATTATGGATGTCATTAATGCTGAGCAGGCAAAAATAGCAGAGGAAGCTGGAGCATGTGCAGTAATGGCTCTTGAAAGGGTACCGGCAGATATAAGGGCAGCTGGTGGAGTGTCACGTATGTCAGACCCAAAAATGATAAAAGAGATACAGGCTGCAGTCTCTATACCTGTCATGGCAAAAGTTAGGATAGGACACTTTGTAGAAGCGCAGATTTTAGAAGCTATAGAGGTAGATTATATAGATGAGAGTGAGGTACTCACTCCTGCAGATGACAAGTTACATATAGATAAGTCAAAATTTCAGGTACCTTTTGTCTGCGGAGCGAAAAACCTTGGGGAGGCTCTTAGAAGAATTGCAGAGGGTGCCTCTATGATAAGAACAAAAGGAGAGCCAGGTACAGGAGACGTGGTCGAAGCCGTAAAGCATATGAGAGCCATGAATTCTGAAATAGCAAGAATAAGATCAATGAGCAGTGATGAAATATACAATGCTGCAAAAGAACTCGGTGCTCCTTTAGACCTAGTAAGAAATATTCACGAAAAAGGAAAACTTCCTGTGGTGAACTTTGCTGCTGGTGGTGTAGCAACTCCTGCAGATGCTGCTCTTATGATGCAACTCGGTTGTGACGGAGTCTTTGTAGGGTCTGGAATATTCAAATCTGGTGATCCTAAAAAAAGAGCTGCTGCCATAGTAAAAGCCGTGACAAATTACAACAACCCGAAAATACTTGCTGAAATCTCTGAAGACCTTGGGGAAGCTATGGTGGGGATCGGTATACACTCACTTAGAGATGAGGAAAAAATGTCAGAAAGAGGGTGGTAGTATGAAAATTGGTGTTCTTGCATTACAAGGAGCATTTAGGGAACACATTGAAATCCTTAAGAAACTCGGAGTTAAGTGTATAGAGGTCAGAAAAAAAGAGGATCTGAGAGATATCCACGGGATAATTATTCCTGGTGGAGAAAGTACCACAATAGGAAAACTTCTCATAGATCTTGAGATTATGGAACCTTTGAAAAATATGATAGAAAATGGCTTTCCCGTATATGGAACTTGTGCAGGGATGATCCTTCTTGCTAAGTCTCTTGTTGATGATAAAAAAATCCATTTGGGGCTTATGGATATAACTGTGAAAAGAAACGCCTACGGACGACAGTTGGGAAGCTTTTCGTGCAAGGCACCGGTAGTTGGTATAGGGGAGGACGTGGAGATGGTATTTATCCGGGCACCTTATATAGAGGCTTGTGCTGAAGGTATAGAGGTTTTAGCGACTGTAAATGGAAATATCGTTGCTGCTAGGCAGGATAATATCCTAGTGACATCCTTTCATCCTGAGCTCACTTCTGACTTTAGGATGCATCAATTTTTTATAGAAAATTTGATAAAAAAATCAAGCTAGCCCTTAGGCTAGCTTTTTTATCTGTTTTTTTTAAAGATCCAAAAAATCTGCAGGATTTAAAGGTTGTTCTTCATATCTTATCTCATAATGAAGATGCGGACCAGTACTTCTACCTGTATTTCCAGTCCTAGCTATAAAACTACCTCTGTCTACGAAGTCATCTTCTTTTATGTTATAACTGCTAAGATGTGCAAATCTTGTGGAATAACCATTTCCATGATCTATTATAATTGTTTTTCCGTATCCCCTAATCCACCTAGCAGTTCTCACTACACCACTCTCTGGGGAATAGACTCTTGTTCCTATAGGGGCAGCTAGATCTATTCCATTATGTTTAGACCCCTCATTCCCAGTAATGGGGTCCACTCTCCCACCCCAGTTGCTCGTCACTGCGATCTTTTCAAGAGGCCACATAAAATTAAGTTCTTGAGTTTTTCTCTGGTATGCATTAAAGACCACTCTCTCTTCTAACGTTATCTCCCTCACTTCATAGCCTGCATCTCTTCCACTCAATATTACATTCCTCACCTCTATAGATTCCGGCCTGGTAGAGTCAATGCTCCTACTGTTTGTATAATTAACACCTCTTAAACTTTCTAATGAAGCTCTACCCTCTATACTCCCGTAGCTTTTTACAAAAAATAAAACCAATATTCCAATAATTGCATCTATTTTCAAGCTATACCACCTCTGGTCCAAGACTTTTTCTCACTTAATAGAAAAGATACTGCGTTTTCTAATAATTCCTTCTATAAATTTATTTTATCAGTCAACATATCTTAAAACCGCAGTTCTAACTATTTATTTAAGAAAAAAAACCTGGATACCAGATTTTTTTTATCCTAAAGCCACATCAAGAGTCATCATAACTGCAAATCCTATCATGGCTCCTGCTGTGGAAATATCCGTTTTTTTATCAATCTGAGACTCAGGTATAAGCTCTTCTACAACTACAAAGATCATTGCTCCCGCTGCAAATGAAAGTGCATAAGGAAGAAGAGTTCTCATACTAAGAACTGCATATGCCCCTATGATTCCAGCGACAGGCTCTACTACCCCCGATAACTGCCCATACCAGAAACTTTTGATTCTTGAGACCCCTTCTCGTCTGAGAGGAACTGAAACTGCTGCACCCTCAGGAAAATTTTGAATACCTATGCCTATTGCAAGAGCCACCGCTCCAGCAAGGTTTGCAGAAGGGATCCCAGCTGCAACCGCTCCAAAGGCAACTCCAACTGCAAGTCCCTCAGGTATATTATGGAGAGTTATTGCAAGCACCAATAATACACTCCTCTGCCAGTGGGTTTTTATTCCCTCAGCTTCTGAAGTTTTGAGACCCTGGTGGAGATGCGGCAATATTTTATCAATGAGCCAAAGAAAGAGACCACCAGAAAGAAATCCTACCACTGCAGGTATCCAACCACGATTCCCCATCTCCTCGGACATCTCAATAGCAGGAGCCAATAAAGACCAGAAACTGGCTGCTATCATTACACCAGCTGAAAATCCTAACATTCCATCTAAAATTTCTCTTTTTATCTTCTTGAAAAAAAATACCATGGCTGCTCCTAAAGCCGTCACAAACCAAGTAAAACAAGTTGCTATAAGGGCCTGCTGAACAGACGTGTAATTTCCTAGCCACTCCATCATATGTCTTCCCCCTAAAATTAATTCTTATTTAAAATAGTTTCTTTATAATTTAAGTTTTCCTGTTTTCACCCCCGATATTTTTTAGTTAAACTTTTAAGAAAATATAAAAAAAATGGTAGAAAAACTACCACTTTTTCATTATATCTTGAAAATTTTGTCTAAATTTCTCGAGAGCTTTTGCTCTGTGACTTATTTTATTTTTTATCTCTGGAATTTCAGCCAAAGTACTCTTATACTCTTCAACATAAAAGTAAGGATCATAACCAAAGCCATCCTTTCCTCTAGGTTCATCTATAATTTTACCCTCTATCTCTCCACGAAAAGAGTAAATTTCTCCATTAGGTCTAGCGAATGTAATAACAGAGACAAATTTTGCTTTCCTGTTCCCTATCCCGTAAAGATCTTTTATAAGTTTTTCGTTATTTGTCTCATCTGTTGCATTCTCTCCTGAGTATCTTGCAGAGTATACCCCGGGATCCCCTCTAAGGGCATCTACACACAGACCTGAGTCATCTGCTATTGAAGGCATATTCAGATATTTCGCTATTTCGAGGGCTTTTTTAGCAGAGTTTTCTTCAAAAGTCTCTCCATCCTCTACAACTTCTGGAATCTCTATCCCGTCCTTTATAGATAAAATTTCCACATCAAAATCATGAAGTATTTTCTCTATCTCTTTTATTTTTTTTGCATTACCTGTAGCCAAGAAAATTTTCATTATACTTCAGTCTCTTCCACTATTTTATTTTGAAGTTCTACCAGCTCCATTATACCTTTTTCAGCAAGGTCGAGCATCTCATTTAGCTCTTTTCTAGTATAAGTTGCCTCTTCGCCGGTTCCCTGCACCTCTACAAATTCACCTTTAGAGTTCATTATTACATTCATATCCACTTCTGCAGTTGAATCTTCAGTATATTTAAGGTCAAGCATAGGCTGTCCGCCTACAATCCCGGCACTTATTGCGGCTACATTGGCAGTCAAAGGATTTTCTTTCAGTTTGTCATTTTTAAGAAGTTTTTTTACTGCTAATGCAAGTGCCATATAACCACCGGTTATAGAGGCAGTTCTTGTACCACCGTCTGCCTGGATAACATCACAATCTACAGTAATAGTTTTTTCCCCTATTTTTTCAAGATCTATACAGGCTCTTAGAGACCTTCCTATAAGTCTTTGGATCTCCATGGTTCTCCCAGAAAGCTTTCCTTTTACAGCTTCTCTCATATTTCTGTCTTCAGTGGCTCTAGGGAGCATAGAGTATTCTGCCGTGAGCCATCCCTTCCCCTGATTTCGAAGGAATGGAGGTACCCTGTCACTTACAGAGGCTGTACATATTACCTTTGTATTCCCCATCTCTATAAGAACCGACCCCTCAGCATAAATTGTAAAGTTAGGCGTAATTTTTATATCTCTTATCTGATCCAGTTTTCTGTTATCGTCTCTCAATTGTTCACTCATAATATCCTCCTAAGCTGTTTCTCCGAATTGTGTTTCATAAAGTTTTTTATATATACCACCATGTTCTAGGAGCTCTCTGTGACTTCCAGTCTCTTTTATCTCACCTTTCTCCATTACCACTATTTTATCAGCATTTAAAATGGTAGAGAGTCTGTGAGCTATTACAAAGGTAGTTCTTCCCACCATCAACTTATCTAGTGCATCTTGTACTAGTCTTTCTGACTCTGTATCAAGGGCAGATGTTGCTTCATCTAATATCATTATCTCAGGGTCTTGTATGAGAGCTCTGGCTATTGCTATTCTCTGCTTTTGACCTCCCGAAATCATTGCCCCTCTTTCTCCTACCTCAGTATCAAACCCTTTTTCAAATTCCATTATGAAATCATAGGCATTGGCCATTTTTGCAGCCTCTATTATCTCTTCCATTGTTGAATCTTCTCTACCGTAGGCTATATTTGATGCTATTGTTCCGCTGAAAAGAAACGTTTCCTGAGGAACTATCCCTATATTTTTCCTGTATTCTTTCAGAGAGTAGTTTTTTATATCCGTTCCGTTTACTTTTATTGCACCCTCTGAAGTCTCATAAAATCTAGGAATAAGATTTACAAGAGTGGTCTTTCCGCTTCCGCTTTTTCCGACCAAGGCCACGACTTCTCCAGGCTTTACAACAAGATTAAAGTCTTTTACTGCAGGTTCGCTATTGTTATCGTAGTAAAATTTTACATGTTCAAATCTCACTTCTGATATACTGCCCTTCATTTCTTCCCTGTTTCCATGATGGTCTATCTCTGTTTCTGCATCTAGTATCTCAATAACCCTGTCAGCAGAAGGAAGTATTTCTTGAAGTTCATTATTTCTTTTAATCATATTTTTAATAGGACTCTGCAGGAGCCCCAAAGCCGTCACAAATGAGATTAGTTCCCCGGGACTCAATGTGTTTTTTACCACCACAAGATAGCATCCATATCCTGCAACAAGTGACACCATCAGAGTTGTTATAACTTCATTTATAGGAGAGACTTTTGCTCTTATTTTTCTAGATTTCATAGAGGCGTCAAACTCTTTAATGTTTAGAGTATTATAATCTTTTACTGCCTTTTCCTCTGTGCTAAATGCTTTTACTATATTTATCCCAGAAAGGCTTTCCTGAGTATATGCAGTAAGCTCCCCTGCTATATCCTGTCTTTTTCTACCAGCTTTTCTGATTTTTTTAGTATATTTTTTAATGAGGCTCATCACTGCAGGAAGAGCAGTAAGGGATATGATACTCAAGAAAGTATTAACTTGAAATAATCTGACTAAAAGTACTATAGCAGTTGTTCCCTCTTTTAGAACATCAAAAATAAGAAATCCTATCTTTCCTAAACTAGAGGCGTCTCCAGAAAGCCTGGCCATTATATCTCCTAATTTGTTGTTTTTATAGTAGGATATTGGCAGGTTCTGAAGATGTTTGAACACATCTATTTTTATTTCACGCCTTATTGTCTCAGTTACAAAGGCTGACTTTACATCTGTAAAATAAGATGCAATCCCCTTTAAAATTGTTGATATTATTAATCCTGATATTACAAGTACAAGCATTTTTACATTTTTACTTATAAGTACATCATCCACCAGATACTTTATTAGCCAAGCCGGTAGTGCACTTAGACCAGAAGCTAGAAAAGACAAGAGAACAGTGGTGATAAGGAGTTTCTTGTGTCTTATACTATACTTCAAAAAAGTATTTAATGATCTATTTTTTAATGGATTAATTTTGCTCATGACTTACTTTACTCCCTCTTAAAATATATTGGGCATAACTTTTAATAATTTCATCACCAGAGAGTTTTTTTCTGATCTTTTCTATTTTAAAATTGATGCCATTCCTGTCTTTTAATATCCTATTAATTTCATCTGAAATTTTTACAGAATTACACTCTCGCTGCAGTAGCTCAGGATATACCTCTTCATTCAAGGTAAGATTTGGAAGAGATACAAAACCTAATTTTAATATATATCTCGCTATAAACTCATTTATCAAATTAGTTTTGTACAAGACTATTCCAGGAATCCCCATAAGGGCAAGCTCTAGTATTACCGTCCCTGAAGCAGCTAAGGCAATCTTACTTCTTTTGATGGCATCTATCAAAGTTATTTCACTTTGTACCCTAAGGTTATTATATTTTCCAAGGTCAGCTTCTATCCAGTTCAAATGATTCTCAGAAGCGAGTTTCAGAAGAAATTTTTCATCTTTTCTCTTTTCTACAACTTCTAACATAATTGGAAGTAACTTTTTAATTTCCTGTTTTCTACTTCCTGGAAGGAGAAGTATATCATCTCCCCTATTTTTTATAACTTTATATTTTTCAATAAATGGGTTGCCAAAATATACAGATTTTACCCCATGACTTTTATAAAATTCAACTTCCCAGGGAAATATAACCATTATATGATCTGCAAGTTTTAAAGATTTTATTCTTTTTTCTCCCCATACCCACAGCTTAGGAGGTATATAGTAATAAACCTCTATTTGAGGCATTTTTTCTTTTAGAAGCTCTAAAAATTTTAGGTTAAAACCTCCGTAATCTACAAGAATAACTTTTTCTATCTTATTAATTTCTATAAAATCTAAGTACTCATAAGCTTTTTTCTTTAAAAACCTGTATTTCATAACTGCCTGGGTAAATCCCATTACTGCCAGTTCTTTTATATCCTGAGTTATATTAACTCCCACATTTTTACAGTGTTCTCCTGCAACACCGTAAAAAACTGACTGATTGCTTTCTTTAAATATCTCTTTTACAAGATAGGAAAGGTGAAGATCTCCTGATATTTCTCCTGTTGAAACAAAAAATTTCATCTTACCCTCCCTCTTTAAAGCTTCATACCAATTATAAAAAGTTTATTTTTATCTGCAAGTTTTATAGCATGTTCCTGATCGAGAAAAAGCATCTTTCCAGCTTCTCCAACGATACCTTTTGCTCCTATTTCAACGGCTCTTTTTATCGTATCTAGTCCCACTGCAGGGATATCTACTCTCATGTCCTGCTGAGGTCTGGCCATTTTTATTATTATACATCCATTTCCGGCATAGTTTCCTGCCCTCAAAATGGTCTGGTCTGTACCCTCTATTCCCTCTAAGGCCACAACTGAAGAGTCTTTACACACAACTGTCTGCCCTGCATCAAGCTCGCTAAGTGCCTTGGCTGCTTCTACTCCCATTTTTATGGTGAGATCGTCCTTTTTTTCAGGACTTAGCCTTGTGTAAACTTTGTCTTTAAACATAAAATTTCCAAGCAGGTGATTTTGGGGTAAAACTTTTATCCCGCAGAGTTTTAAAAGGGCTATGATTCCAAAAAGAAGGGTCTCATCTTTGTTATCAGGAAGTTTTTTCAAGAGTCTTTTCCCATAATCATCAAACTCCGTATTATTAAACATAATACTTTTTTCGACTTTCCCAAGCATCACAAGTTTTTCTATCCCGTTACTAAGAAGGTATTTTATGATCTCCCCTATACACCCTACATTCATCATCCTAAAATTTTCATGTTGTTTTATTTCCTCTTCAATTGTATCAAAGAGGCCAATAGGAAATACCTCATATCCCTTTACCCCAGCCTCTTTTAAGAAATAAAGGGGCAATTTCCCATTGCCCACTATTATCCCGATTTTCTCCATTATCTGGCGATCCCCCTGTCACTTTTTTCAATAAAATCTACAAGGTACATTACATTTTTATCTTCACTATAAGTTGTTTTTAGCTCCTCTATAGCTTCTTTTAGAGGCATTCCAGATCTAAATATCAGCTTATAGGCCTTTTTAAGGTTACTTATATCTTCGTCACTGAACCCTCTTCTTCTAAGACCTACGGAATTAAGACCTCTTACCTTAGCCTTGTTTCCCTCTGCTAGAACAAAAGGACATATATCCTGATTTATTGCACTGGCTCCCCCTGTCATAGAGTAGGAACCTATACGGCAAAACTGGTGTACCGGTGTCAATCCCCCTACAAGGGCGTTGCTGTCCACTGTTACATGCCCTGCAAGGGTTGCATTATTTGAAAAAATACAGTTATCCCCTACGATTACGTCGTGTGCTATATGAACATAGGCCATAATCAGGTTGTTGTTTCCTATCCTAGTTTCCCATCTGTCTGTAGTTCCCCTGTGGATAGTTACGAACTCTCTTATTTTATTGTTATTTCCTATGATGGTTTTTGTAGGCTCACCTTTATATTTAAGGTCCTGAGAATCCTTCCCTATGGAAGCAAAAGAATGTATCTTATTCCCTTCACCTATTTCTGTAATTCCCTCTACCACCACATGAGATTCGAGAAGAGTATTCTTTCCTATTTTGACATCCTTGCCTATCACACAATAGGGTCCGATTTTCACTCCGTCCTCAAGTACAGCTCCTTCTTCTATAATTGCTGTCTCGTGTATCTCAACCAATTTATTTCCTCCTATTTGCCCATGATAGTGAAGGTGAATGATGCTTCTGTAACTATTTTCCCGTCAACCTTTGCAACTGCATTTGCCTTTACTATATTTCTTCTTAGTTTGTTCACACTGCACTCATATACAATTTGATCTCCAGGTCTTACAGGAGCTTTAAATTTTACGTTTTCAATAGCTGCGAAATACGGTACCTGTCCACCGTTTGGCTCCATTACAAGTACTCCTAAGCACTGGGCCATCCCTTCTACAATAAGTACTCCAGGCATAATAGGATGTCCTGGAAAGTGTCCGTTGAAGAAATCTTCATTTATTGTAACGTTTTTAATTCCTACTATTTTAAGTTCCTCTTTATCTAGCTCTACTATCTTGTCCACAAGAAGAAACGGGTATCTATGTGGGATTCTCTCCATAATTTCCATAACATTTAACATTCTTTTCACTCCTTTTTTATCTTTTATATATTTTTTAAAGATTGTTTAACTGTATCTGTTTTGCAAACTCTATATCTAGGGCATGCCCTGCTTTCACCGCTATAATATGACCCTTTATCGGTCTGTTTAGGATTTTAAGATCCCCTATAATATCAAGCATTTTATGCCTTACAAACTCGTCTTCAAATCTAAGTCCTCCAGGGTTTAAGACACCGTCCTTTTTTACCACGATGGCGTTCTCAAGAGTTCCTCCAAGGGCAAGATTGTTTTTCTTTAGGTACTCCACCTCATAGTCAAATCCAAATGTTCTGGCTGGAGCAACTTCATTTTTATAATTCTCTATATCTATCTCTTTTTCCAAAACCTGTGACTTCAGAAAAGTGTGTTCAAATTTTATAGAATAAGTTATCTTGTAGCCCTCATAGGGAAGCGCCACTATATGCTTGTCTCCATGACTGACGTATAGAGGTTCTCTTACGACAATCTCATCTACATCCGATTCTAGTTCTTTAACCCCGTTTTTTTCCAGTAATTCCACGAAGGGTTTTGCACTGCCGTCTCCTATAGGAAGTTCGTTTCCGTCTAGCTCTACAAAGAGGTCTGTTATACCATACACATACAGTGCCGACAGAAAATGCTCTATCGTGTGGATATTGGCACCAAACTCATTTCTTAGGTTAGTCCCCCTGGTGAGATCAAAAGTATTATTTATATCTAATATAATCTCATTTTTCCCATCCTTCAGATCCACTCTTTTAAAAATTATTCCCGTCCCGTCTGCAGCCGGGATAAGCTTAAGTTTTATATTTTCACCTTTATGCAGGCCTATTCCGTTATAGACTATCTCTTTTTGGATTGTTTTTCTCTTCAAGGCAACCTCTCCTAACTGTAATATTTTTTAACGGCTTTATGGTAATAATATTAAATAATTAGAGATACTTCCAAAAGCAGTTATATTTTTTCTATAAACTTATCTGCAGCCATTGTTAGGAATTTCTTTTTTCCTATACTAAACTCTACTTCGACTGTCTTGTCATTTATACTTCTCACAATTCCCAAACCAAATTTTTTGTGAGTAACTTTTTCACCCACAGAATAAGGAAGATCGTCTTTAGATGTTTTTGATTTGCCGTCTCTGATTGGATTAAAATTCTCTACAGAAGATTTAGCAACTGGTTTACTCTCAGGGGCTTTTTCTATTTTCTTTACATTTATGAGCTCTACAAGGTGACCTGGTATCTCATCTAAAAATCTCGATTGCGTTCTAAACTGCATCTGTCCATATACAAACCTCTGCTTTGCATAATACATATATAGTTTTTCTTCAGCTCTTGTTATGGCTACATAACAAAGTCTTCTCTCCTCTTCGAGCTGGGTTGAATCATATTCCACTTTCGACCCGGGAAAGACCTCGTCTTCTACTCCCACCACGAAAACAACCGGGAATTCAAGTCCTTTAGAATTATGTATTGTCATGAGCTTGACGTAATCTTGGTCCTCTTCAAGCTTATCTGTAGCACTTATTAATGCTGTATTTTCTAGGTATTCTCCCAATGTTAGGTTTTCCTGTACCTTTTCCATCTCACTTATGGAGTTTCTAAGCTCCTCTATATTCTCTATTCTAGATTCAGCTTCTTCCCCTAGACTTTCCAGATAAGAGACATATCCTATTGTCTTTACCACTCCGTCAAAGATCTCAGAAACCGGCATGTACTGGCTATCCTCTATAAAATTTAGGAGCACAGAATGAAATTCAGAGAGTACGATTTTTAGATTTTTACTGAGACCGTCGATCTCTTCTGATCTGCCCAGTGTTTGAAAAATGCTTATTCCGTTGTTCTCGGAAAATTCTGCTATTTTTTCTATACTTTTTGACCCTATTTTTCTTTTAGGAACATTTAATATCCTCAGTAAGTTTAGAGAATCTAGGGAGTTGTTTATGACATTCAGGTAGGCCATTATGTCCTTTATCTCCATCCTCTGGTAGAACTGCATCCCACCAAAAACTTTGTAAGGAATATTGAATTTTATAAAAAGTTCCTCAAAGGCTCTCGATTGGGCATTTGTCCTGTATAGGATTGTGAAATCTTTATAGTTTCTGTTTCCGTTCTTAAGCCTATTTATCTCCTGAAGAACCAGAAAAGCCTCGTGTCTAGCATCTTCTGATTCAAATATTCTTATCAACTCACCCTTGTCTTTATCAGTCCAAAGATTTTTACCCTTAGAACTTTCGTTGTTTTTAATTATGGAATTGGCTGCTTCTAATATGTGTGCTGTAGACCTGTAGTTTTGCTCTAACTTTATCACAAAGGCTTCAGGATAATCTTTTTCAAAGTCTAAGATGTTCTGTATATTTGCACCTCTGAACCCATAAATACTCTGATCCTCATCTCCAACAACACAGATATTTTTATACCTTTCGGCAATTTTATTTATGATCTGATACTGTATATTATTGGTATCTTGATATTCGTCCACCATAATATACTGATACCTTTCCTGGACTTTCTCTCTTATATTCTTGATATCCATGAGCCTGTTGGTATTGACTATTATATCGGCAAAATCCATTGCATTATTATTTTTGAGTCCAGAATTGTATTTTTTATAAACAGAGGACACTGTTTTATAACTTTCCAAAAACCCTCTTGAGTCTTTTTCATACTCTTCAGGAGTGATTCCATCTTCTTTTAATCTCGATATTATAGAGGCTATCCTCGCAGGAGTGATACTCTTGTCTGTAATAACCAGGTCTTTCATTATATTCTTTATGAGCCTCTTCTGGTCATCTCCATCATAAATATTGAAATTTGAATTGTAACCCAACTCTACCCCGTACATTCTGAGGAGCCTTACTCCAAATGCGTGGAATGTAGACACCATAACTCGTTTAGAGTCTTCTCCTATTAGAGTTTCTACTCTTTCTCTCATCTCTCTCGCAGCTTTATTGGTAAAAGTTACGGCTAGAATCTTATAGGGTGAGATCCCTTTTTCCATTACCATATGAGCTATTCTATAAGTTATGGTCCTGGTTTTACCGCTTCCTGCACCAGCTAGGATGAGGACAGGGCCCTCTACTTTTGAAGCGGCTTTTTTTTGTTCTGTATTCAAATTATCTAATATACTCATGTCTCAATTTCTCCTTAAGCATTATATCATAATAAATATCACTAATCAATTATGTAGTCTATATGTATAATAACGTCTCTCAGCTCTTCAAAGTCAGAAAGAAGAGAGTACTTCAGATCATCAGCAAGGGTATGGGCTTCATACACTGTCATATCTTTAGAAACCCTTATATGAAAAGATAGGAAAATTTTGTGTCCAGATACCCTCATTAATATATCATGAATATTTGTGATTTCAGTACTATCATATACATATTTCTCTATTTCCTTCAAAAAATTCTTGTCTTGTTTATCTAGAATGTTATTAGATGTTTCTAGAATAATATTTATGCCTTCTTTCCCTATGAACAAGGATACCAAAATACTTACAAGGGTGTCAAATATAGGATTGACATATATTGACAATAAAAGGCCTAAAACCACACCCATAGAAGATACTGCGTCACTTTTGTGTTCTCTTGCATCTGCAAGGACAGCATCACTTTTAGTACGAAGACCTATCTTTTTTTTATAGAGATACATATAATATTTTACTATTACTGAAAAGAGAGCCACAAAAATAGTTACCTTCATCGGGATTACAAAATCCACACCTTTTACTAAGGATACAACACTGTCTCTCACAAGCTCAAAGGCCGTCAATACCAATAGGACTCCCACAATATTGCCGGCTATACTCTCTATTTTTTCATGACCGTAGGGATGATCTTCGTCCTCAGGTATGTTCCCAAAATATATACTGAGAAGAACTACTACAGAGCCTACCACATCTGACATAGAGTGAAAGCCATCTGCAACAAGAGCTCTACTCTTTCCGAATATACCTACTATTATTTTAAAAATTGATAGAAGTACATTTATTATTATTGACACCCATGTTCCTTTTACACTATCCTTTAACCTCTCATTTTTTTTCTGTATTCCATGATATATAAGGGCACCACTTTCTTTGGAAAACCCCTTTTTTTCAAAGTAACTTTCTCCTATTACATTTTCAATCTTTATGGAGTCTATTCCATGTTTTAGAGCATAGTTTATTATGTGATCAAGCAGCTTAGTTCCCAAGGACTGGTATCTTTTTTCCAGTTTTACAAGTATTCTTTTTAGGATATAGCCATCGTCAGTCTCAAGTATGAGAGCATAGGCCAACACATTTTTTTTATCTGTCAGAAGAAAATATTTACCTTTTTCTTCATAAATAAAATCTTCGTCTATATCTTTCACTTTTGACAGATTGTCTCCTAATTCTTCAGCACTCAAAACTCTATACATAACCTACCTCCCTTTCTTTATAAAAATAGAGAAGAATAAAAATATTCCTCCCATTCCAAATTTAAATATATACAAAAAATAAAAAAAGTGTCGTGAACCGACCTTCGAAAAGAGCCGATCCGCAACACCCGAAGTAACAGGCTTAGTGCTGCTTCCTTCCAGATCTGACACGGTTCACCGGCACTTCGCCGTGCGGGACTCTTTTCTCCAATCGGGTTCACCTCTACAAAGCTGTAGATTACGAGGTAACGCTTACATACCTCGGCTATCACGACAGCTATAAATATATCATAATTTTAAAGATGAGTCAATAACTTTTTATTCTTACTGCCTCTAGTAAATGAATAATTTAGCCATCCCCAGAAAAATGAAAAAACCCAAAGCATCTGTTATCATAGTCAAAAGTATAGAACTTCCAACTGCAGGGTCTGTATTCATTCTTTTTAAGAAAAGAGGAATCAGCGTCCCACAAAGTCCTGCTATGGCGAAGTTTACAAGAATGGCTATTCCCATTATCACTGAAATTTTAATATTTTTAAACCAGAGATAAGATCCACTGGCCACCAGTACTGCAAAGATAAATCCGTTCATTACAGCTACAAGTATTTCCTTTATTAGACTCTGCAACCAGTTGCTGTTGTCAACATCTCCTATAGCAAGCTGTCTCACCATTACAGTAAGCGCCTGATTCCCTGTGTTCCCACCCATAGATGCAACAATAGGCATAAGTACAGCAAGGGCTGGTAGCCCCTCTATAGTCCCTTGGAATCTGCCTATTACCGATGCTGCAAAAAATGCAGTACACATATTCAGAAACTGCCATTTCCCTCTTTTCCTAGATACATTCAGAACTATTTTCCCGGTCTCTACATCCTCGTCTACACCGGCAAAATTATAGATCTGCTCTGTTGCAATCTCTTGTACTATGTCATATATGTCGTCCATAGTTATTCTCCCTAAGAGATATCCGTGGTCGTCTACCACGGGGATTGCCGTGAGGTCGTATTCTTTAAAAAGTTTTGCTACATTTTCTATATCATCCACATCACGGACGTATCTGGCCTTGTATTTTTCAGGAGATTTGATTATAAGTTCCTTAAAACTATTGTTAAGATCAAAAAGTATTATATCCTCTAAGGATATTGTGGCCACAAGATTTTTATAATCCCCAGTTATGAAAACACTAGAAACATTCTCCAGCTCTCCGTTCATTTTTAAGACTCTAAATCTTTCTATTGTTTCCTTAACTGTCTCAGAATCACTGGCTACAAAAACCTCAGTCTGCATATAAGCTCCTGCCTGATCCTCTTCATAACTTTTAAGAAGTTGAATCTCTTCCTGCTCTTTGTAGTCCAACCCCTCTAGTATATTAGCAGCAAGTTCTTCATCGATATCTTCTATATCTTGAAGAAGGTCTGTGGCATCATCTGATTCCAATCTCTTTATTGTGCTGACAAGTTTTTTTACCGAAAGCGCCTCTAAGGCTTCTTCTAGTACATTTTCACTTAGACTAAGTAATATATCTCCCAAATCACTGCTAGGCATTCTTTTTATATATTCTAAAAATTTTTCCTTATCTAATTTTCTAAGTCTAATAAATATTTTTGAAAGTTCGGAATAATGAAGCTGTTTTTCTCTCTGATTTCTTAAAAAAGCTTCGAGCATATCTACTAATTGATTTACATCTCTTCCTATACGCATACTTCCACCTGCCTTCCTATGAGATAATTATGATTAGTTTTCTGTATTAGAATTAAAATGGGTGCATTAAATTATAAACTCAAATCCTCATTTTAACAAGGAGAAATTATCTCAAATGGCATTTATACTCCTATTGCTGTGAAATAATTTTTCTATAATTTTTGAATCTAAAAATAAAAAATCCCACCTTTCTAAGGTGGGATAAGGTTTAAAATACTTTTTTCAAAATATTTCCAGCATCAAGTCCAGTATTTTTTTTGATCTCATCCATTATATTTTTTATTTCCTTAGAATTTTTTTCCAGTTTGGCACCTATCTCTTCCCCGAAACCAGTGCTATCCTTTTTTATCTGCTCAAAATATTCTTCGCCCTTTTCTGCATATTTTTCCTGAAGAGTGTTAGCAATCAGACCGCTGTTTGATTCAAAAGAATTTTTAAGGGAAGCTGTTAATTTTTTAGACAAGTTGCTGTCTATCTTTAATCTCTTATTAATATTGTCATACTGATAACTTGCCTTTACATCTTTTAGATTGTTTATAGCCTCTGAGAAAATTATATCCATAATTTCCTGACCGCTAACCCCTATACTCTCTTTTGATTTAAAGTCTAGTATCTCTAGCTCTCCTGTCAAAACAGGCTTCTTCCCCTTTATATAGAGTTTCTGGTTCAGATTAAATATAGCATCTCCAAAACTTAATTCCTTTACAAATTCTGAAAGTTTTAAATTTACCAGTTTTAAGTTCAACTGCTGTTCGCTTGATAGGAGATTTACAAATCCATCAATATCAACTTTAGAATTTCCCTTGCTGCCATTGATCTTAAAATCAATTGGACCTCTGCTTTTTTTAGGATCACTAGGTATATTAGTCGCCTGCCCCTCTATAGACACTCCAGCTACATTCATAGTCATTCTAGCCCTTTCTACAAAAACATCTACCTGCGGCTTACCTTTTTCTCCTCCGCTGCTTTTCATCTTCTCATTTAAGCCATTAAAATCATTCACTACTTTATAGATGCTCTCTCCCAACTCCTGGCCTAAAATACGGTTAATGAGATCTTCTAGTCCTTTAGAATCCAGACTGATCAAATTTGAAATCCGATTTTTATCCATAAGGGCTGTCTCTTTATATTTTTCAGGAAGTGCTGTGAATTCCTTAAGATCTTTTTCAAACTCTTTTTTATCTCCCTCTATACTTTTATATATTTTATCTGCTTCAGCATATATGGCCTTCAGTTCTTTTTCCTTTCCTACTATCTCAAAAGGATTTTTGGTAGCCTTTATCTCTTTTGCCAGTTTTTCTGCCTTTACCTTCAACTCTTCAACTTTCTTTTTATTTTCATTATTTTTCAGCTTGCTGTCCCAGTAATTTTTCCTCTCCGCTATCTTTTTACTGTCCTTTTGGTATTTTGCAGAAAGCTGGCTCTCAAAGCCGTTTATTACCCTGTCCAATTCATTTTGTATTATCTCCTTGGGAGACAGTTTTTCAATGTCATTTTTTTTCAGATTTCCCATGAGTTCTTCATATGAGGAACTCTCTTTTGATATGACCGGGGTCAACCCTTCTACTCTTCCATCTTTCTCCCTGGCTGTTCCGAACCTCACCCCTTTTAAAAAGATATCTTTTACAATTACACTCTCATCTAGTATCTCTCCGAGATCTACTTCTACAGATAATCCTTCAGCTTCCAAAAGATTTTTATTAGTATCCCTTACATCTGACACCTGTATTCTTCCTGTTGTGAGTTTATTTCCGAAAACTCCGTAATTTAGTTTATCCACTTCAACAATAGCTTTATTGGCCTTAGTGGCCTCTCTTTCAACCACCCGTGTAATTATTATGTTCCTTATAAAATAAGCTGCAATTACAGCAATTAAAAATATAAATATTATCTTTACGGCAATTTTTTTTAACACACCTTCATCTCCTTGCTGATTATATTTTTGACTTCAAAACTATTAGTCGTTGAAATCACTCTATTTGTTTAAAATTAATTACTGAATTAATAAACTCTGTTACTTTTCTGTCAAGAGAAAAGTAACAGAATTCCAGAGAAATTCAATACTTTAAATCAATTTATTAAAACCAAATTTAATTTACTTGTATTTTTTCAAAACAACTCTCTGCTTGCCTTTTTTACTGGTCCCTGCCACCTCTTTAAAGAGAAACTTCCCCTTTCTTCTGATTGTAATTACATCCCCTTCTTTTACAGAAAAATCTTTTTCACGTTTCACCGAATAGTTTAAATTGACTGCCCCCTCTTTTATCAGTTCCGCAGCTGTAGATCTAGATTTTTCAGTAATGGCTGCCACTATACTGTCTAGACGAAGAGAGGATACCAGGTATACTCCTTCTTCAAATTCCATTTCCGGAATATTCCTTTCCTCTGTTTTAAAAACAGACACCCCTATTCTTCCTATAACTGTCAGGTTATTTTCCAAAAAATTATACAGGTCATTGAAAATCGCTCCGTAGCACATTCCGTCTCGGACTATCAGGTCTCCTAATATCTCTCTTTTTATCCCGAGTCCCATAATAGCAGCTAAAAAATGTCTGTGTTCTAGTTCTTTGAACTTTGAATCCCCCTTTATTTCAAAATAGGTAAAGGGGTAGTCCTCATCGTATTCTCCGTAGTTCATCGGTTTTATCAGTATTACTCTTTTTTCAGACTCCTGTGTGACTCCTCTGCTCTCAACCTCTACACCCAGGGCATTTTTCATATTTTCAAGGGTGCTCCACACCTCAGGTGGAAAAAACATCCTTGTGTGTATAGGGTATTGTATTTTCTTGCACAATTCCACATCCTCATAGAGTGAAGCAAGGGCACCTCTGTCATCAAGTGTAAAATTATTTAAAAAGTTTTTTTTATCCAAACTCTTTCACCTCGTAAGTTTATTTTAATTCTGACTGCAAAGCTTATTGCCGATTTTTATAGAAAGGCTATTAGATTGATTTTATATCATTTGTATGCTAAAATCAAATCACTTTATAAGCACAAGAAAGGTGATTAAAAAAAATGAACAGAATCGAAAAAAAATATCTGGCACCAAACGCTATAACAGCCGCAAATATGCTTTTAGGATATATAAGTATCACTATGTCCATTAAAGGAAATTTTACCCAGGCTGCATGGTTTATTGTACTTGCAATGGTATGCGACGGACTAGACGGTCAGACTGCTAGAAGACTAGAAGCATATAGTGAATTTGGAAAGGAGTTTGACTCTTTCTGTGACGCCATCTCTTTCGGACTGGCACCTAGTATACTAGCTTACTCGCTTTTAAACATTTATTCGACTGTAACCCATATAATTATACCCATTTCTTTCATCTATGCCCTCTGTGGTGTTATGAGATTAGTGAAATTCAACATTGTTACAACTGCATCAGATGAAAAAGATGATTTCAGCGGTATGCCTATCCCTACAGGAGCTGCCATAGTTTGTTCTTACTATCTTTTCAGCCATTATTTATTCGGAAAGCTCATATATGTAGAAATTTTTCAGATTGTTACAATTATATCGGCAATTTTGATGGTAAGCACAATACCTTTTAAGACTCCTGATAAAACTTTCAAATTTGTTCCGAAAAAGCTTAGGATACCATTTTTTATAGCTGTTATTGCCACTATAAAATACAGCCTTTTCGTGGTAACCTTCACTTATGTTCTGATAAACCTATTTCAGCATATGCAGAGCATAAATTCAACGGAAAATTAAATAAGAGCCGAGAGGCTCTTTTAATTTATTATAACAATAGCAAAATAGACAATTTCCACTCAAAATATTTCATATTCATAACATCTTTCATTCTTGATACAGCTTATTCTTTATGTTATAATAGAGTCAACATTGTAAAGTTAAAATTCACAAGGAGTGTACAATATGCCAAATAGTAACATCAGCGACACTATGAAAAATTTGCGTCACAAAAGACTAGAGCTTTATTTTTTCGGAGCTCTTGTTGGACTGTTTACGGGCATGGTTGTAGTTTTTTATCGTTTAGCCTTAAATTATGCAAGTGAACTCCATGAAATTTCATTTGCAGCCCTGAAAAAAAACCTTTCACCTGGTAATATTTTCATAACTCTTTTGTTGATGGTTGTTTTCTCTCTCATATTGGGATACATCACCACCTATATACCCATGTCAAAGGGAAGCGGAATACCACAGGTAAAGGGAGTCCTCGTGAGACAGTTGAGGTTTGACTGGTTAAAAGAACTTATTGCCAAATTTTTTGGCGGAGTGGTTGCCATAGGAACTGGAATGTCTCTTGGAAGAGAGGGCCCTTCTGTGCATTTGGGAGCAGAAATTGGAAAAGGATTCTTCAAGGTTTTCAAAAGAGAGGACCCTGAGAGAAAATATCTTATCTCTTGCGGAGCAAGTGCAGGACTTGCTGCAGCATTCAATGCACCTCTAGCAGGTGCCATCTTTTCCGTAGAAGAGCTTCATAAATTTATGTCTCCTCTTCTCATCACCTGCGTCCTCATAGCATCAGTTGTAAGTGATTTTGTCTCAAAATATTTTTTCGGTTTACAACCTGCTTTTACCATAAAAGTAGAAAGCAGTTTCGGACTTCATGATTATTATCTAATTATTATTTTTGCATTGATAGTTACAATAATCGGAAAATTATTCGGTGACTGGCTGGTAAAATTTCAAAATATATATTCTAAAGTTCCTCTTCCCCAAATTATACGACCTATAGTAGTACTTTCTATAGTTTTCGTAGTTAGTCTTTTTTTTAGAGATGTTACAGGTGGAGGACATCATCTAGCTGAAGAGATAATCAATCACCCTTTTTCTTACAAAACACTATTTTTACTTTTAGGATTGAAATTTTTATTTACCCTTATATGCTACTCTTCAGGAGCTCCCGGAGGTATATTTCTTCCGATTCTTGTCATAGGTGCCATAAGTGGTAAAATTTACGGAATGCTCATGGTTGATTACTTCGGGTATCAGGAGAGCTATATAATCTATTTTATAATATTAGGAATGGCATCGCTCCTTACAGCCGTTGTAAAAGCTCCTATTACAGGAACCATACTCATCCTAGAGATGACGGGTTCATTCGAGCATTTTTTCCCATTAATAACTGTGACAATGGTTACATTCCTCATAACAGAGATTCTTGAAATGATCCCTATATATGACACTCTTCTTGAACGAATGCTCGAAAACCACGAGGTCGAAGCTGGAGATGCCCACAAGAAAATAACCATCCGAATACCTGTAGGCCCCGATTCATATTTTGAAAATAAAAAAATATGCGAAATTATATGGCCTAACGACTGCCTCATTGTCGGTATAAAAAGAGGAGAAAAAGAGATCATTCCAAAGGGTAAGCACAGCATTCTAAGCGGTGATGTCCTGATAATCCTTACCAGTGAGTCCACAGCTAGGAATATAAAATTAGATCTTCTAAAAAAAGCACAGGAAGTTTTGCTATAAAAAAATGGGCTGAGAAAATCAGCCCATTTTTTTATAACTGTACTTTATAAATTGTATTTTTTAGACTTTGACAAAATTTCAACTATTTATTTTCCACCTTATTATTATCACCTTTAAAGGAACTGAGATATGAGGTCACAGGTACAGCTACAAGTATCCCTATACTCCCGCAGAGAGATCTCAATATTTCCACAGCCATAAACTCAAAATTCAGTATCCTTATGATTGGATATTCTGTCCTCTGCATAACTAAGAGCATCACAGTAAAAAGAGAACTTCCAATATAGGCCAAAATTAAGGTGTTTACCATAGTTCCTATTATGTCGCTACCTATATTCATTCCAGACTTGAATATCTCCATTGCATGAAGTTCTGGATTTTTTTGCTTTATTTCATCTAGTGCAGAGGATATTGACACCGCCACATCCATCACAGCACCCATACTTCCCAAAATTACCCCTGCTGATACCAGCTCTCTAATTTTAATCCCAGTTAACAACGGAGCATAATTCAATGCATCTATATCGGTATAACCTGTAACTCCCATTTTGATGCTAAATACATAGGATAAAATACCTGCAAAAGCCACTCCCCCTATACTTCCAGCCATGGCTACCTTCCCCTTATGATTAAATCCGGATATGAGGTATATGGTGACTAGAGATGCAAAAAATGCCATAACTACCGACAACAAAATCGGAGAATGCCCGGATATAACCCCCGGAAGAAAGAGCTTAAATATCCCTGCAACAGTAATCCCAAGAGCCAGAATAGCTTTCAGTCCTTTAAACCTGGCCAAAATAAATGTAAGCCCTATAAAGATGCCGCTCAGAACCAGCATACTATTCCGTTTATCAATATCAGATATGTAATAAACATTTTTACCGTTATCGGCTATCTCAGTATAAAGAACTACATCAAGACCTGCCTTCATCGGGATATTAAATGCCGACTCTTTGTAGATAGGAAACTCCACCTCTATATCCTTCCCAGCGTCTATCCCCTCTTTGATAATTACCTTGTAGACATCTACCCTTACAACCTCATCTTCAAACTCTTGAGGTTGAAATGATCGAATCTTTTCAGTTACTCTTCCCTTAATATAGTTCTCTTTCTGATCTGAAAAAGAGATGAGAGAAAGTAAAAAAATAAAAAACAGAACTAGAATCTTCTTCATATAATCCTCCCAGTAAATTTTCACCCCTAATATTAGCATAAACATCTGTTAGTTACAAACAATAAAAAAGGGGAGTTACCCCCCTATAAACACCTTTACTTTACTAGTTATACTCTTACTGTCTAGACCATACTCCTCCAGAAGTTCTTCCGGTTTTCCAGACTGACCGAATCTGTTTTCCACCCCTATTATTTTCACAGGCACGGGATATTCCTGAGCCAGCACTTCACACACAGCTCCTCCTAGACCACCTATTACCTGATGCTCCTCAAGTGTTACTATTTTCCCAGTCTCTTTTGCACACTTTACCAGAAGGTCTATATCTATTGGTTTTATACTAGACATATTTACTACTCTAGCCTCTATACCCTCTCTTGCAAGGAGCTCTGCAGCTTCTAAGGCCTTTGACACCATGAGTCCTGTCCCCATAAGGGTAACATCCTTGCCCTCTCTAAGCACATTTCCTTTTCCTATCTCAAAGGTTTTCTCAGCATCTGTTATCACAGGATATTTTGACCGGGCCAACCTGAGATAGACAGGCCCCTTGTAATCTGCTATTACCTCTACCATCTTCTTGGTTTCTACTGCATCAGCCGGGCAGAGCACCACCATATTTGGTAAAGCCCTCATAATTGCTATATCCTCTAGCATCTGGGCACTTCCCCCATCTTCACCCACTGTAACTCCTGTGTGAGTGGCAACTATTTTTATATTTATATTATTATAACAGGCAAGCATCCTGATCATATCAAAGGGCCTTGTTGTAATAAAAGATGCAAAGGAAGATACATATGGAATAAATCCTTCTAGGGCATATCCTGCCGCTATGCCTAGAAGATCCTGTTCTGCTATCCCCACATTTACAAACCTATCTTGAAACTCTTTCTGAAAAAGTATTGCCTTTGTTGAATCTTGTAGATCTGCAGAAAGAGCTACTATCTTATCATTTTTTCTGCCTAATTCTAGCAGTGTTTCTCCGAAGGCATCTCTTGTTGCTTTTTCCATATATTCATCAACTCCTTAATTCTCAGAATTATCAAGCTGCAGCAATGCCTCAAGGTATTGGTCCTTATTAGGGGATTTTCCGTGCCAGTTGTTGTCATACTCCATAAAATCCACACCTTTTCCCTTGACTGTATTGGCAATTATCACAGTAGGTCTGCCCTTCTCCAGATAAAAATCATCTAAGGCCCTAAATATATCAGAAAAATCGTGACCATCTATCTCAATGACATTCCAGTTAAAACTTTTCCATCTGTCACCTAGAGGTTCTAGATTCTTTATCTCATTTACAAATCCGTTTTCCTGGACTTTGTTATAATCAATGATTGCACATAAATTTGAAAGTTTATGGTGGCCTGCACTCATGGCAGCCTCCCACACACTACCCTCTTGTATCTCACCATCGCCCATAAGTACAAATACATTATAGGAACCATTTTTGAGTTTTGATGCCAGAGCCATCCCGACTCCTACAGAAAGTCCCATTCCCAGTGATCCTGTAGATAACTCCACTCCAGGTATCTCTCTATAGGCATGCCCTTGAAGCATCTTTCCAAACTTCCTAAATCCTGAAAGCTCTTCCTTTGAAAAAAATCCCACCTCTGACAAGACGGTGTAGAGGACAGGTGTTGCGTGCCCCTTAGACATTATAAACCTGTCCCGTTCTTCCCAGTATGGATTTTTGGGGTCGTATTTCAACCTTTCATTGTAGAGAGCTAGTAATATCTCCACTGCAGACAGGGATCCTCCTGGGTGCCCAGACTGTGCTTCATATATGACTCTCAATATCTCTTTCCTTATTTCCACCGATTTATGCCGAAGTTCTTTTATCTCCATAAAAACACCTCCCCTATAGATATTCAAAGGGATCAAAGGTTTCCTTCTTTCACACCGTTATATCTTTAAAGAAAAAACCTGCCTCTCGGTAGGAATATATGCCCCTCTTTTCAAAATTTTGTAAATAGATTTTTTATAAGTGATTCCTTTAGTTGGTCATGAGAGAGTTTAAGACCCAGCTCTTTCCTGAGCTGCTCTATCTTTTTAAAACTCAAGTATTTTTCATCAATTGTACTCTCAAGTCTTATCTCCTCCAAATCTTCTTCGGAAAATTCGTTTATCGCTTTTAAAAATATTTCCCCGTAATTTTTAAACTTTTGGTTTCCAACTCCTCTGACTTTCAACAACTCCCACCTGTTTTTTGGCTTTTTCTCTGCCATTTCTATAAGAGTTGTATCTGAAAAGACTATATAGGGAGCTATATCTTCCTGCTGCGCTATATTTTTTCTTAGATCATTAAGCTTTTCAAATAGGGGATCTTCATAATAATCAAAACTGACAACCTCATTTTTCTTCCGTAAGATACCGTCTTCTCCCTTTAGCACAGAAAAGGATTTTTCATTTAACCGAAGAACTGGATAACTCCCTGCACTTTGGTCTAGATAACCCTCTGAGGTCAGATAATTTATAAACTCCTCTAGATCATCTTTCTTATAATGTCTCAAAAGTCCGAAGGTAGAAAGTTTGTGAAGATCCTTTCTCTCAATCTTTTTGTCCTTCTCCCCCATCAAAATCTTTGTAATGGTAAACCCACCGAGACTCTCCTTTACTCTCCCGATACAGGACATTATCTTTTGGGCATCCACAGTAAGGTCTACTACATCTGTTGCCACATGGCAGTTCTGGCAGCTTCCACAATAATTTTTTATCCTCTTGTCACCAAAGTATTTCAGTATATACTCCCTAAGGCAGGTGTTTATGGATGTATAATTTACCATATCGTCCAATTTTTTAATTCTTTCTCTTTTCATTTTTGCGCTGAGTTCATCATTCATATCTATAAAGTACTCCTGAGTCCCAACATCCTCTTCGTTATACAGGAGGATACATTCCCCAGGGGCTCCGTCACGCCCTGCACGGCCTGCCTCCTGATAGTAGCTTTCTAAGTCCCTTGGTATATTTCTGTGAATGACAAATCTGACATTAGACTTATCTATACCCATACCAAATGCATTGGTGGCTATCATGACCCTCAATTCATCTTTTAAAAACTTCTCCTGAAACTCCTTTCTTTCACTCTCTGTAAGACCTGCATGATATTTTCCTACACTAAAAGATTTTATTCTGAGATAACTGTAGAGATGGTCTACTTCTTTTCTTGTAGAGGCGTATATTATCCCTGGCTTTCTTCTGTTTCTTTCTAGATAATCTATTATATATTTTTCAGGATCTTCTCCTTTTACGACATAAAATGAAAGATTCCCCCTGTCAAAACCGTCTACGTAAGCTGACGGAGTTTTTAACTTGAGTTTATCTATTATATCCTCTCTGACCTTAGGAGTTGCTGTGGCCGTAAAGGCAGCCACCTGTATTTCCCTTTCTAGAGCCTCTATAAACTTAGGTATCTCTAAATAACTTTTTCTGAAGTCATGTCCCCACTGTGATATACAGTGAGCCTCATCTACAGCGATAAAAGATATTTCCACGCTTTTCATAAGGTTTATGAACTTGGAATTCAAAAGCCTTTCTGGGGCAAGATACAGAATCTTGGCCCTTCCGTTCCTTATATCCCTCATGGTCTTTATAAATTCCTCTTTAGACAGGGAGGAGTTTATATATGCCGCCGATATCCCCAGATTATTTAACGTATCCACCTGATCCTTCATGAGTGATATAAGTGGAGATACCACGAGAGTTATCCCCTGAAAAATGAGGGCTGGTATTTGATAGCATATAGATTTACCCCCACCGGTAGGCATCACAGCAAGGATATCTCTCTTCATAAGAATCCCCTTTATCACCTTCTCCTGACCATATCTAAAGGAATCGTATCCGTATATTTTTTTCAAAAGTCTCCTTGCTTTTCCTAGCATCTTATACCTCTTTCAATCATCTTTGTACTAAAATTATAACAAAAATGCTAATAATTTCAACAATTAAAAATTCCTCAAGCAGTATCTTCATAGATTCGGGCTATTTTTATGCCATCTGAATCATAGAGCGAGAGATAGAATTTATTTTAATATCAATTTATTTTAAAAAGTAGTATACTTTGTACTAAAGAAATTTTTTAATAAAATGAAAATGAGACAGGGTGTGCTTATAAAATGAAAAAATTTAAAAAAATATATGTGGAGATTACAAACATCTGTAACTTGAGCTGTCATTTCTGCCCCAAAAGTAAAAGAGAACAGAAATATATGAGCCTCAGTTCATTTGAGATAATTCTCAAGGAGATAAAACCTTTTACAGATTATATATACCTCCACGTAAAGGGAGAGCCTCTTCTCCATCCACATATAGGGGAGTTTCTAGATCTCGCCCACAGCAGAGGTTTCAAGGTGAATATCACAACTAACGGATCATTTATAGGGAGTATAGGGGACAAAATCTTAATGAAACCTGCCTTACGGCAGATAAATTTTTCCCTACACAGCTTCGGTGGAAAACCGGAAAAAATTCATAAAAATAGCTATATCGAAAATATCTTATCATTTTCTAAAAAAGTTCTTGAAGAAACAGGTATCTTAATATCTCTTAGGCTTTGGAACTTCAATAAAGAGAATAGAGATGAAGCTCAGAGAGGGAACAATGAGATTCTCGGAATATTAGAAAAAGAGTTCAAGCTAGATTATAAGATTAGCGATGTCCTAACTCTTGGGAAGGGAATTAAAATCTGCGACAGACTCTACCTGAACTCTGACTATGAATTTAAATGGCCCGATACAGATGAATCTTATGAAAATGCAAATGGATTCTGTTACGGCATGAGAAGTCATACTGCTATCTTAGTTGACGGTACAGTAGTGCCTTGCTGTCTTGACGGGGAGGGGATTATAGGCCTAGGAAATATTTTTGAAAATAGTTTCAGTGATATAATTGGAAGTGACAGATCCAAAGCTATTTACAACGGTTTTTCTGAAAACAGAGCTATAGAGGATCTGTGTAAAAAATGTCAGTTTAAAATATAATTTTTTTTGCACAAATTTGTTTAGTAAAAAATCAGGCAGCGAAAAATAAGCTGCCTGATTTTTTATATTAGTTTACACACTGTCTTCACTAACTTTTGATTTTTTTGATCTTTTGCTTAGTTTCTCACCAGCTCCCATAATTTTTATATAAAATACAGGAACGAAGAATATCAACAACAATGTAGCCGAAAGCATTCCTCCTGCAGTGGCAGTCCCTAGAGACTGACGGCTTTCTGCTCCTGCTCCTGTTGCATAAGTAAGAGGTAAAACTCCTAATATAAATGTAAATGCTGTCATAAGTATCGGCCTAAATCTCAACCTGGAGGCCTCAAGGGCTGACTCAGTTAGAGACATCCCAGAATTGCTTTCCTCCTTTGCAAATTCAGATATTAGAATGGCAGTTTTACAGGTCATGGCTATAAGAAGTACAATTCCCAACTGGGTATAGACATTGATATCCATCTGCCTAATTGAAAGGGCAACAACTGTACCCAAAACTGCCAGTGGTACCGTCAGGACAATGGTCAGAGGCAGTGTCCAGCTTTCATACTGTGCACATAATACAAGATATACAAACAGTACTGCCAGTCCGAAAATAAATATTATATTTCCTTCAGCAGCTTTTTCCTGATAGGACATCCCTGTCCACTCAAATCCCATAGAAGACGGAAGATTTTCTTTGGCCAATTCTTCCATGATCTGCATTGCTTCTCCCGAACTTGTAAATCCGGCACCCTGTCCGCTTATTGCTGCAGAAGGATACATATTGTATCTATTAATAATCTGAGGACCCACAGCCTCTTCTACAGACAATACCGTTCCTATTGGTATCATCTCGCCATCCTCATTACGAACCTCTAATTTTTTTATATCTTCAGCAGTGGCTCTATAATTTGCATCAGCTTGGGCCCTAACTTGATAGTTACGTCCAAATTGATTGAAATCATTAACATATGTGGAACCCAAATTGCCCTGAAGAGTATTAAAAATATTTGAAAGCGGTATTCTTAAAGTTTTAGCCTGTGTCCTGTCTAGAACTGTTAATAGCTGAGGTACATTAGCTCTGTAGGTACTATATACTCTGGTAAGCTTAGACTGAGAATTAGCATTCATGACTATATTTTGTACGGCTTTTTCCAGATTTGCAGAACCTGAACTTGCTCTGTCCTGTACTTGCATCTGAAAACCTCCGGCATTTCCGAGACCTCTTATTGGAGGTGGTGTAAAGACAAGTATTCTAGCTTCTTGAATATCCCCTACACTTCTAGAAATTTCTCCCATAATTTTTTCCATATCGAGACCTGCTTTTTTACGTTCTTCCCATGGTTTAAAAACTATCCAGAAAGCAGCATTGTTTGAGGCTGCAGCCCCATCCATAATAGAATATCCTGAAATAGCTATTCTATTTTCAAGACCTTCTATTTTCTCTAAACGTTCAGAAATTTTATTTACTACATTCTTGGTCCTAGTCAGCGAAGCTGCATCTGGAAGTTGCACATTTATCATTGCATAACCTAAGTCTTCCTTGGGAACAAATCCTTTTGGAAGAGAGTCATATTTCCAGAATACTCCAATGGTTATAATTATAAAGGCAAGTATCATTACAGACCCACGTCTCACAAGAGAGGTGAGAATACTTGCATAACCCTTCTGAGTTTTACCAAAGAGAGAATTGAACCCCCTTGTAAATATATTATGTTTTCTGTTCGCATCTTTGGGTCTTAAAAATATTGCACATAATGCCGGACTTAAAGTCAGTGCATTTATAGAACTAAATACCGTTGCCGTTGCTATTGTAAGTGCAAACTGCCGGTAAAGCTGTCCTGTAATTCCTCCCAAGAATGCCGTAGGAATAAAAACTGACAGTAAAACTAGTGTGGTAGCTATTACTGGACCAGTTATCTCTTCCATAGCCTTTATAGCCGCATCACGAGGTTCAAGACCATTTTCGTCTATATTCCTCACAGCATTCTCTACCACTATTATCGCATCATCTACTACTATACCTATGGCCAGCACCAATCCAAACAGCGACAGGGTATTTACACTTACCCCGAGAGCCGCCATTACTGCAAAGGTACCAATCAGAGACACGGGAATAGCTACTGTAGGTATCAAAGTGGCTCTCCAGTCCTCAAGAAATAAAAGTATCGTAAGAAAAACCAAAATAACAGATATGAAAAGGGTTTCTATTACTTCTTCGATTGAGGACTTTACAAAGGTTGTAGTATCAAAGGGAATATCAGCTTTCATTCCAGCAGGGAATTTTTGGCTTAATTCATTTATTTTTGCCTTCACCCCATCTGCCACCTCAAGGGCATTGGCTTCTGGCTGCAGAAATACAGCAATTGCAGCAGAAGGCTGCCCGTTGAGTTGACTAGATACATTATAACTTTGTGATCCAAGCTCCACCCTTGCTACATCTCTGACTCTTACCATTCCTCCAGAAGGCATGGTTTTAATTATGATATTTTCAAATTCTTCTACAGTATTTAATTTACCTCTCATATTCACAGTAAACTGAAAATCCTGACCCGTAGGTGATGGTTCTTGACCTATCTGACCTGCTGCTACTTGTGTATTTTGCTCTCTGATGGCACTCACCACGTCAGTGCTTGCGAGTCCCCTGGCTTTTAGTTTATCAGGGGACAGCCAGATCCTCATACTGTAATCTCCGGCACCAAATACAGTTATGCCTCCCACACCCTTTATTCTTGAGATCTCATCTTTTATATTGAGGGTGGCATAGTTACTGAGGAAAAGATCATCGTGCATTGTATTATCTGACGTCAAACTAGCCAATAACAATATGTTAGAGGATCTCTTCTCAGTCGTGACTCCCTGACGTTGGACCTCTTCTGGAAGGGATGACAGTGCCTGGGACACACGATTCTGAACTAGATTCTGTGCCACATCCATATCTGTCCCGACCTCAAAAGTAACGCTCAGTGAATATTCGCCGCTATTGGAACTATTGCTCGACATATAGAGCATATTTTCTACCCCGTTGACCTCCCCCTCTATAGGCTGAGCCACAGTAAGTGCTATAGTCTCTGCATTTGCCCCTGGATATATTGCCGACACCTGTATTGTAGGCGGAGCAATCTCAGGATACTGTGCCACCGGAAGGGATTTCAGTGTCACTAATCCTGCTATAACTATAACAATTGAGATAACACCAGCAAAAATGGGACGCTTTATAAAGAATTTACTAAACATTATTCACTCCTCTTAAATAGATTGATTTTCTGTTTTAGGACTTCTATTTTCCGAGTTTTCTTCATCTATAGGAGAAACTTCACGTCCTGGATAAGCCATCTGGATACCGTTTACTATTATACGTTCATTTGGCTCTATTCCTGATTTTATTACTCTCATTCCGTCTATTAGATCTCCGATCTCAACATGCTTGTACACCACGATATTTTCGTTGTTTACAGCTAATAGATAGTATCCCTGCTGATCCCTTCCGACTACGTTATCAGGCACAAGCAGAGCATTTTCTATGGTTTTTTCAGAAATTTTAATGTTAGCAAACATCCCCGGTAATATATCATTTTTACTGTTTTCAAAAACACCTCTTACCTGTACATTTCCTGTGGCAGGATTTACCCTGTTATTAATATAATCAATTTTTCCCTTATGAGAAAATTCTTTGTTTAAAAGTCCCAAATATACCTTGAAAGAATCAGCTTCACCATTTATAAGATCAGAATCTATAATATCTCTCTCATTTACATTAAAATATACATAGATAGAATTATCATTTATAATTGTGGCAAGGAGGGTGTTTTCTCCAGCTCCTATCAGATTTCCTGCATCTACTAAACTTCTGTCAATACGTCCGCTTATAGGGGCATGTATTGTTGTGTAAGAGAGGTTAAGTTCTGCAGTTTGCACTGCAGCATTGGCAGATTCTATAGCTGCCTTTGCCACTTCCATATCAGCTCTTGCCTGTATCACACTTACCTCGCTTACAGCACGTTCTTTATAGGCCATCTCCATTCTTTGGAAAGTTGCTTCAGCAGCCTTTAATTTTGATATTTCTATTGCTAGTTGTGCCTTTGCTTCACCTAGTTTTGCCTTATATGGACGCTGATCTATTACAAATAATAAATCTCCCTTTTTTACAAATGATCCAGGTTTAAACATTACTTTTTCTAAATATCCCTCTACACGGGGTCTTATCTCTACAGAGTCCATCGCCTCTGTAATTCCTGTAAATTCCAGATAATTTGTAATATTTTGTTGCCTAGGTTTGTTAACAGTAACCTTAGATGGTGGTGGTGGAGAATAGGTATTTTCTTTTTTGCATCCTACAAAAAATGTCCCCATAATCAGAACTGTGAAAAACATGGTGTAAATATTTTTATAATTCATAATAAGTGCTCCTTTAAAATTATATTTTTTATTTTTTTAATCTATTTCTGAATTTTACCTATGGAATCAGGATCCCAACCTCCACCTAATGCTGCATAAAGACGTACAAAATTTTCTGCACTATCCCCCCTGGCCTGAGCTAACCTGTCTTCAGAAATAAACTGACTAAGCTGAGAATTTAAAACATTTTCAAAGTCTACAAGACCCTGTTTATAAAGATTCAGAGAAAGTTCCACTGTTTTCTTTGAGGCCTCTACCGTTTTTTCTAAATATACAAGTCGCATACTGTCCTCTGTATATGCCGTCATTGAATTCTCGGCCTCATTTAATGCACTTAATACCGTGCTCTCATACTGAGTAGCCTTTTGTCGAACAATTGCATCCTGTACATCTATTTGATTCAAGATACTCCCACCAGAGAATATATTCCATCTTAGTGACGGACCTATTGAAAAATAATTTCCTCCTGATGTGAAAAGATTTCCACTTGATATTGATTGATATCCAAAAGATCCTGAAAGAGAAAATTGAGGATAAAGATCGGCTTTGGCAATCCCAATACGAGCAGTTTCTGCTGCTAGCTGACGCTCTGCCCTTCTGATGTCAGGACGTTGTCTTAGAAGGTCTGCAGGTACCCCTATAGCAGCATCTGCAGGTGGCACAGGTACCGGCCTTTTTTCTGAAAGCATCTCATTGAGTTCTCCAGGATTACGCCCCAAAAGAACAGCCATGGTATTTATGGCTTCTGACAATTGTATTCTAAGGGGTGGAACAGTGGCTTCTGAACTAGCAAGAGCCTGTTCTGCCTGAGCTACTTCCAGAGCTGTTGCCAGTCCATATTTAAATCTAGCTTCTGTAATCCTTAAAACTTCTCTCTGAAGTTCAATATTTGAATTTGACGCTGTGAGCCTTGCCTGATAAGTTCTTATTTTTATATAATTTAGTGCAACTCTGGAATTAATTGATATCATAACATCATTTCTATCTTCCTGAACCGCCTCGTAATTTGCCTCTGCAGCCTCTATACTACGCCTCACACGTCCAAAAAGGTCTATCTCCCAGCCAGCCTCGAGGCCCAGTCCTTTATAGGTATTTGTTACATCGGAGTACCCAGCATTTTCACTGTTCTTTTTTCTCAGAAGATCCCCCTCCACAGAGAGACTCGGGACCCTATCTCCAGTTACCACTCCCAGCCTAGAACGATATTCATCTACTCGAGCCATAGCTACTTTCAGATCCAAATTACTGTCAGAGGCTTCCTTTATAAGTCCATCTAGCATAGGATCATTAAAGAGCTTCCACCACTGTTCAGACGAACTATTTTCCAATTTGAAGTTTTCCATATTTTCTTCACTCCACTTTTCAGGTACTTTCAAATTTGGAGAAACATAATCAGGCCCTACAGAACTACACCCTGCTAGCATTATTACAGCTGACATAGTTAAGACTGCAGGCAGTTTTCTAAATTTTAATTTTTCTTTTCCTCTCATTCCTTTTCAACTCCGGTATTTTAGTTTTTTATCTATCAAATCTTTTTTAGTTAAATTTAGTTAAATTTTAACTAACTATTTTTATAAAAAATCATCAGTCAATTAGTTTTCTGAATATCTTTATAAAATTACTCACTTCCTCACCTGTAAGAGAATCTAGTCTTTCTTCTGCAAATTTCTCTGCAGAGATCTCCTTCAGCCTTACTATATTTTTTCCCTTTTCAGTGAGTTTTATATAGAAAACTCTTTTATCTGAGGAGCTCTGATCCCTATACACACATCCGAGTTTTATCAGCTTGTTTATTATTTCAGTCACCGAGGGCTTGGTTATGTTTAGAATTTCCGACAGCTCACTCGATGTCATATTTGGGGTTTTATCTATCAAGCTCAAATAATGAAATTGCTTTATCTGCATCTCATATGAACCTAGTTCTTTAGAAGTTTCCACACTACATTTAGACAGTTCATTATAAAATTTTATTATCAGAGCTGTTAACTCTTGTTTTTTATACATAAAAACCTCTTTTGAAAATTTTGTTAGTTTCAAACTAAATAAATTAAACACTATCACTTTTGCATAAATATGTCAATTTTTTTATATAAAAAAGCCCGTAACCTGCGAATCACAGGAAACAGGCTTTTTAAAATTAATTTCATCCAATATTTTACATAAGGTAAAAATAATTTTTTATTCTGCTAAATTAGCAATAAAATCTCCTAGTTTCTCCACTGCCACTGCTTCGTTCTCTCCAGCAGTATGGATAGTTACTTTAGAACCCTTCTTTATTCCAAGAGAAAGTAGTTTCAAAAGGGAAGTTCCCTTCACCTTTAAACCTTTTTCATTTTCGACTTCAATCTTGGTCATTTTAATTTACTTCATTTTTTTATTTTATAAGAATTTATTCAACCATTTTTTTTATATCATTTGCAATGAACTGAGCTTTAGCTCCAAATATTGCCTGAACTCCATTTTTACCAACTTTTAATACTCCGGCAGCTCCTAGTTTTTTAAGCTCTCCTTCGTTTACTAAATCTGTATTTTTTACCTCCACTCTGAGTCTTGTGATACAAGCATCTGTGGAAATTATATTTTCTTTTCCTCCCAAAGCTGCTATTACTAGAACTGCAACCTCATTTTCAGAGAGTTTTATCTCACTTGCTACCTCTTCTTCATCTTCTCTTCCAGGTGTCTTCAGGTCAAACTTTTTGATGAAAAATGTAAACAGTACATAGTATACTACAAAGTATACAGCTCCTACAACGATAACCAGGTACCAAGGGGTTTTATTGGGAAGAACTCCGAAAGATATAAAATCAATCAATCCTCCTGAGAATGTCATTCCTATTCTTACATTCAATATGTTCATAAGCATGAACGAAGTCGCTGCTAGTACACAGTGCACTCCGTATAGTACCGGTGCAACGAAAAGGAACAGGAACTCAATAGGTTCTGTGATTCCAGTAAGAAACGATGTAAGTGCCGCAGAAAGCAGTATTCCTCCTGCTATCTTTTTCTTAGATGGCTTTGCCTGTTTATACATTGCAAGGGCTGCTCCAGGAAGTCCAAACATCATAAACGCAAACTTTCCTGTCATATATGCTCCTGTACTTCCAAAACTAGCAACATTGTCTTGAAGTTTTGCAAAGAATATAGCCTGATCTCCTCTGAATACCTGACCTAAAGAGTTGGTCCACTCTCCAAACTCAAACCAGAAAGGAGCATAAAATATGTGATGAAGACCAAATGGTATAAGTGCTCTTTCAATAAGTCCGAATACAAATGTTGAAAAAGCCGTTGGATTTTCTCCTATTACTGCAAGAGATGCCAATCCCACTTGAATTGGTTTCCACACATACGGGAACGCCAAGCCTATAAAGAAAGATAGAAATGCAGTAGCTATAGGCACAAATCTTTTTCCTGAGAAAAAACCTAAATAAGCTGGAAGCTCTATTTTATAGAATTTTTTATACATCATAGCCCCGATTACACCTGCTAAGATACCACCAAAAACTCCAGTCTGAAGTGTCGGTATACCCATAACCTGTGCAAAAGCTTTATTTCCAAGTGCTATCTCTGCTGCTGCACCTGTTGTGACACCCATAACAGTATTCATAATCAATAGTGACACTATCGCTGCAAGCCCTGCAACACCGTCTCCACCTGCAAGCCCTACTGCTGATCCCACTGCAAACAATAGAGGCAAGTTAGCAAATATAACTCCTCCAGCAGCTGCCATAAGCGTTGAATCTAAAACATTTGGTTGTCCAAAAGCCAATAGTAATCCAGCGGCAGGTAGTATCGCAACCGGAGTCATCAAAGCTTTACCTATCTTTTGTAATTGTGCAAATCCTTTCATTTTTACCTCCTAGTTGTTTTTTAACTTTACTTTCATTAATAATTCTCCAACTTTTACGTCACCAGATGCTACAATTTTAAGTTCCTCTACTTCGTCCATAGAATTTATTATCACTGGTGTTATAACAGATTTAGCATTTTCTTTTATAAATTCCAGATCATACTTTACAAGCTCATCTCCAGGTTTTACCTTGGTTCCTGGTTTTCCTATTCTTTCAAAACCTTCCCCGCCAAGTTTTACTGTATCTATTCCGAAATGTACTATAAGTTCTAGACCGTTTTCCGTTTCAAAACTAACAGCATGATTAGTGTCAAAAATATCTACCTCCCCATCTACTGGAGAATAGACAGATCCTTCTGTAGGATCTATTGCGCAACCGTCACCTATCATTTTTTTTGCAAAAGCCTCATCTGGAACCATTGTAAGATCCATAACTTTTCCATTCAATGGAGAGTAGATCTCCACCCACTCTTCTTCTTTTTTCTTTTTTAAAAAATCAAATAAACCCATATTTTTTTCTCCTTTCATTATTTAAAATTTATTTCATAAAAAATGTTATCTACATATATATTCTCTGATATGCCCAATATTCATTTAAAATTTTTCAAAAAATTAATCTAATTTTTTGAGCCATGTTTTCACTTTGTTTTATATTCAATGAATATGTTTCATTTCAACTCTTAAGTTTCATCATTCGTTACACTAACATAATATCCTCCAAAAGATTTTTTGTCAATAAATTTCTCAAAAAAAATGAGCCTTTTACAATTAAGAATTTTTTCCATTATGAAAAGAGCCCAACCCTATATTTGACTTTTTTTTATAAAAATAGTAGTATCATAGTAAGTTTTTAAAAGGAAGGTGTGTAATTTTGGGATCAAGAAAAGGACTTTCTAAAGAGAGATATAAAATCATTGAGCCTTTTTTAAACAAAGAAAAAAAGCTCAAAGATATAGAAAATGAAAAAAATATATCCTATGCTACTTTGAAAAGATGGGTAAAAGCATATAAGGATGACGGTATAGAAGGGCTCATAAAAAAAGAAAGAAAAGATAAAAATCAGTATCGGAGTCTTGATGAAAAAACCTTCGAATTTATAAAAGAGTCTTATGAAAAAAATCCTGATATAAAAATAAGCAGCCTCTACGAAAAGTGTTGTAAATTTATAAAAACTTTTAGTGATAAGACAATAAGTTATCACACAGTGTATAGAGCTGTAAACAATCTAGATGATTTTGTAAAAAATCACGCCTCCATAAATATAGAGAAAATCAAAAGAAAACATCAGGCCTATAGGATTATCCAAACAGCTCTAGATGTAAATATCAGAGATTTTCGAAAAAATTCTATTAAGAAACCTTATCTCTATCTCATGTATGATGTATCAACTGATGATATTTTGAATTATTATCTCAGTTTTTCCAAACTAGACCTCAAAAAATCTACCGCTTTTCTGAGGGATACTATCATAAAAAATTATAAATCAGATGAAAAAAATTTTCTAAAACCACAGAATCTTCTTATAGATTCTTTTGAAATAAAAAACAAAAGAAAGATAGAACAAATAAAAGAAAATTTAGATATAAAAATAGAAAATTATTATGAACCAAATAAAGAGATGGAAAAATTTGTGAACTTTCTCAAAACTGATTTGAACAACCTTCTGAGAGAGACTCATTTTAACTCATCTTTACTAGAGTTGGATAAGATTTTATACTCATATATTTTTATGAATAACATTAAAAATTTAAATGAAGAAAAACCCTTTTCACCCACAGGAATTTTGAGAGATATAGATAAATTAGACATCTTGTTGGGAAGTGCCAAAAGAAAGGTTCAAGAATACGGGATACGATTCAGAAATGGCATATACAGAAATCCAGATCTCAAAGAACATGTGGGACATATTTTAGAAATAAAGTATAATGTCAATAATCCAAAAGAAATAAAAGTTTATTTTAAGGGTAATTTTTTATGTATGGCATATCTTTTTTCAAATGAAAATTTTTAATATCACTAAAAAAAGTGGTAATGTAACACCTTTTGTGTATTCTCCAAAACTTAATTACTGACTCGACTTGTGCAAATTTAAGCAGGAGCTCTCAATTCTTCATAGAGCTCCTCTAATTTTGCTCCAGATAAAGCCTTTTCATATACATAAGAAATAACTTCTCTTTTCCGCTTAACTTTCAGCCTGTCTATTAGGTTTCCTAAATTTTCTCTTATCTGGCTCTTAAACCTCTTCAATTCAAGGAAATTATAAAGCAAATATAACAATTCCCAAAACCTTTCTATACCTTTTAAACTACGCATTTCATAGTTGTCCAAACCTAGTCTTTCTTTTTGATATCTGAAACTAACTTCAATTTCCCATCTGTGACTATAATATTCTATTATTCTTTCAGAGCTTAAAGAGGTATCAGTAGTAACTAGGTAAAATGGTGTTTTATTACTATCAAATTCATCAATCCAGCTCATTAAAACAACAATATTTTCTATTCCTTTTACAGCCCCTTCATATCTATACACATAATGAGTTCTTCCCTTCGGTTTGACCTCCCAATTCTTGGACTTATTTCCTTATTTGGTGGACTATGCACCTCTGGATCTGAGCCTGTGGGAACACACTCAGAATAGCATTATCAAATCCATTCAAACCATCTACAGAGGCTATGAGAATATCTTTAACACCTCTGTTTTTAAGATCAGTCATTACTGATAACCAGAATTTGGAGGTCTCATTCTCACCTATATATATTCCTAAAATTTCTTTTCTCCCCTCTAAAGTAACTCCTAAGACAACGTAGGCAGCCTTTTTAAGGATCCTATTCTCCTCTTTGACTGAATAGTGGACTGCATCAAGGAAAATGAATGGATATACAGGATCAAGAGGTCTACTCTGCCATTCCTGAATAAGAGGAATTAGTTTATCAGTTATTCTACTAACACTTTCTGCAGATATATCCTGAACATGAGAGCTGATATACCTAGTACTCATCCCTTTTCCATAAAGCGATAGAATATTATCTTCCAATTTAGAGATGTCCCTTTGATGTTTTTCAACAATCTTAGGTTGATATGCACCTTCTCTGTCTCTGGGAACGAGGAGATCAATGTTTTCAGCGCTTGATTTAACAGTTTTCTTGCACTTACCATTTCTAGAGTTAGTAGTAGATTTATTGGCTAAATCATATTTGGAATATCCAAGCTCTTCTTCAATTTCAGCTTCTAAAGCTTCCTGGATAGTATCTTTAAAAATATTCTTTAAAGCTTCTTCGATATCCTTAATGGATTTAAAGTTTCCTTCTCGAACAAAATCTCTGACAAGTTCCTTCGGTAATCTAGCCATAAAAAAATCCCTCCCTCAATTACATAGATACAACAGTATCATTCAGTAATCAAGAGAAGGACTCAAAAACACAAAAATATTTACACTACCAGATAAAGGCTTACCCTTGCATTATTCAAATTTATTATACCATAGTCAGTTTACCCGAAACTTAGGATTTTTTTCTTTAGAATATACAATCCAAACTTTCGGGTTCAACTGGCTTACTCAGTTATGAATTCATTGTTGAGCCTCTGTTGCTAGAGCATCATCAGTTAGACTCAGATCATTGCGTCCCATTCGAATTTGTTGAAAATATTTTCCAACTTTATAAGTCCATTCATTACTTTTAGGATTATGATGCCTTCATTTCTGTGGAAGTTAGTGATTTTCTCAAAGAACTTCTCCGTTATCACCATATCTTTTCTTTAACTAGATTTCATTTTACTTTTCATTAACTTTTTCAGCATCTCTACTAAACCAGATAAATTTTTCATTAAAAGATTCTCGATACATAGAATCCCGGGCTGTCTTTTGTAACTATAAGTTTAGTTTTGAGGAATCTTAATCTCTTGACCTATATAAATATCATCTGGATTTTTAATGTTATTTTCTTCAACTAGCTTTGTCCAAGGTATATTATACTTTTGTCCTATTTTATACAAGCTATCACCTTTTTTAACAATATAAGCAGAAGGAACTTCTTCCATTGAAGTAGTTTCAGTCGATCCCATCATTTCTGAAACCTCTTCTGTTACAGCACTCTTCATTTCTGAAGCTTTTTCTGTTACAGCTCCTTTCATTTCTGAAGCCTTTTCTGTTACAGCTCCTTTCATTTCTGAAGCCTTTTCTGTTACAGCTCCTTTCATTTCTGAAGCCTTTTCTGTTACAGCTCCTTTCATTTCTGAAGCCTCTTCTGTTACAGCTCCTTTCATTTCTGAAGCCTTTTCTGTTACAGCTCCTTTCATTTCTGAAGCCTTTTCTGTTACAGCTCCTTTCATTTCTGAAGCCTTTTCTGTTACAGCTCCTTTCATTTCTGAAGCCTTTTCTGTTACAGCTCCTTTCATTTCTGAAGCCTTTTCTGTTACAGCTCCTTTCATTTCTGAAGCCTCTTCCTTAACTACTTCTTCTATAACAACAGGCGCAGTTTCTGTTTCTGTTCCTTCTTTAGGTTTTTTATCCCCACAAGCCACTATTGAAAGGATAGCTAACAATATTAATATTTTTTTCATAAAAATTCCTCCTTATTACAAGGTCTATTATATATAGACTAAATTTGAGATGCTGACTTTATTTGACTTTTTTATTCCATTACTTTTTCAAGTATCTTTTTAAAGTGTCGCCACCTTTTAATTTAGCGAAAGATAAAAAGTTAGGAATAAAGTTTCCAAGAATAACTGACTTTGGACCTTAAAATGTTAACCTCCAATATCCGCTGCATTGTCAACAGCCTGACTAAACTCTTCGTGTGCTAATCTATCTTTTATCTGTTATTATGCAATTCCAAATTGACTCGTTAACATTTGAACTAACTTTAATTGCAAATCCCTCCTTATATATACCGTCTACCTAATAATTTTTGGAAATAAGCTCTATGGCAAACCTGACATTGACAGATGAAATAAATATTAAGTATCTTCATAATATATTTACAAGTAAATATTAAAAAACCCTTTTCCCATATTGCTCATGGAGTTAAAGTAAATAAGTTTAATGGTTCTTAAATTTTAGGAATATGCCATATCAAAACTTCATCAATGCCAAATGTGTCTATCACCCCCTGCTTATTGAAATGGGACAAATATGATTATACAATAGAATGAAAAAAAGATTAGGACTATAGAAAAAAGCCCATAGGGAATAACCCTATTGACATCTACAAGTCTTTCCCAAATTATGTGTAAATTATATTCCTAGTCGTTATAGGTGACCTAGATGGATCACCTTTTTAATTTAAGTATCTATCCATCTTTTCAGGATAAATTACTAGCAACATTCTGAGTGTCTTTTCCCAATCCCTAATCTTTTGAGTCCACTTTTTTAACATGTTTTTATATGCTCAATAAAGGCCTCTTTGAAACCAAGTAATCCATCAACAGATGCAATGAATATTTCTTCTACCCCTCTAAATCTAAGAATGTCTATTTCTTTTAACCAGAATTTAGAGCTTTCGTTTTCTCCAACTGTAATACTTAATATCTCCTTCTTACCTTCTAGATAAATTTCTACAATTATGTAAGCTGCTTTATTTATTATTTCCCCGTTTGCTTTAATATTAAAATGTGTTGCATTCAGAAAAATAAAGGGATAACACGCTTTTAATGGCCTTGATTTCCATTGGTTTGCTTCATCCATTACTTTATCAGTTATCCTGCTTATTTAGATAGAAGAGAAGCTCATACCATAAATTTCCTCAAGGTGAGTATTTATGTCTTTAGTAGACATACCACGCCCATGCATGGATATTATTTTATCTTCAATATCTGAAATATCACGTGAATATTTAGGAATAACCGGAGACTCAAAACTGCCGTTTCTATCTCTTGGAATATCCAAAGGTTTCATCCATTTCAGCTTCAAGCATGAGAGAAACCATATCTTAAACATATCTTTCATAAGGTCTTGCGCGTCAGCAATGTTTTGGATATCGTTCTCTTTAAAAATTTTTGTAATTAAAGGATTCACATTTTTAACTTTTCTACTCATAAAAAAACCTCCCTAATCAATAGATTATACTTCTAATGACTAGGAAGGTTGATATTGAATTTACACTAAATTTGGGATACTCCCGTTTTTTTTCATTTTCACCTTCATTAAAAGGTCTCCTGCTCTCACTTCCCCCGTGGCTAGTACCTCTATGCTTTCTATATCATCCATAGAGGTTATTATTACAGGACTTATAGCTGATTTGGCATTTTTCCTTATATAATCTAGATCATATCTTACCAGTTCCTCTCCTATACTTACAAGACTCCCTGGCTCGCCTATCCTGTCAAAACCACTTCCATCAAGTTCTACCGTATCTATCCCTAGATGGACAATCATCTCTAACCCATTTTCCATCTCAAATGTAATGGCATGATTGGTATCAAAAATGTCAACTTCTCCCTCTACAGGAGCAAAGACAGATCCTTGTGACGGATCAATAGCACACCCATCTCCTAGCATCTTTTTTGAAAATGCATCATCAGGAACTGCTTCTAAACTTATAACTTTACCATTCATAGGTGAATATACTTTTACATATCCACAATTTTTCCTATTTTTCTTTAGTAATCCCAATATTCCCATATTATTCACCTCATCTGTCAGCTGTTCCTATTATATTATCCCATGCTTTCAATAAAAACAACCTTATCATTTTCTTTTTAAAAATTAAAAAAACGAGTCATTTAAAAACTGGTTTTTATTAGGAAGTATTAAAACATTATCCTCTGTTTTTTCTAACAACTTTATCTATACTGTCTTGAATAAGGGCCATAGGACATACCTGACACCAGCTTCTAGGTTTAAATATAATTCCGAGAAGTATCCCTAAAATTGTTGATGATAAAAACATTTTAAAAAATGAATCTCCTACATCATACAAATTTTTAGACAGGTACAAATTTCTTCCAAAATTAGCAATCATAAAAAGTAGCAGTATAAATTTAACTGATTTTTTTTGAAATTTTTCAGGTAAACTATATCTTTCTATATTCATATATTTTATTTTCGAGAGAAAACTTCCTCTGTCGCATATGTGAGAGCAGTATACTCTTCCGTAACCTAAAGATGAAAGAGTTATAGGGGCAAGCATTGAGGCTAGTCCTAAAAGACCAAAATATCTGTTGTAGTTTGCTAAAATCATCATAGTTAAAAAATATATCCACGTATAATTTCGAACAAATTTTAGTTTTTTCATAAGTTTTTTTCTTTTATTCATAAAACCTCCTATTCATATACATATTAGAACTCTGTAATATACGTTAACATATTTTTTATATTCTGCATAGCATAAGTTGAATTATTTAATATGGTAAGAGTTATGTAGATTATCCCATATAATAATTTAAAAATAAAAAAACCGAGGTACAAAGGTACCCCGGTATATTTCATTTATTCACATTTGGAGTATCCACAACTTCTGCAGGAATAACATCCTCCTGATATTTCAAGTTCTTCACCGCATTCGGGACACTTCACCTTATTTATATCTGTGTAACCCTTTTCCCTCTCTAACTCCTCTTTTTCTCTTTTGGCTTTTCTCTCCTGTGCCTTCTCATAATCATTCAATCCCATCTCTTTTTCAAATTCTTTCAAAAGATAAAGTATTGCCAGAGGGCAGGTATTCCCCTTTGTGAGTTCCTCTCCCTTTCCTTTTGCCAAGGCAAAGGAAGGGCATCCGCTTATACCCTCTATAGATCTTTCCATCATAAAGAGATTTCCACCTAATCTTAACATTGCAGACATATATATCGCTACCGCCTGGATGTTTTTCTCGCATCCTCCCTGGCCGCTTCTTATTACATATATATCCTGGATCGATTTTACACTTGGAGAGTACCCTATCATTACCTTAAGTTTCCCGCAACCTATTTTGAGAGCTTTTGGATAGTATATCGTATCCTCCTCTATAGGCTTCATCTCCCCCCTTGGAAGTTCTAGAGTTTTGGGTTCGCTTTTTACAGAGAGAATTCCTTCTCTTGCGCATCCTGCCCTGTAAATCGTCATTCCTTTCAATCCCTCCTTCCAAGCTTCCATGTAGAGGTCTTCTACCTCTTCTATGGAGGTTTTATGAACCAGATTTATGGTGGAGGATATACTAGCATCTATTCTTCTCTGCCAAACTCCCTGCATCTTTATCCTGTCAAAGGGATTTAAGTTTTGAGCCGTGACGAAATAATCAGGAAGCTCATTTTCATCCTCTATACCATTTGCCTCCATATACTCTTTTGCTATAGGGGTAAACACTTTGTAAAACACGTCCTCTCCGTGAAGGCTCTCTGTTTTTCTAGTGTAAAAAAATGCAAAATTAGGCTCTATCCCCGTACTGGTTCTGAGCATCGTCCCTATTGATCCAGTAGGAGCTATTGTAAGAAGCTGAGAATTTCTCAGTCCATATTTTTCTATAAGTTCTATGGTCTCATCAGTTGCATTATCTTTCAAAAAAGGAGAAGCAAGAACCTTGTCCTTCTTGAATTTTGGAAAATGGCCATGTTCCTTGGCTAAAAGTGCACTGGCTCTCAAAGCATTGTCCACGATTGTTTTAGAAACCTGATCAGAAAATTCTATAGACTCAGGAGAACCATACTTAAGTTTCATATTTATCAGGAGATCTCCAAGTCCAAGTATCCCCAAACCAATCTGTCTCCAGTCTCTCACAGAGTCTCTCTGCTCCTGAAGCGGGTGAAGCGGGAGGCCTTCGTCTAATACATCATTAAGAGCCTTTACACCATCTCTTACAGTCTCAGCTAGCCTTTCAAAATTAAAGGTTTCCCTCTCCACAAAACTAGAGAGTACAATTGATCCTAAGAGACAGCTTCCACCAGGGGGAAGAGGCTCTTCTGCACATGGGTTTGTGCCTGCATATTCAAACTCCTCGTCTTCACTAAGGAGATTCCAGTTTGAGATAGTATCCCAGAAAAGTACCCCCGGCTCTGCAAAATTCCAGTTCTGCCTGGCAAGTTCTTTAAACAGGAGCCTTGCATTTACTTTTTTCGTAATTGTTTCCCCTGTATCACCTACGACAAACTCTGTCTTAAACATGTTACCTTTTTCCACAGCCCTCATAAACTCATCATTTATTCTCACCGATATATTGGCCTTTTGAATTTTATTTAGATCTGACTTAACTTTTATGAAATCCTCCACATCAGGATGATTCACATCTATAGAGAGCATAAGGGCTCCCCTTCTCCCTTTTTGACCTATTATATCTGTAGTCAGATTATAGAGGTCCATAAAAGAAACGGCGCCTGTTGTGTGCTTGGCAGAGTTGTTTACTTCAGACCCCTTAGGTCTTAAGTAGGATATATCCACTCCACATCCACCGCCGTAAGAGAAGGTCCTTGCAAGCTTCTTGGCAGTTTCAAATATAGACTCAATATTGTCCTCGGGAGGCGTTATTACATAGCAGTTAGAGTAGGTTATCTTTTTCCCCACCTTGTGGAGACCTCTGTTAGAGAGTATTCTCCCTGCAAAAATAAACTCTTTTTTCCATATCATCTCTCTGACTCTAGCATCTCCTCCTGAAACCCTGTCGAGCCATTGAACAAAATTTTCTCCATCAAATTTATATTTTTTTTCCCATATATCTATTCCTAAGGTATTATCTTCCCCCAGCCACTCTTTTATATTCAAAATATCCATAACTCTACCATCACCCCATATTGTATTTTTTTTATTTTATCACACTATATATTGTACCTCACAAGTAATTTTACCCTACTTTTTGTTTTTTTCAAGTTAATTTTTTTCATTCACTTTTCAATAAGCCATTTTGCTCTATTTATTCTGAAAATATTTTTTAATATATATTCTTCGGATTCTTTCAATAATTTATTTTTTCCTTTACTGTTTGACTGTTTTAGGTGTAATATGTATATAATTATTTGTATTTTTTTGGAGGTATCAATGCGTCAAGTTAGTTACAAGGAAATTATCAATGAAAAAAATTATATTCTGATTGATGTTCGTACTCCTAAAGAGTATGCTTCAGAAACAGTTCCAGGATCAATAAATATACCTGTACTTTTAGACAATGAGCGGGTAGAAGTGGGGACCGCCTATAAAGAGGTTTCAAAAGAAAAAGCAAAAGAACTAGGGATAGAGTTTATATCAAAACGTCTGCCGGAAGTTTTTCACAAAATAAACGAACTCAACAAAAAATATAAAAAACTTATATTTTTATGTGCTAGAGGTGGAATGAGAAGCGGCAGCATGACAGCACTTTTTTCCTCTCTAGGCTATAAATGCTCAAAACTTGAAGAGGGCTACAAGGGATATAGAAAATTTATATCTGAGGATCTAAGCAGAGTGAACTCAGGTATAAAATACATCGTTCTCCACGGCAGGACTGGAGTAGGAAAGACTAAAATCCTTAAGCAACTAGAATCTAAAGGGTACAGTGTTCTTGACCTAGAAAAATATGCAGACCACAAGGGGTCCATTTTCGGTGCTATAGGAGAATCTAGAAAACAGAGTCAAAAAAGATTTGAATCCCTCATATATGAGCACCTCAGAGAAAGTGAACACAGTTATGTCTTTGTGGAAAGTGAAAGTAAAAGAATAGGTGACGTGTATCTTCCAGAGATAATAGCAGATTCTATGAAGAAAGGACTTCATCTTTTTTTAGACACACCTTTGGATCACAGGGTGAAAATTCTAATGGAGGATTATGCAGATGCATCAGAGGAAAATATATTGAAGTGCATAAAATTCCTTAATAAGTATATTGGAAAAGAGAAAATTGAGAATTATTCCAAGCTAACCAAACTCAAAAATTACCCTCAATTGGCCGCCGAGCTCATGGTGGATTATTACGATCCTCTATACCAAAAAAGCATTAGTAAATGGGAATTCAACGGAAAAATAAATTATGAAAATATCGATGAAGGCGTTCAAGGAGTAATAAACTTCTTGGACAATGTGGATTTTTTATAATCTCTCCTTTGCTTAACCACTACAAAAATCTAATAAGTTATAAAAAAGAGCCCTTTTAAAATTTATTTAAAAGGGCTCTTTTTTTATTTGATTAATCGCTGTGAATAGTTGAAGTAAGTTATTGAATTTACACAGTGTTACTTTTCTCTTGAAAGAAAAGTAACCAAAAGTTCAAGGCTGTGAAAAATCAGCTAAATAACCTTGAAAATCCAAGAAAAACTCGAAACTCGCTTCGCTCAGACATCGATTTTTTCTAAAGATTTTACTGCGGTCATTCTTAACACTGATTTTATCAATGCCACTTACAGATTACAGATCAAAAGATTCAAATGATTTTTAAAATCTTTTAAAGCTCTTAAAGTGCCTATTCGCAGGACGAGCGTTAAGAAATATAATCAATTTTACGTTAAGAAAATACAATGTTTGAGCATAGCGAGTTTTGTATTTTTAGTAAAATTGATTATATTTTAGCTTGGACAAGACAAGGCTTGATTTTTGGTTATGCCCTGACCAAAGGGAGGAAATGCCCTTGGGGTGCTTTTCATCAAGGAAAAGTGACAGAAGACTTTGGATAAATTCAGTAATTTACTCAGAGAATATTTATTTTTTAGAAAAAGATCTCCAGAACTTCATCTTCCGGTTTTTTCCCCAAAAATGAACCTAGAACAAATACAACTAAAGATATAAATATAACAGGGACTATCTGATGCATCCCCATAGGTTTTACATTACTAATAGTAAAATAAAAATATGATCCAACCCCTGTGAGCATAGATGCTATGGCTCCTGTTGCATTTGCCCGCTTCCAGTACAGCCCCAATACTATAGGACACAGGAAAGCAGCTTCAAGTCCTCCGAAGGCAAAAAGGTTTATCCACACCAGCAGCTTTGGTGGATTCATTGAAAGTAAGAAAACTATTATTCCCACTGTCAGAGATGTAAAAAGTGTGAGTTTTTTTATTTTTTTATCATCTGCATCTTTGTTTACGTAATGGATGTAAAGATCCTTTACGATTGCTGCCGAGGATAATATCAGCATAGAATCTACTGTGGACATTGTCGCCGCCAAAGGTCCACCGATAAAAACTCCGGCAAGTATAGGGGGCATGTTTCTGAGGGCAAGTGTCGGTATTATCTTATCTCCAACATCTATTCCTGGTGCAACTGCTGCCCCCATGACTCCTATAAGGTGCATCCCTATCATCAAAAATCCTACGACGAAGGTTCCCACTATCATGGCACGGTGCATGGATTTAGAATCTCTGAACCCCATGCATCTTATTGTTGTTTGGGGAAGTCCAAGTACTGCCACACCAACAAGCATCCAGAATGATAAAATAAAAGGTTTTGCTATTGCTCCTCCAGATGTCGGAGTCAAAAGGTCTGGATTGGTTTTTAATAATCCCTGCATTATATTTTCCATTCCTCCGCCATTTTTTAATATAGCAAAGAAAAGAAATGTCGTAGCTACCATCATCATTATTCCTTGAATGGCATCAGTGAGGGCAACTGCTCTAAACCCACCAAAAGTTGTATATATAATAACCACGACACCGAAAAGAAAAAGTCCAGTGTGGTAAGAAAGTCCTGTTACTGTTTCAAAAAGTCTGGCTCCCCCTATAAACTGAGCGATTATAGAGGCTGCAAAAAATACTAGTATAGCTATCGACGAGAGTATCACAACAGTATCACTCTTGTATCTTGCCCTTAGATAGTCCGTTATTGTTACTGCACCTATTCTTCTAGATATTATTGCGAACTTCTTTCCCAATATTCCCAGTGTAAGAAAAGCCGTAGGAGTCTGTATACAAGCTAGCAGTACCCATCCTAGCCCCAGTTTATAGGCTACTCCAGGTCCTCCTATAAAAGAGCTAGCACTAGCATAGGTTGCAATAAGGGTCATGGCTAGTACAAATCCACCCATATTTCTGCTTCCTATAAAATATTCCTCTATGAAGTTAACATCACCAGAGTGTTTTATTTCATTTGTCTTATATGCTATAAACAGCATTACTCCAAGGTAAATGATCAAAGGTATCAATATCATTATTTTATCCATTACTCCTCCTAGTCAAAATCCACTTCTTTAAAAAATATCTTAATTGCAAAGTATACAAGGGTGCATATAACAAAAAATCCAACTATACAAGAATAAAAGAACCATTCTGGAAGTCCCATTATAAAACTGTACTCCATAGGATCCCTATCTCCCATCCCATAGGCAAAAAAGTACCACCATACAAAATAAATCAAATAAAGAATTGCTGTTACCGTAGCTTCTTTTCTTATCTGTTTGTTTCTCTCTCTCATTTATCCTCCCGATCATATTTATATAACATTACGAATAAAAAAATATCAACAAATAAATTTGGACGAACAAAAATTAAGCTATCCCTTACCAAGTTTTTTAAGGAGCTCAATCATTATCATCTGTTCCGCTTCTGTGAGAACACCAAAAGCTTTTTTTAAATTTTCCAAATGCTTGTCAAAAACTTCTTCCATCAGTGCAGTCCCTTTTGGACTTATTTTAATAATAAAAACTCTTCTGTCTTTCACATCCTTTTTTTTAATTATGAGGCCCTCTTTTTCTAGGTTATTTATTATGACAGTCATCGTCCCCCCGCTAGAAAAAGTTTTTTCTATAACCTCTTTTATTGTGAACTCTCCTCTGTGGTATAAAAGCTCTAATACTGAAAACTGTGCCTCCGTTACACCCTGTTTTTTCATATCAGGGTATATTCTTCTGTTTACTGAGGCATAGCATCTTGAAAATGTTACTAAAAGTTTAAGATTTCTCCATTCGTCTCTATCATATTCTTTATTCATCATAAAAAAAATTATACTACTAATTAGTTTTTTTTTCAATAATTAAAGTAGCCTATTTTTACATACACTCGACCTCATAAATAGTTATAAAATAAACCCTGAGAAAAATTAAAAATAAATTTATAATGTCGTTATAAGTTTTTTATTTCCATTAGAAAAAGGGACCTAGGCCCCTTTTAAAACTTTATTTTTAAATTATATCAGCTTGCCATGTTTTTCATAGCTCGATATTTTTTCCACTTCGTTGTGCTCTCCCATGAGAACTACCTTTGGCTGATGAGTATGTGCTTCTTTCTCATCTACCATACAGTAGGCCATTATTATTATTTTATCATTCTTTTGAACCATTCTTGCTGCAGCACCATTTAGGCATACTATGCCTTTTTCATCTTCTGCAGCTATTACATAGGTCTCAAATCTAGCTCCGTTATTTATATTCACTATATGAACAAGCTCATATTCTCTTATTCCTGCTGCTTCCATTATAGTCTTGTCAAGTGTGATACTCCCCACATAATCAAGTTCCGCCTGTGTTACTGTCGCTCTGTGAATTTTCCCTTTTAAAAGTTGAATTTGCATTTTCACTCTCCTATGATCATATTATCTATTAATCTTGTTTTACCAATAAAAACTGCGGTTGCTGCAAGTGCTTTTTCTCTTACCTCATCTATTTTTTCTAGAGTATCTGGATCTACTATTTCAAAATAATCAATCTTTGCAATATCTATTGTAGAGATTTTTCTGACTGCTTCTTTTTTTAGTTCTTCTGCATCGACGGTTCCCTGATATACCATCTCCTTTATTACATTCAGAGCCTCTATAATAATCAGTGCCTTTCTCTTTTCCTCTAGAGAAAGTTTTGAATTACGAGAGCTCATTGCCAGCCCATTTTCCTCTCTGACAATAGGACACCCTACTATTTCAACAGGAATATTAAGGTCCTTGGTGAATCTTTTTATTATAGCCAGCTGCTGAAAATCCTTCTCTCCGAAATAAGCCCTGTCTGGAGCTACTATTAGAAATAACTTTGTCACTACAGTACATACACCTCTAAAATGTCCCGTTCTTGTGGCACCGCAAAGTTCCTTATCTAGGCCCTCTATATCAACGAGAGTCGCAAAACCATTGGGATACATCTCAGCTGTTGTAGGAGCAAATATAACGTCTCCTCCTGCGTTTTCAACAAGTTCCTTGTCCCCTTGGATATTGCTGGGATAGGTCTCTAGATCCGTTTTATTGTCAAACTGCTTCGGATTCACAAATACGCTTACAATAACCTTGTCATTTTCTGAGGCGGCCTTCTCTATGAGACTCTTATGTCCCTCATGAAGGTACCCCATTGTAGGCACAAACCCAACTGAGTACCCCTCATTTTTCCAAATCTGAACCTTTCTTCTGATCTCGTCAACACTTCTTAAAACGTCCACTCTCTCCTCCTAGTAAAGTTTCTCAAGAACCTCATCCTTTATTCCAAAAGTATGTTCTTTTGCTGGAAAAGTTCCCTCTCTTACCTCTTTGACGTAAGCCTCTAACCCTTCTCTCATTACCTTTCCAACATCTGCAAAAGTTTTTACAAATTTTGGTTTAAAATCCCCATACATATTAAGCATATCCTGAATCACAAGAACCTGCCCGTCACATACATTTCCAGAACCTATTCCTATCGTTGGAACAGACACACTTTCACTCACTATTTTAGCCAGTTTTTCAGGTACACATTCCAAAACAATTGCAAAAACCCCAGCTTCTTCTAGTGCTTTTGCATCTTTTATCATCTGCTTGGCTTCATTTTCGCTCTTCCCCTGTACCTTAAAACCTCCAAATACATTTACAGACTGAGGTGTAAGTCCGAGATGCCCCATGACAGGAATCTGGGCCTTTACAATGGATTTTATTTTTTCTACCATATCAACTCCACCCTCTAGTTTCACTGCATGGGCTCCTGTTTCTTTTATTAGTCTTCCTGCATTAGCTACAGCTTCTGGGGTCGTGTTATGATAAGACATAAAAGGCATATCAAGAATAACTAATGTATTTTTTACACCTCTCACCACAGCTTTTCCATGATGAATAATATCTTCCATGGTCACAGCCAGAGTAGAATCATACCCTAGACATACCATTCCGAGAGAATCTCCCACAAGAATGGCCTCCACCTCAGTTCCATCAATAATTCTGGCTGTTGTGTAATCATATCCGGTGACTACCGAAAGCTTTTCTCCTTTTTCTTTTGCGTTTTTGAAACTTACCACTGTGTTTTTCATCATTCCCCCTCTAAGAGTTTTTTTATTTCACTGTAATCTTTTTCTCTGTCTTTCATTATTTCCAAGAGCTCTAAGGATGCTGCCACATAGAGTCTTTTTTCAGCTCCATGCTGCACTTCAAGGTGCTTCAAAATAGTATCAATATCTCCCCTCTCAAGTGGCCCTGTTATAGACTTAGAGGTCCCTTTTTCTCTTATATTTTCAATAGTCTTTTCAATTATAGGGAATATTATCTCTTTTCCCGTTTCAAGACCTGTTTTTTCTATATTTTCAATGGCTCTGTGAATTACAGAGATTAGAAGATTTGATGCAAAGACCCCTGCTAAATGATAATTTACTTTTTTATTCGGCGAAATTGTAAATTTATTGTTGGGAAGTTTCTCTAAAATAGGTCCGAATTCATCTAGATCACCCTCTATAGTCAGAGGCATAGTCTCCATTTTATCTATCTCTGTATCCCCACCTGCAAAAGTCATCATAGGGTGAATCGACATGACCTTGCAGTTTTTATCACTAGCTCCTGAAAATATCTGGCTAGAAAGGGCACCACTTGTATGAACAATCATTTTATCCTTCACTCCGTAATTTAAAAGATTTCCCCAGACAGACTTTATTACACCGTCAGGTACAGTGATAAATATGACGTCGCTTTCATCAATAATTTTTCTATAATTTTCAAAGCTGACACTTTCGGTGACAACTGCTGCTTTATCACTCAAAGATTTTACACTGTCAAAATAACCAGCAACTTTTAATCCTCTGTTTTTAAAATATCTTCCCAGGGACAATCCTATTTTCCCAGCTCCTATAAAAGAGATCTTCACACTATACCCTCCTATATTTTTTTGCAATATTATACTAGCTAGTATTATATTACTATATGCATAATAATACTACTTAGTATGATATGTCAATAGTGTTTCCCATATTTTTCATATATGAATTTAAAGTTATTGTATTTAAAGAAGTTTTTATGTATTAAAATAGTAAACTTTATTATACAGCGTATATAAATTTTCCCAACAATTAATCTTTAATATAAAGATTTGATAAATTTAAAACTTCCATGTAAAATTAATTTGAATACATAATTTTTATCACACGGCTTTTGACATATATACTGGGTGGTGATTTTTTTATGAATAATTTAGAGATATTTTTTTTAGGAGATTTGCAGAGACTTGTAAAAGAAAACCCTACAGTTGTTAAGGAAATAAAAAGAAATCTAAAAGATATTATCGAAGGCCTAGGGGTGCCCCATACAGAGGTAGGAAAAATTTATCATGGAAATGAGGAAACTGACCTGGCCGCGGTTGTTAATGACGGTGGAAAACTTATTGTCTGTCCGGTAGAACCTGAAAATATCCAAGGAGAAGTTAAGTTCATACTAGATGTACATCTAGGGACCCTTGCCAGATATCTTCGTATGATGGGATTTGACTCCCTATACGAAAACTCTTATGAAGACCAACAGATTGTGGATATTTCCCTTTCTCAGAATAGGATAATTCTGACGAGGGACAGGGGTATACTTAAAAGAAAATTGGTAAAAAAAGGGTATTTAATAAGAGACTTAAAACCGAGAATTCAGCTGAATGAAGTACTGAAACGCTACAAACTGTATGACAGAGTAGATCCTCTCACCAGGTGTTTTAAGTGCAATGACAAAATTTTCCCTATTCATAAAGAGAATATAAAAAATAGAGTCCCAGAAAAATCCAGAAAGATTTTTGAAGAATTTTATATCTGTAAAAAATGTCATATGATCTACTGGAAGGGAAGTCACTATGATAGATTTAAAAAAATCATTTGTGAAGTAAAAGAATTATCTGGATCTATTTGACAAACTTTTCGCTACCAGATATAAAATATAATGCGATATTTTGTTTTCAGACACTACAATATTCTGTCTGCATTTCTTCTATTGTATCAAAACTTATATTCTGATATGCTGTACAGAACTTCCTGTGGTTTTGATATTCTAGACATCATAGAAGGTTGAATTGATCCTACTGAATTTCTGATAAAGTCAGCAATTCATTTTGCAGGAAAAAAGATCATCGAAGATTAGAGTTATTGATTTTACAGAACTTTCATGATATAATCCCCTAATAAAATCTCACAATATCCTACTATTTTAAAGGGGGTTGAAATGCCTATAGTAATTCCTAAAAAACTACCTGCCTATAAAACTCTGAAAAGTGAAAATATATTTGTAATGAATGAATCAAGGGCTTTTCGTCAAGACATAAGACCTTTGAAAATACTGATTCTCAACCTCATGCCAAATAAAATAGTCACCGAAACACAACTTCTTCGGCTCTTAGGAAATACCCCGCTGCAGATAGAGATCACCCTTCTTAAAACCGGGACTTACTCCTCTAAAAACACAAGTCAGGATCACCTGACCAGCTTTTACCAGACTTTTGAAGATATTAAAAATCACACCTTTGACGGTCTTATTATCACTGGTGCTCCAATTGAAAATCTTCAGTTTGAAGAGGTCGACTACTGGGAAGAACTCAAAGAGATTATGGAATTTTCAAAATCTAACATCACATCGACTATGCATATATGTTGGGGGTCACAGGCTGGACTTTATTATCATTACGGAATACCAAAATTTCCAACAGATAAAAAAATCTTTGGAATTTTTAAGCATAAAATTTTAAATCTAAAAACAAAACTTACCAGAGGCTTTGATGATGAATTTCTTGTACCACATTCAAGACACACTACTGTTATGAGAAGTGACATTGAAAAGGTTTTAGAGCTGGAAATATTGGCCGAGTCAAAAGATGCAGGTATCTGCCTTGTAGCAACAAGGGACAGAAAGCAGATTTTCATCAGTGGACATTTAGAGTATGAAAAGGATACCTTAAAAAATGAGTATTTTAGAGACTTAAACAAGGGACTTTCAATTGATATTCCAAAAAATTATTTTAAAGATGATAATCCTGAAAATGATCCTGTGGTTACTTGGCGGGCACATGCTCACCTGCTTTTTTCTAACTGGCTCAATTACTGCGTCTACCAGGAAACACCATACTTTTTAAAATAACAGATTTGATACTTTTAAAAAATCAACTTCTATTTGGAAGAAGTTACAATAGATGGACTGAAAACATATCCTAAAAAGATATGTTTTTTTTGTGGTTGGTTGTAAATAGTCTGTTCCACAAAGACGACACCTTTTGAATTTTGTCCAATTTATTGTAACCTATCCACTTACACGTGTATGGTTTAAACTAGATATAAAGAGTTCCTCCATTATTTGGTTTTGATTAGGCACCTAAATTTTAAGAAAATTGGAGCTCTTTTCCATATTTAAATTTCACTTTTGAAGTGAAGCTCAATGGTGATCAAAAACCTTATATCTAGGAGTTTATACACGCTAATGATAACTGTTTATGAAAATAATTCACACTTAATTTTTTGATTGAAGGACTTTTTCACTTTTTTTCGAATAATGGTACAACAGAAGCCGTTCTATTAGTTTAAAACGTTAACGTTGACAAGGAAGGGAAGATCATCAAAGAGGAGTATGGTATTAGTATAAAGCAGGTAAACACAGACTCATTTGTAAAATAAAGGTAAATATATCAAAAAGAGTGAAAAAGAAGTATAAAGGGTTAATATTAAATTTTAAAGGGGGTGACAGAATGTTAGGGACGATTGCTGTAATCCTAATAGTCTTATGGCTTTTAGGTATGGTTAGTGCATATACTATGAGTGGTTTTATACATATCCTTCTAGTAATTGCGATAATTATAATTTTGATAAGGATAATAAACGGAAGAAAGGGACTTTAGTCCACGAATGCTATCTAGCATAACCATTTAATATCATATTAGGCTGCGGTGAATTACAATGGTGACAGATTGATTTTTAGTTTAATTTTATAGATGTTAAGTGTTAATTTGCATATCGAGTTTAAAAGTATGAACCTGACCACACAGTGGCCGGCTTCTTAAAAGTTCCTAGCTTGATAGAAATGGTGGTGTGTCATTCCAAGCGCACCACTTTACTTTTTCCCAGAAAATCTCATTTTCTGGGAAGTAAGCTAATATTTTTCTTGGTTTTTCTCTAATTAAATTTACAGTTCTCAAAATTGAACTTTTAGATATACTCTTGAAATCTTTCTTTTTAGGATAAAATTGTCTCAATATTCCGTTTAAATTCTCGTTGCTTCCTTTCTCCCAAGGTGAATAAGGACTGCAAAAAATATATTTACAGATAATTCCGATTCTCAGTGGCCTATTTCTTATCTGGTATTTGCCACTTCTGGCTTTTCATCCAAAAATCTTATAGTGTTATGCGTGATTATTTTTGCCCACAATTATAGATAGGGAGGTATTTGTTTGATTAGGAAAATATTAGACATCATTAAACAAAGTATATGGCCGTATCCATTTATCTACGGGGTCCTATCTCTATTAGGTTCATTTTTCATTATTTTAATTGACTCAGGGTATTTTTTGGATCTTCAATTACACATACCGAATATATTTTTTACGGATATTGATTTAGCTAGGATGATTTTAGGTATTGTTGCAGCCTCTTTTATTACAATCACCACCTTTACTTTTTCTACTACAATGATCGTTCTGACAATGTATATATCTCAATTTTCACCCAGAATAGTTGAAAATTTCTTAGCAAATAAGAATACAATGCAAGCATTTGGTATATTTGTTGGAGGATTTATTTATTCAATTACTTCATTATTGTTTATGAGGAGAGATTTAATTTCAGAATATTTAGTTATATCCGCAAGTATAAGTATTATTTACCTGATAGTTGGTTTAGGATTTTTTTTAATTTTTATTAATAGTGTAGCAAAGCTTATACAAGTAAACAACGTTATTAAAAGACTTTATAAGAACTCATTAAAAAATATGGTGAAATATAAGGAATTAATAAAAACAGGATCAATTATCCGTAAAATAGAGGTTGAAAAGTACAGACAATTAGAAGTGGTTTTTTGTAGACAAAATGGATATATCCAGTATATTAATCATGAGAATCTACTGGAGCTCGCTAAAGATATACAAGCGGTTATTGTATTTGAAAAAGTAGTGGGTCAGTTTGTAGCAGATGATACAAAGCTGATTTCCTTGTACTTAAGAAAAAATACAGAAATAAATGAAACCATAGTAGAAAAACTATTGAGTTGCATTATCATAGGAGAGAGAAAAACTGAAGAACAAAATTTTGGTTTTATGATCCAAAAGATAGTGGAAGTGGCATTAAGAGCCGTATCTCCAGGAATTAATGATCCAAATACAGCGAGTCATTGTATAAGAATACTTGGTATTTTACTTAGACAAATCTCTGATTTAGAAAATGGATATATTGTTAAGAAAGATGAAGAAGATGAAAATATCATGGTTATATTTAAAGCTTTTGATTTTGAGAAAATACTATATTATACATTTAGTCAACTTATACATTATGCAAAAGAAGACGTGTTGGTAATTAGTTCGATATTTAAAGCTTTAAGATTTGCTATGGAAAAAGCTTCAAAAGAAAACAGACTTATCATTATAACATTTAGTGACTATATCTGGGGGAAAATAGTGCCAGAATTGAGTGAAGGTTTGGATTATAAAATGTTAAAACACGAGAAAGATGAGATATATCTTTTGAAATAAACTGTGGTTGTGATTTTTATGAAATACTTTATTCCATCACTTAATCCTGAATTATTGATAGGTGTATTATAAAAACAAGTGCACCATTTTAAATTGTGTTGGATCAGATTTAAAAAATATTATAAATTTTTACTTGTTTCAAATATATCTACACAATATTAAAAAAAAGATTTTTTTAACTCTTGAATTGTATAATTAATTGCAACAAAAAAAGACCCATAGATATTTCCTTGGTATAATGTAAGCCTGACCAAACATTAAAGAAGGAGTATCTATGAGTCATAAACATTTTACCATTGAAGATAGAGAAAGTATATTTAAATATTTAGCGCTTGGCTTTAAAAATAGTAAAATAGCAAGAAGAATAGGAAAAGACAGATCTAGTGTCGGTAGAGAAATTAATAGAAACTCTATTGATGGAGAATACAGGCCTAATAAAGCTCAAATTCTTTACTCAACTAGAAAAAAGAACTGTGGAGCTAATAAAAAACTTGAAAATTCTATACTTTTACTGGATATTCAAGATAAGCTTGAAGAAGGCTGGACACCAGAGCAAATATAAGGAAGAGCTAAATATAGCAGAAGCTTTAATATCAGTTTTAAGACAATTTACCTTGCTATTAAAAAGGGTTTACTATTAGAGGATACAGTGGAGCTTTTGCCTAGAAAAGGTAAAAGAAAACCCAATGGAGCTAAAGAAACAAGAGGAACTATACCAGATAAAAAAATGATTGAAGAAAGGCCTAAAGAAGCTGATGAAAGGAGTGAGATCGGTCATTTTGAAAGTGATACTATTATTGGTGGTGGTAAGCAAGGCGAATACTTTTAATAGGGCGACAATTGAAAATTTTAAATATATTCCTAACGAACTGATAAAGACATTCACCTCAGATAATGGTAAAGAATTTTCGAAATTTAAAGAACTTGAAAAAGAATTAGGCGTTGGTTGTTATTTTACGAACCCCTAACATTCCTGGGAAAAAGTGACGAATGAAAATACAACTGGACTTTTAAGAAGGTATTTTTCTAAGGGAAATGATTTTAGTAAGTTAACTAAAGAAGAAGTGAATAAAACAGTTTGGTCTATTAATAACAGACCTAGGAAATGTTTAGGATTTAAAACGCCCCTTGAAATATTAAGGGGCGAGTCTAGTGTTGCATTTAATTTGACAATCTAGGTACTATAATCGCCTTTTTGACTAAAAAAAAATTAACTTGTAATAGTTTTAAATTTTGTGTATTATATTCAACGTAGTCTTTTTAAAATAAGAAACTTTTTTGAATGTTTTCAATATTTTAAATATTTATATATATTTGGTAAGTAGTACTGAATAAAATCCACTAATTTGGTTATAATCAAAATTGGTTTTTACAGTCGCTACAAGCCTAGTATAAACAGGGAGGAAATTTATGTCACACGATGCATCACAGGGAAACCCGGCAGTAGTTGGGTTGGCAGGGTTTGGTCTCACCACTATGCTTCTTCAGTTTCACAATGTAGGTTGGATGGGGTTGGGTCCTGTAGTCGCTTCAGGACTTATCTTCGGAGGCTTGGCACAGCTGATCGCCGGTTTCCAGGAGTTCAAATGCGGTAATAATTTTGGTTACAGTGCTTTTGTTTCTTATGGTAGTTTCTGGATCTCTTTAGGTATCATATTTCTTTTAAATCACTTTGGAATCTATAAGGCCAATCATACTGATGTAGGATTTTTTCTGATTGCTTGGACTTTATACACTTTCATTATGACTATTCCGGCAATGAAAATTCATGCTGCCATGGGAGTTACTTTTATCCTTCTGTTGATAGGATTTATACTTCTTGATCTTGCACACTTCGGTTATCCTGCACTTACTAAAGTCGCTGGTTATGAACTAATGGCTTGTGCCCTTTCAGCTTGGTACATGATGGCAGGTGCTATTTATGCTCAGGTTTTTGGAAGGTCTGTTCTACCGATGGGTAAACCTTTAATCGTTTAATAATAATCTAATAATCTTTTATTAAAAAAGGTCAGCCGAAAATGGCTGACCTTTTTTAATGTTATAAATATTAATTATAATAAAGATAATTTTTGGTTTTTCAGGTCCGTTATAAACATATAGCCAGGTGCGTGTGTTATCATTATTTCGGGTTTTACTTTCATGGCAACTGCCTGAGGTGTAACACCACATGCCCAGAATACAGGTATCTCCCCCTCTTTTACTTCCACAGAATCTCCAAAGTCAGGATTATTTATGTCCTTTATACCTATTTCGCTAGGATTCCCAATATGTATAGGAGCCCCGTGAACACCTGGATATCTAGATGTTATCTGCACTGCCCTTACTACATCGGAATAAGGCAGGGGTCTCATGCTAACCACTGTGGGGCCTTCAAATATCCCGGCCTTTTCACACTGTATATTAGTTATATACATGGGCACATTCTTCCCTTCTGAAATATGCCTCACTTCTATCCCCTCATCCACCATTGCAGACTCAAAAGTAAAACTGCAGCCTATAAGAAAAGATACATAATCATCTTTCCAAAAGGATTTTATATCACCAAATTCTCCATGGAGCTCACCATTTTTATATACCCTGTACTTTGGGATATCTGCTGCTATATCTGAGCCTGGAGCCATTCTCCCAAACTCCCTGCTTCCCATATCTGACACTTCAAGTATAGGGCATTGCTTGGGATTTCTTTGGGCAAAGAGTAGAAAATCATAGGTATATATCTTTGGAAGTATTACAAGGTTCCCTTGTACATACCCATGGCACATTCCAGCCGTATTTTTTTTGATTTTATTTTCTCTGATCATCTGACGAACTTTCCGGGGTTTTAAATCTCTCAAGTTTTCCATGTAACCATCTCCAAGTTTGGTTTATTTTTAAACTGACCTCTTCATTCTTTATCTCTTCTGAAAATAAGTTATTACATAACTCCCAATACTTTTAATATACCTCTGAGTCCAAGACCGCAAGCTACTAAAACTACTATTCCGCCTAAAACATTTGTAATCGGTGTGTTGATATATTTTCCAAGCCTTTTTTTGTTGTTCATGGCATATAAAAGAAATACCGCTACTATGGGAAGAAGTATTCCGTTTGCAGCCTGTGCAAATATAATTGCAGAAAGAGGTTTTAGACCTATGGCTGAAAATATTATCCCGATAAGAATAACAGTTGTCCAAATGGCTTCAAACTTCTTATCCTTAAAATCGGATTTCCATCCCATGGCCCCTGCAGTAGCATAGGCTGCAGCTAAAGGTGCTGTTATTGTAGAAGAAAGTCCTGCGGCAAAGAGTCCAAAGGCAAAGAAGTATTTAGCCCAAGAACCAAGAAGCGGTTCTACTGATTTTGCCATATCCCCTGCATTGTTTATAGCTATATTTGTACCGAAGAATGCTGCAGATGCTGTTATTATAACTGCTATGGAAATTAGTCCTCCCAAAATAATAGAAAGGAAGATATCCGATCTTGATTCTTTCAATCCGCTGGCATCTTTCCATCTTTCCTGAACTGCAGAAGAGTGGAGAAATAGATTGTAAGGGACCACTGTGGTACCTACAAGAGCCATTATAAGAAATACAGATCCCTTAGGAACACTAGGAATGAACATTCCTTTTAATATTGCACTCCAATCAGGAGCTACAACTATAGCTGTAGTAATAAAGGTCGCACTCATAAGCACAACTAACCCAATTAGAAATTTTTCCACAAACTTATAATTTCCAGTTTTTAAAAGAAGATAACCTCCTATTCCCATAATAGGACCCCATATATTCATTGATATCCCGGTTATTGCCTCCAGGCCCATGGCACCTCCTAGAATATTTCCTGTTTCATAGGCCGCACATCCTATACCTATTGCCGAAACTACTAAGAATATACTCACGTATTTGGCTATGGGATTGCTAAACTGCTCTCTTAGTGCTGACCCCAGACCTTTTCTGGTTACAATACCAATTCTTGCCGACATCTCCTGTAAAACTACTGTAGCAAAAATGGAAAATACCATAGCCCATATGAGCGAGTATCCAAATTTTGCCCCTGCTAATGATGCGGTGGTAATAGTCCCCGGACCGATAAAGGCCGCAGTAACAATAGCCGCAGGTCCCATAGTTCTCAATTTTTCTAGAAACCCCTTTTTTTCTACCTTTACAGCTGTTGAATCCATAATGATTTCCCCCTTTTTATAAAAGTTTCATATATTAAACCGATGGTTTATTAAACTTAGACGATTAAAATTCCTATAGCATCTTTCTGAAAAAATTCATTTTGAGCTATCAGGAAACAGGTTTTTTTATTTGTAAATATAATAAAAAGTCGTTTTACTTTCAATGTAATAGTTTTGAAAGTAAAACGACTTATCTCTTTCCAGTTTAAGAATAAAGGGTTTCTCTATTCTTGCCAGCAAGCTGCCATTTACTCCGTTTATGTTTTTTTAATTTTCTATGTTTGAAGTATATGATATTTTTCTTTTTATGTCAATTTTTTTTTCATTTGTACTCAAATAAATTTTTCATAGATCAAATAATAAAAAAAATATCTCGGTCACGAACTGGCTTTGACATTCCATATCTGATGTGCTATCTTATATTTTAGAGATAAAAAATCACAGGAGATGGTGAATAGACTATGACTATTAATGATAATAGCATTAATCAGAGCCTAGACAAGGCTTTGAGCCTGTTAGAATATTTTGATGCTGAAAATCCAATAAGAGGCCTAAGCGAGATTTCACGTCTTTCCTCAATCCCCAAAGCAACTGTATACAGACTGCTGAACACATTTGAAAAAAACGGGTACCTCATAAAAATAGATACAGGGGGAAGACAAGGGCAATATAAACTGGGAATGAAATTCCTCGAACTTGGAACCATGGTCTCAGAATCCATTGAATTAAAAGAGATAGCCTTCCCTCATATGAAAAATTTGAGAGATGATATCAACGAAGATGTACAGCTAGTAATAAGGGACAAAAACCACGCAATCTATGTGGAAAAACTCATAAGTAAGCATCCAGTAAGGTTGTACACAAAGATTGGAAGGACTGCATCTCTGAATGCCGGTGCCTGTCCTAGAGCCATTCTATCTTTCCTGAAAGATGAAGAAATAGAGTCAATTTTTGAAAATACAGAATTCATAAAATACACCGAAAATACCATAATAGACAAAGAAAAACTCTTGAAATTAATATCAGAGAGCAGAAAAACTGGTTATACAATAAGCTACAGTGAAATGGAGATGCAGACTATCGGTATAGGGGCACCCATCTTCGACTACACAAAAAATGTTGTAGGAGCCTTAAGTACTGCCGGACCTGATCAGAGGTTTACGCCTGATAAATTCCCAGAGATAATAAAAAAAGTAAAAGAGACTGCAATGAAAATTTCAAGAGAACTTGGATACAAAGGATAATGGAGGGTAAACCCTTCATTTTTTATTTCTAAACTCAAATTTGCACTGTGAGTATAAAATACATTACATAAACCTTATAGACATTTGAGTTTTTTTATGTTATTATTCAGAAAATAAATATTAAACCATCGGTTCTATATTTGAAACAGATGGTTAATAAGGAGGTAATTAAAATGTTTCAAGTTGATCTCAACAGTGACCTTGGAGAAAGTTTTGGAAACTATCAAATAGGCATGGATGAAGAGATATTAAAATACGTATCCTCTGCAAATATAGCCTGTGGATGGCATGGCGGTGACCCCATGGTCATGGATAAAACAGTGGCCCTTGGAAAGAAATATGACATAGATATAGGGGCTCATCCTGGATTTTTTGATCTCATGGGTTTTGGAAGAAGAAACATTGATGTCTCTCCTGAAGAGATAAAAAACTATGTAAAATACCAGTTGGGAGCGCTCATGGCATTTTGTATCTCACACGGAAATAAAATTCAACACGTAAAAGTTCACGGGGCCATGTACAACATGGCTGCCAAAAATAAAGATTTTGCCAACTCTATAGCCCAGGCAATATACGAAGTCGACAAAGAAATAATACTTCTAGGACTTGCTAACAGCGAAATGATAGAATCAGGCAAAAAATTCGGTCTCAAAACGGCCAATGAGGTCTTTGCAGACAGGGCTTACAACAATGATGGAACACTGGTCCCTAGAGGTATAGAGGGGGCAGTTATCCACGATGTTGATCTGGCGATTTCAAGGGTAATCAAAATGATAAAAACTGGAAAAGTGACTTCTATAACCGGAGATGAAATATCCATAAAAGCAGATTCTGTATGCGTCCACGGAGACAATCCAGAGGCCATAAATTTTGTAAAAAAAATTCGTGAAGAGTTAAAAAAAGAGAATATTACAATAACTCCCATCTCAAATTTTATAAAGTGATTTTTTTACTCTTGCGATGGTAAAAGGAGCGTGATTAAAATTTATAAAGAAACTAGATATCTTAATTCAGGAGACAGAGCACTTGTAATAGAATTTGGAAATAAAATCTCAGAGGAGATAAACTCTAAAGTAAGAGCTATGACTATCGCAATAGAGAGAGAAGGCATAGAGGGAATCATTGAGATTACCCCTACCTATCGTTCTCTTACAGTTCACTACGACCCTATGAAACTCTCCTTCACCTATCTTTTAGAATCCTTTAAATCCTTGGAGAAGGATCTTGAAAAAATAGATATTCCTCTTCCTGAAATTATTGAGATCCCTACTTTTTACGGTGGAGAAACTGGATCGGACATATCAAATGTAGCAGAACATAACTCGATTTCAGTTCAAGAGGTAATAGATATCCACTCTTCGAGGGAATACCCTGTCTATATGCTGGGATTTACAGCAGGATTTCCCTACCTCGGAGGAATGGACGAAAAAATTTCCACTCCGAGACTTGGGACCCCCAGAACCAAAATAAAAAAAGGTTCTGTTGGAATTGCAGGAAACCAGACTGGGATTTACCCTATTGAAAGTCCGGGAGGATGGCAGATCATTGGAAGAACTCCTGTAAACTTGTACGATGCTCACAGAGAGCCTCCCATACTCTTAGATGCAGGAAACTATATAAAATTTGTTCCTGTGAGCTGGGATGAATATAATAAAATAAAAAATTCTGTAGAAAAAAATATATACCAGATAAAAAAATACCCAAAGGAGGATAAACTGAGATGAAAGAATTTGAGATTTTAAACTCCGGACCTCTTACGCTCATCCAGGATTCTGGAAGGTATGGATATCAAAAATCTGGGGTACCTGTTTCAGGAGCCATGGACAGTTTCTCCTACAAAGTTGCCAATATGCTCCTAGGAAACAATGAAAATGAGGCGGTCCTTGAGTTTACCATGCTCGGTCCAAAAATAAAGTTTAGATCCCACTGCACAATAGCTATAACAGGAGGAGAGTCATTTCCAAAAGTAAATGGGAATTCAATGCCGACTTGGGAATCAATAAAAATAAGCCCAGAAGATGAACTATCATTCAGTATAATGGGCAGTGGATGTCGTGGATATATATCTTTTTCAGGTGGAATTGACGTTCCAGAGATAATGGGAAGCAGATCTACTTACATGAAAGCAAGAATCGGAGGTTTTGAAGGAAGACAGCTAAAGTCCGGAGATATACTAAAATTGAAAAATTTGGAATTTTCATCTTTTGAAAAAAAACTTCCACAAAAATATAAGCCTTTATTTTCTGATCATTATGAACTACGAGTTATCTTGGGTCCTCAGGATGACTATTTCACCCCTAAAGGGATTGATACCTTCCTCTCAAAAATATATAATATCACCAACGAATGCGATAGAATGGGAGTAAGATTAGAAGGAGAAAAAATAGAACATGTATCCGGGGGAGATATTTTGTCTGACGGAATTGTTGCTGGTTCTATACAGGTTCCGGGACATGGAAAACCAATTATCATGATGGCTGACTGTCAAACAACAGGAGGTTATACAAAAATCGCAACTGTTATAAGTTCGGATCTTAAAAAGCTAGCACAGGCAAGACCTGGAGACACCTTAAGCTTTAAAGAGATTACTGTGGAAGATGGGCAAAGGATATTGAGAGAAGATATGGAAATTATGAAAAAGATGAAAAATGAGATAAATTCCAGAAATAAGAGTCTAGGAAAAACTTTTAGAATTAAGGTGAATTCAAAAATTTACAATATTGAAGTTTTTGAGGTGTAAATGTGTATAGAATAGATATTAAAAAAAGTAGCCGGCAAACTGCCGGCTACTTTTTTTATTCCAAACATACACAAAGTTTCCTTAGAAACTCATCATATTAGATAGTCATAAGTGAATATACAACGCCTATAAATCCGGCTACGGTAAGTCCAAGAACAATTTTAGAAGACATCTTCCCTTCATTTTCTGCAGCTTTACCAAACATTCCAAATACTAACGGATGAACCAAGAAAGGCATTGCAAAAATAAATGCTATAAGAGCTGCTGCACTTCCTCCGAACATTCCTCCCTGTACCGCAGCAAATAGACCGAAGTGAGAAAGTGCTGAAGATACTGCTATCGAAACCTGGTCTAAAGGCATTCCTGCCATGTTTAACATAGTAAAACTTCCGAATACAGCTATTACCTGCCATCCGAATGCAAACTGCATCAGACCTTTTACCTCTTGCCCGTCATCTCCATCAGCTTTTCTGAGAGTTGCCACCGCAAAAGCGACTATAACAAGACCTACACAAATAAGAGGAAGAGTCCATCCCACTATGATGCTCCCACGCTTCGCACTGGCAGCCAAGATAGAAAATACAAATATATGTCCAAAGAATGGAATGTTTATCATTATAGGTGCTCTTGAGGCCGCTTTTTCTCCGAGGTCTCCACCGGTACATGCCCCAGTAAGTCCAGAGTGGGAAAGTGCTCCTGCCATTCCTGGAGCTAGATTTCTTACGTTATTTGCTTTACACAAAAATATCAGTATAGCAAGTCCTGAGAACATCCAGAATACCTGACCTGCAAATCCATAAATCATAACATTCTTAACCCCTGCTATTTGGAAAGCATCTGCCATTCTAGATCCACCCACCAGGAAACTTCCTGCCAGTACTATTGGGATTCCTGCAAATAATAGTGAATTCAGTGTCGGTCCGAATTTCCAGTTTGAAAATACCATTCCTAGACCTGCAGATATAAGCATGGCAAAGAAAATCTGTGGAAGTGCAATGACAGGCTTAATAACTGTCGCTATTTTCAGTGAAAGCATAAGCACAGCCAGTATACCGACTATTTCAACTAATCCCTTTCTGATGTAGCTCTGCTTACTTGCTATTTTAGCTTTGTTGTCGATAAATATTATCGATAATACGATACTAAGATATGCCAGTAGCATGTAAGATTGTCCTAAAACACCTTCTCCTTGAACTCCAATTATTAAACTATGAGTTGTCTGAATACCTATTAAAATAAAAAATGCTCTTATCAGAAAGAAAATCTGTGTACTGTTTGTTCCAAGAATTGTCTCCTCTTTAGACGGTATCATTATATCGTCTATTTTGAGGTCCTCTTTAAATAATATCTTCTTTATCTCCTGTCCACCTACGAAGAAAGATGCTATAAGAGCTATAACTGTAGTTCTACTTGCCAATACTACCATAGGGAATTCAACTAATCCCGGAGTCGCCATTTCACTTTTTACCAATAAGAATCCCATTGCCAGTCCAAATACAACAATTAATAATATAGAAGAGTATTTAGTCCCGGCTACGAATGTTCTTGACACCAGTACCATAGTTATTAGGATAAGCATCGTGATAAAAAAATGATTCAGGGCTGAAATGTGTGCAATTTGTTCCAATATTTGTTCCAATTTTTTTTACCTCCTTGAAGTTTTATATTTAAGAAAGTTATATTCAATATTATTCTGTAAACAGAACTGCTCTTTTAAAATTTAAAACAGTGTCTATATATTACAGTTTATGTATTTTTGAATTCGAATAATTCAAAAATACTTTTTCAAAGACTTTTCTAAAAAATCAGCATAAAAAAAAGGCCAACACAAAGAAATTACTTTGCAATGGTCTATTAAAGTCTTGGCAACTGCCATCTCTAATCTTTACCAACAAAACAACGCACTATAATTAATTGAATTTTTCACATGTAGATTATACAAATTTTTCAGATACCTTTTTTCAAATTGATTTATTGTAACTCAAAATTTGTTTAGTGTCAACCCATTTTTATATTAACCATTCTTTTTCAGAAAGATCTGTCTGCAAAAATGATCCTTTCTGAAATATGGGATTAAAACCTCTCTAAATATCCTACATTTTCCCAACTTTATTTTTATTATTTTTGATCTGGAAATAAGTAAACGTCCATAAGGTAAATGATGATAATATTTAGTTTGTGAAAGCTACGTATCTCCATAATGTAATAAATCCAAGTTGAGACATAAATTCTGCTACTAGAAAAAGTGATGCCAAAACTAAGACACGATTTTTGAATTATTTTTTGCTTAACACCAAAGCTATATATAATAATAAGGCAGTTGCCTTGAAAGGTAATCCCGTCCAAGGCAACTGCCCATAATAACACGTAGATATTATTCTCAGCTTATTTTTTAAGCCAAGACATCATTCCTCTTAATTCATTTCCTACTTTTTCTAACTGATGTTCCTGCTCAGACTTTCTCTTTGCATTCATAAATTCCATTGTCTCGCACTCTTTTATGAAGTTTTTAGCAAATGTACCATCTTGGATATCCTTTAGTACTGCCTTCATTCCCTCTCTAGACTCTTTGGTGATCACTTTAGTTCCAGTAATATAATCACCATATTCAGCAGTATTTGAGATAGAATCTCTCATTGATGTGAATCCACCGTCTATGATCATGTCAACGATTAGCTTCATCTCATGTACACACTCAAAGTATGCCATTTCTGGCTCATACCCAGCCTCTACAAGAGTTTCAAATCCGGCTTTCATAAGCTCTGTAACTCCTCCGCAAAGAACTGCTTGTTCTCCGAAAAGATCAGTTTCAGTTTCCTCTTTAAAGGTAGTCTCAATTATACCTGCTCTTGCTCCTCCAAATCCTTGAGCCCATGCAAGTGCGATCTCCTTTGTATTTCCTGAAGGGTCTTGCTCGATTGCGATAAGCCCCGGTGTACCTGTACCCTGAACAAAAGTTCTTCTAACCATGTGTCCAGGTCCTTTAGGTGCTGCTAGAAATACATTTAAGTCTGATCTCAATTTTACGATATTGTAAAGAACATTGAATCCGTGTCCGAATCCTAAGTAAGCTCCCTCTTTAAGGTTTGGTTCGATCTGCTCAGCATAGATCTTTCCTTGAGATTCATCTGGAATAAGAAGCATTACAACATCTGCACCTTTTACTGCATTTGCTATTGTATCAGCTTTAAGGCCTGCAGCCCTTACTTTTTCCATTGTTGGAGACCCTTCTCTTAAACCTACTGTAACATCCACCCCTGAATCAAAAAGGTTTAAAGCATGTGCATGTCCTTGACTTCCAAATCCAACTACTACTACTTTTTTCCCTTTTAAGATATCGATGTTACAATCCTTTTCTGTGTATACAGTTACTGCCATTTTTCTATTCCCCCTTGTTTGTTTTTGATTTATTTTAATGGTGTGGAAAACATTATACTATCTCAACACTTACTATATCGACTAGTTTATAAAGATTTAACCTTATCTGTTCTAAGAGAGCTTGATCACTTTTGACGACGGCGAGAGTCATTTTTATGTTTTCAGGGTCTTCCTTACAAGGATGTGCAACAACACTTTCTAGATTATACCCTTTTTTATTAAACAAATTGTAAATTCTTGAATGAGTACTTATTTTATTTTTCGCCGTTATCAAAAGTTCTCTTTTCATATTTTCGCTCCTTATTATCTAAAGATTTGGATGTACCAGTGTCTGGTATACATTTTTCTTTCTATCTAAAACGCACTCTATTATTACAGGTTCATCTGTATTGATATTTTCGTCATAAGCCCTCACAAGCTCCTCTTCATTTGTAACCCTCACACCTTTTAGACCGTAGGCCTTTGCTATATCTATGAAGTCAGGATTGACATCTAGATACACCCCAAAGTGCTTTCCGCCTTTGAAAGTGTCCTGAAGCTGCTTTACCATTCCCAAGGTGCTGTTGTTTATAATGAGTATCTTTACGGGAAGTTTGTACTGCTTAAGCATTATTATCTCCCCTACACACATCTGAAACCCACCGTCTCCTACCACAGAGATCACCGTGGTATCCGGTCTTTTTATTTTTGCTGCTATAGCTGCAGGAATCCCAAATCCCATGGCTCCTGCCCCACCTGAAGTTATAAAAGTTTTGGGTTTTCTAAACTTGTAGTATTGAGCCACCCACATCTGATGTTGCCCTACATCTGTAGTTATTATAGCATTTTCATCGGTCTTTTCACTCAGAATTTCAAAAATTCTTCTAGGCTCCAAAGAGTATTTCTCACTAAATTTTGTAGGTGAATATTTACCTCTCAGCTCATCTACCCTGTCTAGCCAGAGCTGCTCTTTTTTCCCTTCACTAAGCTCTGACATTTTGTTCAAGGCCTCTTTTGCATCCCCCTGGATAAATACATCAGCAACAATTATTTTTTTGTTTTCAGCAGGGTCTATATCTATATGAACCACTTTAGCCTGATCTAAAAATCCATCTGCGTCACAAGTAAGTCTGTTGTCCAGTCTTGTTCCAACAGCTAGCACAAAATCAGCTTCCTGAATTATGATATTTGTAGCTATACTCCCATGTACCCCTCCCATTCCTAGGAAAAGTTTGCTGTCTCCTGGAAAACCTCCTAATCCCAAGAGTGAAGAGGTTACTGGAATGTTATTTTTTGTTGCAAATTCATATAGTTCATCTGCTGCATCACTTCTTATAACACCTGCCCCTGAAATAATGAGAGGTCTTTTAGACATTTTCAGAAGCTCTATCGCCTCCTTAACTTTTGACATATCCAGCTTTGGTATATGGAGCGATGGAAACAGCTCTAATTCCTGATTTAACAGTATTCTGAACCTTTCCTCTGTCATATCTTCATTTTGAATGTCTGCAGGAAGGTCAATGAGAACAGGTCCAGGTCTTCCTGTAGTGGCGATATGAAATGCCTCTTTTAATATCACAGGTAGTTCCTCAAGTGATTCCACGCTGTAATTATGTTTTGTTATTGGAAGAGTAACACCTACAATATCCACTTCCTGGAATACATCCTTCCCCTTGTTAGATCTAGACACCTGACCTGTTATGGCGATCATAGGCGAGGAATCCATGTAGGCAGTCATTATTCCTGTAACCAGATTGGTAGCTCCCGGTCCCGAAGTGGCCAAGCATACCCCAGGGATCCCTGTCAATCTTCCTGAAGCATCTGCTGCATGAGATGCTCCCTGCTCATGTCTCGGAAGAATAAACCTTATATCTTCATCCTCCCGAAGAGCGTCAAAAATAGAAAGTACTGCTCCTCCTGGATATCCGAAAATTTCTTTTATCCCCAAGTGTTTCAGAGTCTCTAATAGAATCTGTGCTCCTTTCATCTCTACTGCACACCCCCTCTATCTATTGTCCGACTACCCCTCTATAGCTCCGCTGTACGCCGATAATACTTTATCAGAATATTTTTTCAAATATCCACTGGCCTCCTTCTCAACTAAAACCAGTTTCTCTTTTCTCTTTTCGAGTTCTTTTTCATCTACTACAAAATCAAGGGTACCATTATTTATATCTATCTTGATCATATCCCCTTCTTCGATAAGGGCTATAGGTCCTCTCTCTGCCGCTTCAGGAGATACGTGCCCTATAGCAGCTCCTCTTGTGGCTCCTGAGAATCTACCATCAGTTATAAGGGCCACTGTTTTATCTAGACCTAGTCCTACTAGTATAGAGGTCGGAGTAAGCATTTCTCTCATTCCAGGTCCTCCCTTTGGGCCTTCATACCTTATGACAATTACGTCTCCGTTTTTTATCTTGCCATTCATTAAAGCCGCCACCGTATCTTCCTCACTGTTAAATACTCTTGCAGGTCCATTATGAACTTTCATCTCTTCCACAACTCCACCTGATTTTACAACTGCTCCAAGAGGTGCTATATTTCCTTTTAGAACAGTAAGTCCTCCTCGTTTTGTATAAGGATTGACAAGTTCTCTTATTACCTCTTTGTCGGTTACTCTGTGTTTTTTCAGTACTTCCGCTAAGTTTCCGTTGACAGTTGTCTCATCCTCTACAATTCCGCCGTCTATTAACTCTCTCATTACAGCGTGTACCCCTCCTGCACGGTCAAGGTCCTCTATAAAATGGTTTCCTGCCGGGGACAGTTTTGATATCTGTGGTACCCTCTTACTTATTTCATCAAAATCATCTAAGGTTAGTTCTACACCTGCATCATTAGCAATGGCAAGAAGATGAAGAACTGTATTTGTCGATCCACCTAATGCCATATCCACTCTTACAGCATTCATAAATGCCTTTTTTGTCATCACGTCTCTCGGCTTCAATCCTTCCTTCAAGAGTTCCACCACTCTCATTCCAGCTTCTTTTGCCATTTCCATTCTTTTTGAAAATACAGCTGGGACTGTTCCGTTTCCAGGTAGTGCCATCCCTAGAGCCTCTGTGAGACAGTTCATTGTATTTGCAGTGTACATCCCTGCACATGAACCACAAGTAGGACAGGCCTTTCCTTCTATTTCAGTCAACTCGTCTTCTGAGATCTCTCCTGCCTGATACTTTCCTACATATTCAAACACATCACTAAGGGCAATTTTTTTCCCTTTGTGAACTCCTGCAAGCATAGGTCCCCCACTTATAAATATAGCCGGTATATTCAGCCTTGCTGCAGCCATAAGCATCCCTGGAACTACCTTGTCACAATTTGGTATAAAAACCAGTGCATCTAGGGCTGCACCCCTTACCTGAACCTCTATAGTATCAGCTATTATGTTTCTAGAAGGTAGTGAGTATCTCATGGCGTCATTATTCATAGCCAAGCCATCACACACTGCAATTGTGGAAAACTCAAAAGGAACTCCTCCACCCATTCTTATTCCACTTTTTACCGAATCTATTATTGTTTTAAGGTGTACATGTCCCGGTACCAATTCATTAAAAGAACCTACAACCCCTATAAACGGAGCCTGAATTTCTCTCTCTGTAAGACCTAGTGCCTTTAAAAGACTTCTGTGTGGCGACCTTGCCACTCCTTTTTTAACTACATCACTTTTCATAAATTCCCCTTCCCTTTATCAAAATGAACTACCCATAATTATTAAAAGTTTTGCTATTTTTTAAGAAGATTCTCTACCTCTTCCATTATCTTCCCAACAACCTCTTTTGTTCCTACGAGTTTTTCAGTTCCACTATAGATGTCACCGGTTCTATACCCTTTTTCAAGTACTGCTTCCACGGCTTTTTCTATAATTTTTGCAGCTTCCTCCATTTCAAAAGAGTGTCTTAGCATCATAGCCCCAGATAATATGGTCGCCATAGGGTTAACCTTATCCTGCCCGGCTATATCAGGCGCCGAACCGTGGATAGGTTCAAAGAGCCCTATCCCTTTTCCAAGGCTTGCAGAAGGCAGCATCCCGATAGAACCAGATATTACACTGGCTTCATCTGATAATATATCACCAAACATGTTGCTTGTAAGTATCACGTCAAACTGTTTAGGGTTAATTACAAGCTGCATAGCTGCATTGTCTACATATAGATGAGTAAGCTCTATATCTGGGTATTTTTTTGCCACTTTTTCTACGGTTTCTCTCCATAGCTTAGAGCTTTCGAGTACGTTTGCCTTGTCCACACTTGTCACTCTTTTATCTCTTTTTGAGGCGACTTGAAATGCTATTTCAGCGATTCTTTCTACCTCTCCCACAGAATAAGCCATTACATCATAAGCTTTGTCTCCATCTCTGCCTTTCTGTCCAAAGTAGATTCCGCCTATAAGCTCTCTCACTATTAGTATGTCTAAGTTTTCTCCGATAATACTCTCTTTCAGTGGACTTTTATCCCTCAAAGAACTGTGAATTTTTACAGGTCTTAAGTTTGCAAAAACCCCTAGCTCCTTACGGATTTCAAGAAGTCCTCTTTCAGGTCTCAAGTTCGAGGCCACGTTATCCCACTTAGGTCCACCTACAGCTCCTAAAAATACTGCATCACTTTCTCTGCATATTTTTTTCGTCGCTTCTGGAAAAGGATGCCCAGCTTCATCAAGCCCTGCTCCCCCTATAGCCCCTCTTGTAAACTGGAGGTCTACCCCATAGGCCTTCCCTACTCTCTTCATTACCTTTACTGCCCCTGAAGTTATCTCTTCCCCTATATAGTCTCCAGGTAAAAGTGCTATTTTATATGTTTTTATTTCATTACATTTTGTTTTTTGCATACTTAAATATCCCCCCGGCTTTTACTATTTCGTAGGCATCACCTATAGATTTCAGAGAGAACTTCTCCCCTGTTGTTACATTCTTTATTGTGCTCCTGTCTCCGTCTAGTTCTATCTCATCCCCTGTAGAGAACTTATCAAATATTTTAGCTTCAGATTCGTATGGTATCAAAAATGCTCCGTCAATGGCGTTTCTATAAAAGATTCTGGCATAACTCTCGGCTATTACTGCTTTGACACCTGCCTTTTCAAGACACAGAGGAGCATGCTCCCTAGAAGATCCGCACCCGAAGTTTTTCCCTGCTATAACTACCGTGTACTCACTTGTAAACTCTCCCTCTTTTACAAAAGGGCTAGCCTTCTTTATCTCTGTAGGAAGTCCGGAAAGTGCGTATTTACCGTAAAGTTTAGATTCCTCAGGATCATCTACCCTGTATACAAGATGTGATGCCGGAATTATCTGATCTGTATCTATATCGTCTCCTAATACATAAACTTTTCCTCTTATAATATCACTCATCTCTTATTTCCCCTCCATGAACTTTCTCGGATCTGTAATATAACCTGTAACAGCAGATGCTGCCGCTGTATATGGTGATGCAAGGTATACCTTTGATTCCATCGATCCCATTCTTCCGTGGAAGTTTCTGTTTGTAGTGGAGATAACTACTTCATCTGAATGCGTTCTTCCGAAAGTATCTTCAGGTCCTCCAAGACATGCTCCACACGACGGAGGTCCTATGAGGCATCCAGCTTTTTCCAATATTTCCATAAGTGTCTCATCACCAATTTTTATCTTTTTCAGATCTTTTTCCACCTGGGTTGTAGCAGGAACTATAAATGTGTCTACCACCGTTTTTCTGCCTTTAAGTATCTCAGCTGCTGCATAGAAATCTGTAGTCTTCCCTCCTGTACAAGATCCTATATAAGATCTTGTTATTTTTACATCTTCCAAATTTTTTGCCTTTTCAACATTTGCAGGTGAATAAGGTTGAGCTACTACAGGCTCCATCTCCGCTGCATTATAGATATGCTCACTTTTATACTTTGCATCTGCATCTGAGTGATATACTTCAAAAGGTGCCTCTGTTCTAGCTCTTACGTAGTCTATCGTTGTCTGGTCAGGTTCGATTATACCGCATTTACCTCCAGCCTCTATAGCCATGTTGCAGATAGTCATTCTTTCATCCATATTCAGATCGCTTATAGCATCACCGTCATACTGCATACAGCAGTAAGTTGCACCGTCAAATCCGATATCCCCTATAGTCTGAAGGACAATGTCCTTTCCCATTACATATTTAGGGAATTTACCATTGAAGGTAAATCTTATAGTCTCAGGAACCTTTACCCAAAGTCTTCCAGTTCCCAATATAAATCCAGCGTCTGTATTTCCTATTCCTGTGGCAAACTGTCCAAAAGCTCCTGCAGTACATGTGTGAGAATCTGTCCCGAACATTACTTTTCCTGGCATTGCATGTCCCTCTTCAGCAAAGGCTATATGACACACACCTTTATAATCTGATGTAAAGGGCTCATAGTAATATTTTAGATCCTGTTCTTTTGCAAATTCTTTTACTATTTCAAGATTTCTCATTGCGTATTTATCTTTTGTAAAAATATAGTGATCAGGTATTAAAACCACTTTTTCTTTGTCCCAAACCTTGGCACCTTCACCAAATTCACGTTTGAATATGGATGCTGCTCCAGGACCGCAAACGTCATGGGTAAGCAGGTTGTCAACATCTACCCAAATGTTTTCACCTGGAGTCACTTTTTCTCTGTTTGATTTTTTAGCAAGAATCTTTTCAACAATTGTCATTCCCACAGTTTTCCCCCCTATTTTTTTACATGTATTAAGCTTCTATTTATTGCATCTATATAGGCTATTGCACTCGCCTCAATTATGTCAGTCTTAATCCCTTTACCGATATACACTTTGCCATCTATTTCCACTTCTACCCTTGCCTCACCCTGAGCATCAGAAGCACTTGTTATACTCTTTATAGAATAGTCTTTCAGCGTACAGTCTTTGCACCCTGTAATTGTGTTGATGGCGTTATACACGGCACTTACCGGTCCATCGCCCTCTGCTGTTGCTGTTCTTATTTCGCTCTTAGCAACCATCTTCACCTCTGCCTGAGTGGCGTGTCCAGGTACTCTTATTATATTAAAACTTGTAAGATCATAGGACTTTTCAACTGTTCTAAGTCCTCCAAGGGCTAGAGATTCAATGTCCTCATCCAGAATTTCCTTCTTGATATCTGTAAGTTTTTTAAACTTTTTGAAAATATCATCTATTTTCTCTTCAGATAATTCATATCCAAGTTCAACCAGTTTATCTTTAAAAGCATGTTTCCCAGAATGTTTTCCAAAGACAAGCTTATTTTTATTTCTTCCTATACTTTCTGGAGTCATAATCTCATAAGTACTGCTATTCTCTAAGACTCCATGCTGATGTATCCCAGATTCATGAGCAAAAGCATTGTCTCCCACTACAGCCTTGTTTGGCTGGATATCCACACCTGTGAGTTTGCTCACTGTCTTACTGACGTGATAAATTTTGCTGTGATTTATTCCGCATTCAGCGCCATAACCTTCAGGTCTTACCTTCAACGTCATGGCAAGCTCTTCTATTGCGGTATTTCCAGCTCTCTCTCCTAGACCGTTTACGGTGCACTCTATCTGTGATGCACCTGCACGGATTGCAGCTAGAGCATTGGCCGTAGCCAGTCCGAGATCATTATGGCAATGAACTGCGATTTCAGCCTTATCTATATTAGGTACGTTGTCTTTTATACCCTTAATGATCTCGTAGAACTCCTCAGGATATGTAAATCCTACTGTATCCGGGATATTTACAACTATAGCTCCTGCATCGATTACCCCTTCTAAAACTCTGTAAAGAAACTCAGGTCTGGTTCTTGAAGCATCCTCACACGAAAACTGAACTTCGCACCCCTTTGATTTCGCATATTTTACCATCTCTACAGCCTGGTTGTACACCTCGTCTTCTGTCATTTTAAGTTTATATTTCATGTGAATATCAGAAGTAGCAATAAAAGTATGTATTCTTGGATATTTTGCTTCTTTCACTGCATCCCATGCTCTATCTATATCATTTACAGTTGCTCTAGCTAGAGAAGCAATTTTACATTTTTTTATTGTCCTAGCCACTTCTCTTATTGCTTCAAAATCAGCTTCTGATGCAATAGCAAATCCAGCCTCTATAATGTCCACATTCAAATCCTCTAAATTTTTTGCAATCGTTAATTTTTCCTCGATTGAAAGGTTGACTCCTGGTGTTTGCTCTCCATCCCTAAGAGTTGTGTCAAAAATCTTAACTTTTCTCATTTTTCCCCCTTTTTTCTTCTGAAACTGTATAAAAAAAGCAGCCTAGTAGGCTGCTTAATAATCCCCAATACTCAAATTTCCCCATTCATCAAACCCTGTATATGGTTATAACGAAACAAACCCTCTGTTTAAAAGGGCCGGAGATAAATGACTTAAGCTCCTAACACTGTTTATCTCTATTCTACTTTGTTGGTTTAGGACTAGCAGTAGTACCAGCAGCAGAGATAGCAGCAGAGATATTGAAATAGTGTAGGCTATTATCATTTTTCTTCCTCCTTTTCGTTTATTCCCATTGTTTTTCGTGTTATGTAGAATAATAACAAAATGAAGTTGTAATGTCAACTAAAATAATTAAGTACAATCAAACTTTTTATGGAAAAATCAGAAAACCCTCTTATAAAATAACACGACTTTTTTCATATAAAAGTAAATTGTCATATAAACACAGACTATAAAAGCTTATTTAAAAAAAATAAAATTACTTTTTTATAAATAACCGGATTGTGTATACCGTGTTTTTGTATTATATTTTTTTTACATTTGTTTACCCCAAAAGAACTATTTTGATTTTAAAACACTTTTTAGAAAAAAATTATAATCACTGTTAACTGATAATAAATCCTTTTTCAAAAAAATCTGAGCCATCTCAATTAACGACTCAGATTTTAAAACAAATTTTACTTAACAAAATTATTTTTTGAAAATATAACAGAACAGTTAACCTCTCTAAAAAACGCCTGATAAACTTACCTATACCCTCTTACCTATACCATCTTTTTCAAACTCCTCATTTAAAACAATATATTTGAAATGAGGCTTAATATTAAGTTTTCTTAATTCTGTATAAAATTTCAACCTGAATTCATTCTTAAAAGACCATCCGTTGGCAGGTGAATCTGTTAGTCCTGCAACCCAACATTTTATGTTGTCAGAAGTCATATCCATAACCCAAAAATGAGGCTCACTACTGAGATTTACATGTGAATTCTCCTTGGCTACTTTTATGGCAAGTTCTTTTACTAACTCTACATCTGACTCATAGGATATCCAAAATTCTACCTTAGCCCACTGGGATTCATTTACAAGGGTATAATTTATAAAATTTTCTTTCAACATATTAACATTTGGAATAACAAATCTCTGCCAGTCCCATAACTTGACTATGGTATGTGTCATATTTATATCCTCCACCACACCATAATAATCTTTTATAACTATTGTATCTCCTACATTAAATTGTTTTGAAAGAGTTATTACTATTCCGGCTATAATATTTTCTATAAAAGGCTTGGCCGCAAATCCTAAAAAGATCGTACCTGTAGATGCAAATACAGAAAATACTCCCTTTGAAAAATTACCCATGAAAGGATAGAGCAATAAAAAAACCATTATCAAAAGCCAAAGAATAAAAAGAGATCTTCTTATAATTGTAAATCTTGCCCCTATATTTTTTAAGGCTTTCTCTTTTGACCTTTTAAGGGTCTTTTTAAATACAGTAGATCCACTTCTAAGGGCACCAAAGTTTTTATTGTCCTCAACATTTCCCTTAAAATGCTTCTCTAAAGTTCGAAGCCTCATTAAAAAATACAACAAAATAAGTAACAAAACTAAAATCAGAGCAACATAATATATCATTAAATTTATACACCACCTAATTACAATTATAATTTAAATTATTATAATTGTATCATATTAATCTCTATCTAATCAAATTCAAAATCCTTTCTAAAGTCTAACTTCAGTATCTCTTTGTCAGTTGTTGATCCTCTAGACAAAACTCTTCTGTCGAAACAAGTTCTTCCTCTATAAGTTTTTTCTTTATATCTTCATAACACTTTTCCCCAAAAGAATTTTTTATAGTATCTTCATAAGAAACTATAAGGGGTCTATAATCTTGCTCTTTAAAACCTTCTGGGTTTATCCTCTTAAAAGAAGCACTGACTCCATAATTCATATTTATACAAGCCTTGTTATAGTAGTCTTCGATTGTAAAACCATTTGTAAAATCATCTGGAAGAGTAATATATAGCACAGAAAGGTCATCCTCAGCCAAAATTTCTATAGGCCATAGGTTGCATATCAGGGGTTTGTGATCTAAAATTTCAGACGCACCCATCCCTTTATCTAGGCATACAGAGTGTATCGCACAGAGAGTTGTGCTGTTGTCAGGTCTAAAGGCGCAGGTGCAGAGCTCTACCTCTTCCCCTACATGCTCCTCAGGAAGCATTAGGTCGTCCTCTAAGATGCTCTCCTTTATATTCTCCCTGTCATAATCTAATTCCTCTAATATACTTAAATTTTTTGTAAGCTCATCATACTTATCTAGATTTTCAAAAATAAGTTTTCTCGTTGTATAGTCAAATTTTGAAGGAGCATCTCCGCAACAGGCATCCCTGCAATTAAAACAATCAAAATTAGTCATAGCGGAAAAAACTCCGTAATCTATTATCACTCTATATCTCTCGCCTCTGATCTCCACCTGACTATCTATTGTATCTGCCCCAGAAAAATACCTTCTGGCTCTTTTCTCTTTCTCAGGCGAGACTCTATACAACTCTTCCTTAGGATGGTTTAAAAAAAGAAAATAAATCATAATCTTACCTCTTTCAAAATAGATTGACCTCATAACTGCTGCTTTTTTTGGATTAAGGAGTGTTGAAAGTCACACTGTTAAAATTCTACGTCTAAATAAATGCAGCATAAAATGAAAAAAACAGCTCCGAAAAGCTGTACTGAGTCCTTATTTGGTGCGGAGGGGGAGACTTGAACTCCCACGTCAAAGACACTAGATCCTAAGTCTAGCGCGTCTGCCAATTCCGCCACCCCCGCATAGATAAGTATAAAATTGTTGGAGCGGGAAACCAGGTTCGAACTGGCGACATTCAGCTTGGAAGGCTGACGCTCTACCAACTGAGCTATTCCCGCAAAAATGGTCGGAACAGCAAGATTTGAACTTGCGACCCCCTGCTCCCAAGGCAGGTGCGCTACCGGGCTGCGCTATGCTCCGTTGCATTTTATCTTCTGACAAAAATAATAATAACATAACAAAAAAACTTTTGCAAGAGTTTTTTTGTTTTTTCTTTTATTATTGCCTTTTACAAGGCCAATTTTGCACTCGTATCATGCTCTTTCCTAGTAATTCCAATGAAAAAATTAAAATTTTGATAATATTCTCTTGAAAAAACCTAATTTGTATTATTTTACTATATACATAGTTTAGGATAGCAAGTGTTTATCATTTTAGGACTTTTAATTATTTTATTTGTTACTATGTCTACAATATTTAAAGAATATCTTGTAATTGTGATTTTATTCTTTATGACTTTAATCCTGGCAGATATATTTTTATATAACTATATAATCGTCCCACTTTTGGGAAGATTTTATTGATTTTAAAAATAAAATTACCAGCCAATTGGTTAAAAATTTAAAAAAACTATTCTGAGACTTTTATTCTTCCTTTTATTATATCATTTTTTATCTCATTGAGCTTAGCCATTTTATCTTTTCCTATGATATCTCTTGTATACTTGAAGTCAGTAAGAGATACTCCATTGCTGGCGAGATTAGCTTGAGTGTAACCAGGTACAAATTTACCTTTTATAAGATCGGACACAAGTCTGTACACAGCATTATCTATCCTCACTCTGACTGATGTCAGGATAGTCCCAGGGAGGACACCGTCTTCATCTACATCACACCCTATTGCATATACACCTCTTTCTTTCGCAGCCTGGAAAAGACCTCTTCCAGTTCCCTCTGCCACGTGCATAATTACATCTGCTTTCCTATCCATCATCATAAGTGAAATGTTTTTACCTGTAGCCGGGTCATTGAATGGATTGCTGCTAGTAGTTGGCATGTAAGTGTTGTAAACCTTTACCTTGGGATTAACATATTGAGCCCCTTGTCTGAATCCATTTTTAAATCTGTTAAAAGATCTGTTGTCCATGGCAGGAATCGTCCCTACAACCCCTGTCTTACTCATCATAGCAGATAGGGCTCCTGCTAAAAAGGACATCTCCTGCTCTGCAAAGTCTATTGTAACAGTATTTGGTATCTCTAATGTTGCTCCCACAAGACCAAACTTTTGTTTCGGATACTCTCTTGCAGCTACTTTCATAGATTCTGCCACAACTGTCCCCATTCCTATGATAATATCATACTCTCTAGTGCTTGCAAAATCTCTCAAATACTGAAGGTCTTCATTTATATTTGAAGGCTCTACATATTTAAAATCTATTTTCCCCTCTTTTTCCAATTTTGTCAAAGCATCATAAGCCATCTGATTAAAACCTGTTCCTAGTCCTCCTGAAGATAATACTAAGCCTACTTTTGTCTTTTGTGCTCCAAAGGCTGTAAAAGTAAAAATAATAACTCCTGTTAAAATAACCAATAGTTTCTTCATGAAAATTCCCCACCCCGTAAATTAAATTTAGACCTTTAATTTATCATATTTTTAAAAAATATGCATTTTAAAAAAAACAAATTGTACCGATACAATTTTCAGATTCTATAACTTCATAAGTCTATCGGTATAAAAAATAATTACATTAAAAAATCAATAATCAATATATCTTCGAAACAACAGATCGTTATACATCAATTTGTTTTAACAGGTAAAAAAAATCCGCCCAAGGGCGGATTTTTTATCTATGTGATTTAATTTTTTCAGCCATTGATCTCGCTATGTTTTCAAGTTTTTCATAATCTTCTAAAGTAGGGTTTCCTCTTACCTCTACAGCATCTGCTACTATTTCGTTTCCGTTTAGAGCATCTGCAAAAGCCTGGATTCCTCTTACTCCTCCACCGCTCCACATCATATTTCCAAATATACCAAGATATCTGTTTTTTAAACCATAGTTTTGCAATTTATGAAGTAACGGCTGTATCTTTGGATAAAGGGCATTGTTGTGAGAACAAGAACCTATGATAAGACCTTTATATTTCCATATGTCACTTATAATAAAAGAGTGGTCTGTTTTAGATGCATCGTAAACTTTTATTTCTTTTATACCTTGAGAACTAAGTTCCCTAGCTATGGCATTTGCCTGTTTTGCTGTATTACCATACATAGTTCCATATACGATAACTACCCCTTCTGATTCTGGCTCAAGCCTAGACCAGTAATCGTAGTGTTTTATAACTCTGTTTATATCACTTCTCCATATAATTCCATGAGATGGGCATATATAATTGATCTCCAATGAACTTAATTTTTTTATGGCATTTTGAACCTGCATTCCATATTTTCCGACTATGTTGGCATAATATCTTCTCATTTCATCTTCATAAAAATCAAAATTTACTTCATCATCAAAAAGTCCCCCGTCAAGAGCTCCGAAACTTCCGAAAGCATCATTTGAGAAAAGAATCTTTTCTGTGGTATCATAAGTTACCATACTTTCAGGCCAGTGTACCATAGGCATCATGGCAAAAGTGAGCTTATGATTTCCCAAATCTAAGATATCCCCTTCTTTTACCGGATAAAAGCTTTCCTCATTTACATCATGAAAAAATGCTTTGATCATAGGGAATGTTTTTGCATTACCCACTACTTTGGCATTTGGATATTTCCTCATAAGGTCTCTTAAGGCGCCTGAATGATCAGGTTCCATATGGTTTACTATGATATAGTCAAGATCCTTACCGTCTAATACACACTCAACTTTTTCCATGAAAAGACCCTCTACACCAAATTCTACCGTGTCGATAACACAAGTCTTTTCATCATTGATAACATATGAATTATAAGCTACCCCCATCGGAAGAGGCATGTAATTTTCAAATCTCTCTGTTTTTTTATCATTGGCACCAACCCAGTAAACATGATCGGTTACTTGTACTAAATTATGCATTTTTACCTCCTTGAAAAGTCACTACGACTAGTTTCTTTAGTTATAATAATAACAAATTTATATTTTTTTCACAAGATTTTTTTGTAAAATATAACTTTACAAAACTGCTCTTTAACACTTAAAATTATACTTTCATATTTTTAAAATTTCAAGTTTTTAAAAATTACTTTCAAGTACAGCTAGCTTTTGCTATTGCCACTTTATTTTTTTATGATATAATCAGTGTAAAGTCGATATTTTGGGAGGACAAAATGAATCCAATATTATTTGAAATCGGGGGCTTCCAGCTAAGATATTACGGCCTCATGTATGCAATTGCATTTTTTATCGGGATAGAGATAGTCAAAAAAGAAGCAAAGAGAATAAAGATGTCTCCTGAACTTTTGGAGAATTTTGCTATAACGGCCATGGTATGTGGTCTCATTGGTGGAAGACTTTACTATGTACTCTTCAACCCAAAATACTACTGGAATAACCCCATGGAGATTCCTGCTGTTTGGAATGGCGGAATGGCTATTCATGGTGGTATCATAGGAGGTATCATAGGTACCTTTATCTTTGCCCACAGGCATAAAGTCAGTCCGTGGAAATTAGGAGATATTGCCGCAGCTCCATTCATCCTAGGACAGGCCATAGGTAGATTCGGGAACCTCATGAACGGAGAGGTCCATGGAGTCCCTACATTTACCCCATGGAAAGTAATATTTACACTAAAACCAGGATTTTATAATTGGTATAATCAGTATAGAGCCATGAGTATAGAGGCTCAGATGAAATATAAGGAACTTGTTCCCTGGGGGATTGTTTTTCCAAAATCTTCTCCGGCAGGAAGTGAATTCCCAAACCTTCCCCTACATCCAGCTATGCTTTATGAAATGTTTTTAAATTTCACAGGTTTTTTGATTATCTGGTTTTATTTTAGAAAAAAAGAGTATGCATCTGGTACCGTGTGGTGGATTTACGTCATTATGTACAGTATCATAAGAGTCCTTGTAAGTTTTTTCCGAGCAGAGGACCTTATGGTTATGGGATTCAGAGCACCTCATGTAATTAGTATCATATTTGTCGCCGTCTCAGTCATTATGATCAAGTATTTAAATAGAAAAAAAATCTAAGAGGGTGAAACTCCCTCTTTTTTTAATGAGCTTTAAATCCCATTTGAAAATCAAATAAAAAAAATACTATAATTGAGTTTAAACATTTAACACTCATCCTAAAAGGGATTTAAATTTGAAAAAATTTCTAATTAGTAGTATAATTTTGTTAAAAAATTACTGTCATTATCGTTGAGGTGAATATAATGAAAAAAAACGTTTTACTTGGAGTCACAGGAGGGATAGCTGCATATAAATCTGCAAATATTATTTCCCTCCTCAAAAAGAACGGATACAATGTCAGAGTCATCATGACAAAAAGTGCCACAGAGATAATAACTCCCCTGACCCTTGAAACCCTTGCAAGGGATAGGGTTATCGTAGATATGTGGGAAAAAAAGCCAAACCTTGAAGTGGAACACATCTCTTTTGGAGAGTGGGCAGATGTTGTTCTCATTGCCCCAGCTACATATAACATGGTCGGAAAAGTGGCAAACGGAATTGCAGATGATATGCTTTCTACTGTTATTTCTGCTACAAAGGCTCCAGTATATTTTGCTCTTGCAATGAACGTTAATATGTATGAAAACCCAATTTTAAAGGATAATATAGACAAATTGAAAAAATATGGGTACAAATTTATAGAGGCTGATGAAGGTTTCCTTGCATGCAATGTAAATGCTAAAGGAAGATTAAAAAGAGAAGAGGATATTGTAGATATCATAAAAGATGAACTTAATCCGGTAAACAAATCTCTGACCGGTAAAAAACTTCTAATCACAGCAGGAAGAACAGAAGAAGCGATAGATCCTGTGAGGTACCTTTCAAATAGATCCACAGGTCAGATGGGATATTCTCTGGCTTCTGCTGCAGTAAAACTTGGTGCTGAGGTGACACTAGTTTCAGGCCCTACAAACCTACCTGTACCTCTAGGGCTTAAGAGTTTTCTGTCCGTTAGAAGTGCACAGGAAATGTTTGACACAGTCATGGCGTGCTATGACACCCAAGATGTGGCTATAGCCTGTGCAGCAGTGGCAGATTACAAAATAAAAGAATATTCACAGCAGAAGATAAAGAAAAAAGATGGAGACATGGTCCTAGTACTTGACCGAAATCCAGATATACTTTATGAAATGGGTCTTAAAAAAAAGAAACAGTTTTTAATAGGGTTTGCAGCAGAAAGTGAAAATCTAATAGAAAATGCAACAAGAAAACTACAAAAGAAAAACTTGGATTTGATCGTAGGAAACCTTGTGACATATATGCAAAGCACAAATAACCAGGTGACACTGTTAAAAAAAGACGGCTCAAAAACAGAGCTACCAGAAATGAAAAAACAGGAACTTGCATTTAGCATATTAAAAGAAATTAAATTTTAATATGCTGATATTCTGAAGCAAAATATCGAACTAAGATTTACTAAAAAACATATTGTCTATGGAATATAAAAATGTTATAATAACCATGCTTTAATTCTTCAGGTTACTAAATAAAATATCTTATGGCATTTTGCCTACCGCATATACAAGCATCAGATTGTAAGACTGGTTTTGAAAAGGTATTTTAGCCGAGAGTTACAAGCACAATAATTTTGGAGGTGCTAAAATGCTAAAAGGAACAGTAAAATGGTTTAACTCAGAAAAAGGATTCGGATTCATCACTTCAGAAGAAGGAAACGACTTATTCGTACACTTCTCTGAAATCAACAAACCTGGATTCAAAACTCTTGAAGAGGGAGAAGAAGTTACATTTGACGTAGTAGAAGGGCAAAAAGGTCCACAAGCTGCTAACGTAACTCCTGTAAACTAATTAAGTCCAGAATAGCCTCAAAGCAATTGCTTTGAGGCTATTTTTTATTCTCATATAAAATTAAAATTTAAATATCTTTTGCTTATATATAAATTTCACCCTTTAGTGTTATCACAAAGTCCCCTATAATCTCCAGCCTCTTATTCTTTCTTAATCTGAGCTTTATCTCGCCACCTCTTTTTGAAGCCTGATAAGCGCTTAAATGATTTTTCCCCAGTATCTCACTCCAGTAGGAAGCTAGAAGAGTATGAACAGTTCCTGTAACAGGGTCTTCATTGATGCCGGCCCAAGGATTGAAGTACCTAGAGATAAAATCATACTCCCCCTCTATACCTGCAGTTACAGCAAGTCCTTTTATCCCACTGACATCTAGTTGTTTCATCAGCTCAAAATTTGGCTTTAGATTCAAAATTTCATCTTTATTTTTCAGGTGGACTACAATTTTTTTTGTATTTTCACCTAAAAAAATATTCTTATACTCTGAGATACCCACAGCTTCAAGTAGTTTTTTATCTAGAGGAAAACCTTCAAATACCGGTGTATCCAACGGGAAATCCAGAACAATTTTATTTTCTTCTTTCCTAGCTATCAATTTTCCAGATTTGGTTTCATAGATTATGTCGTTGGTCTGCACATGAAATTCTTCAAACAAGACCGCCGATGCTGCAAGGGTGGCATGTCCGCACATTGAAACTTCTACTTCTGGGGTAAACCAACGCAGTGAGAAAACATTTAAACTTTCCACACGACTATCTTTTTCAAGAATCAAAAATGCTGTTTCAGAAAGATTCATCTCTGAAGCTATAGCCAGCATCACCTCATCTTCTATTGGTTCTTCCAATATGCAGACTCCTGCGGGATTTCCATGAAAGGCTTTATTTGTAAATGCATCCACCTGATAAATTTTTAATGTTTTTATTTTAAAACTCATCTATTCTCCCTTCTATATGCTGAAATTTTTTTGCTTCTATTTGAGTGAGATAATTCCAAGTGCCCCTAATATACCGATAACCGAAACTGACAAACCTATGAGATAATACAGCACAGTGGTTCCATTATCGCCGATCAATTTTCTCATACTCTTTGCCTTTCTGCTATCCCAGTAAAACGAAGGTTTATAGAAGTGGCAAACTTGTGACCATGATTTATCTTATTTTCCATATTTTTTATTTCTCTTTTTAATTTAGAATAACTGGCTAACCTTTCTTCCTTTAACTCTCCCGATTCAATAGCATTCCTTACAGCACATCCAGGTTCATTCCCGTGAGTGCAGTCAGAAAATTTGCACAACCTTGTCAGTTCTTCGATATCCTTAAAAGAACTGGTAGTATTTCCACTCCATATTTGAAGTTCTCTCATCCCAGGTGTATCTATAATATACCCATCTCCTATCTTAAACATCTCTCTTCTTGTGGTTGTGTGCTTTCCCTTATCATCGGTTATTCTTATTCCCTCTGTTTTTATTGCCTCAGTTCCGAGTAATTTGTTGATTAGGGTTGATTTACCAACTCCTGATGAACCTATTAAACCGATTGTTTTACCGTCTTTTAAATAACTTCTAACCTCATCTATTCCAACATCCTCATACGAAGACACCACATGGATAGGTACTCCAAAAGCTATTTCCTCTAGTCTAACAATTTTTTCGTTTACCTCATCATCCAGATCTGCCTTGGTTAAAATAAAACATGGGTTTGCTCCTGATTCATATACTATGGTCAGGTATCTCTCTAGCCTTGCGATATTAAAATCTTTATTTAAAGAAGTCACTATAAAAATATAGTCCACGTTGCTTACTATGGGTTGTTCTTTTATCTCTTTGCCGGCTACTTTTCTTGATAAAACAGTTTTTCTTTTGTAAATTTCTGTTATCTGTTTTTCATCGCTTACTTCTACATAATCCCCGACTACTGGAAAGTCTGAATTCTTTATCACATTCCCAGTTATCGGAGCATTGAAATCCTTTTCTCCATCAGATACCCTATATAAATCTTTAAATACCATATAACTCTCCCTTTCATCTCTTCCTCCTAATTTTATAATAATCCTAAACGGAGGTCCTTTTTCTATTTTAGGTTTCCTCCAAAATTTACTACTATCATAATTCAACTCCTTTTCTGTTTTTTTTAATAATAAATTTATTACATGTGATTTTTCAAGTAAACCGCATTGCATCAGCTACTAATTTCTACGAATCCAAATTTATCCAATATCTGAGAGTTATCTCACCTTCAATTTCAGTTTTATCACAAAAAATTCCGCTGGCATTTTCTATTGTTTTTGCCGAAGCTATATTTCTTTCATCACAGGTTATTAAGATTTTTTTATACCCTTTTTCCCTGACTAGATCTAACAGCATTGTCAGCATTTTTGTGGCATATCCATTACCTCTTTCTGAAGATCGGATGCCGTAGCCTATGTGTCCTCCTCTGCAAAGTAGGTCATCATTGAGCTCATGTCTGAAATGTATGGCTCCCAGAACTTTTTTCTTATGAACTAAAAAATAAAGTGTAGACGGAACAAATCCCTTCTTATAGACCTCGTTTGTTTCGTCAGTTGCCCACCTTGTCAGCAGTTCTTGAAAGTTTGCGTCTTTTCTACTAGACGCCATAGGGACGATTACTTCCCCAGAAACTTCCCACTCGTTAATATATTCCAGATACCCCGACTCAGGTGCCTTGTCGTATTTTACTAATTTAAGTCCCATGATATTCCTCCAAATATGCTTGACTCTTACTAGAGTAAATTATTTATCTGCAATTATAAGCATTTCAAAATCGTCTGTTGTGAGTTTATCTTTCCTGTTGAAGGCCCCAATTTTGCTCCGTAGATATCAATAGTTTTAAAATTCAGTGATTTTAGCAACCAGGTTATTTCAGAGGGTACATAATATCTTTCATTGCAGTGAAGTTCCATTTTATTCCCAGAATCATCTTCTAAAGATGTAATATTGTGTTCACGAAAGGTCATTAAGTCAAAGGAACTTTCTTCACAGTTTGTATTCCCATCTTGCTTTTGGGACTCTATGAAATCTTTTACCGAGTGGTATAGGGGAAACAGTGCATTCAACGTTGTAAATATTAGTTTCCCATTTTTCTTTAGTGATTTAGATGCATTTTGAAGTATCTGATAATTCATCTCATCAGTCTCCATAAGGGAGAAGCCCCCTTCACACAGCATAATAGCCAGGTCAAACTCCTCTCGAAATGAAAGATTTCTGGCATCTGCCTTTTGAAAATCAACATCTACTTTTTCTTTTTCTGCCTTCTCTTTTGACCTTTTCAGCATTGACTCTGACAGATCAATCCCAGTTACGGAATAACCACGTTTTGCAAGCTCTATAGAGTGACGTCCCGTACCACACCCGATATCTAAAATTCTTATATTTTTATTCTGACCAATTTCATCTTCAATAAAGTCGCATTCTCCAATAGTTCCATGTGTAAAGCTTTCACTATCATACTTTTTACCGTAGTTTTCAAATAAGGTTTCATCTCACTGTTTCATATTACTCCTCCTATTTTTCATTGCACCATTAGCCGATTTTCAGCAACTTTAGACAACAAATTTAACTTCTTCTTTCAAAAGTCCAGGCCAAAACTCTGCTGATCTTTTGTCCCTGGCTCATCTTCAATATTTTTATATCTGTAGCTCCTAATTTTTCCAATAATTTTTGTGTGGGCTTTATATTTTCTTTGTTAGAAACTAAAGAGGTAAACCAGGTAACCTGAGAAGAAAACTTGACACTTTCTTCAGCCATTTTTTTCAGGAAAAGACGCTCGCCACCAGGACACCACAATTCAGCTTTCTGTCCACCAAAATTAAGTCCTTTTTTTACGTTCTTATTTTCTTTATTAAGATTATTTACTTTTCTTTTATTTGCCTTTAAGGCATCTTCTAAAGAAGCATGAAAAGGAGGATTGCACATAGTCAGATCAAATCTATCTTCTTTTTCTATTATACCTTCAAAAATATTATCCCTGTTTTTTTGAAGCTTTAGAATTATTTTATTTTTCAAACCCTTATTAGATTCCACTATTTTTTTAGCATTATCAATGGATTTAGGATCTATATCTGAAGCTACAAAGTCCCATTCATAACTTTGACTACCTATAATAGGGTATATGCAGTTGGCACCGGTTCCTATATCCAGTACTTTTACACCTTTTTTCCTGCCCCCTAGCAACTCTGCTATATAGTGTATATAATCTGCCCTTCCAGGGATAGGGGGGCATAAAAATCCCCTGGGAATATCCCAGTTCTCTATGTTGTAGTAAGTTTTTAGTAATGCTTTATTTAAAAGAATTACAGCCCTACTGTCACTAAAATCTATCGTTTCTTCTCCTCTTGGGTTTTTTCTCAGGTATATTTTCAATTCCAGAAGATTTTTTATCAGTAATTTAAAATTATATCTGCCTTTATGGGGATTGTTTGGATGCAACTCCCCCTTTTTATTTATATTCTTCACTTTATACTCCTTATCAGTTGCATGTCTTTAATATCAATAGATTAAATTGTAACATGCTTAATTATTCTAGACAAGCGAAAGGAGGACTCAAGGAATAAATATTAAATTTCTTCATAAAAAAAACGGCCTAAATCAATAGGCTCGCTTAAATTTTACTTAATTCTAACACAATAAATAATAACCATTGCTAAGTAAGTAACAGGCAATATATAAATGTAATTTTTAAATACTCCCTTCATTTTCACTTTAAAATAGTCAAATGTCACTACCTGGCAAAGATGTAAAGGAGAGATAAAGTAAAATATAAAAGCAGTAGTATATATAAACATAGCATACAGAAGTCTAGTGTCATAATCTGGAGCTAAGGGCAATATCATAGGGAAAAGTATCGCTACACTTGGATTTGTCGATCCCAATGCATATGAAATAAGGGTTGCTGACAAGAATACTACCAATTCTATTGGGATCCCAAACTTTAGCATATTTTTTAATAATTCACTAATTTCACTTACATCATTTACAATATTTTTATATATCATAATTCCAAATATCGAAATAACTAACGGAACCTTCACACCTTTAAGCATTGTCATCAGAACATTCTCTTTCAAGTCAAATTTAGAATCTTTCCTCTTATCAATTTCATTAATTACAAAGCATAGTATAATACCAAGTATCAGTGAAATATAGAATTCTAAATTAATCAAAAGAACCCCCATTAAACTGACTAATATTGGTGATGAATATACAAGAAAGCCCTTTATGGAAATCAGATATTCTTTCATATCTACATTTTCTATTTTAGGAGATTTTACATTTCTAAAACAAAAGGTATACGCAATTATATAAAATAAAATTCCTATTGGCAGCATCAGAAAAATAAAATCATTAATCTCATAACCGCCTATCTCTGCTGCCATAATAATCGTAGGAGATAAAGGGAAAATGAAATATAGCCCATGTCTGAAGATCATATTTATAGAAGCTTTTTTCTCTTGAGAGATATTCATCTTTTTCCCAAGGTTATCAACTACCGGACAGGACATCAGTGCTCCGCCGCTTACTAGCAATGTCCCTATTATCAAAGGTGCAAACATGATAGTAGCTTTGGCACTTCTAAGCATTTTTTCCAAAGCTCCTATCATTCTCTCCATTAAATAATATTTGTCCATCAAATATCCCATAACTGTTATCAATCCTATAGCCAGGGCTAATGAAAGCGTCTGATAATCAAATATAGCTTCGATTATTAACCCGATAATATGCACCAAGCTTCTCCCTGTTAATAACCCTAAAGTTATTCCTCCTATCATCAGTGAATACCCGATATTTATTTTTCTATTTACCAGATATAATATTATCAAAATGGATAATATCAATTTAATCAGTACCAAAAAATCATCTCCTTACTATAATTTTAAAATCTCAATTTTTATAAGTATCTAACATATCATTGATAAATTCTAATTTAATTCTGCCATAAAACATAAATGAATAGTATATCAATTTTTTTTACTTAACTCAACCCCAGTATTTAGAGCACCTTGCATTGAACCACTGTAGTTTTGGAAGATGCCTATATTAAATTTGCTAATACTGTCTGAAAAACTATCCATAAAATCCCAAATAAAACCTTTTGTGAAATATAATTTCACATAAAAAACATGTACAAAATTCACACGTCATGTTATGCTATATGTGTAGTATGAACTCTAATTTATTATTAATACCCTTGTAAAAAATTTTAATTTACAAGATTAAGGAGGTCAGTTATGGAAAATAATAAAACAGTTTTGGATATTATTTTTTCTGGATATGATAGTTTTTTCGAAGCAGAAAAAAAAATTGCAAATTATATTATAAGCAATAAAGAAAAAGTTATAGAAATGACCATTGCAGAGTTAGCAATAGCTAGCGGATCCAGTGAAGCAACTGTTTCCAGATTTTGCAAAAAATGTGATTTGAAAGGTTTTCATCATTTGAAAATTAGTCTTGCAAAAGAGATTGTGGAATCACAGGAGAATTTTATGCCAATATCAAACGACATTGATCCAAATAATATCACCCAATCCTTGTATAATATCTTGGCTAATAAAATAGAGGAACTTAAACAGACCGTTTCTATGATAAATGATAAAAAATTTAAAGAAATATTAGATTTAATTAAAAATGCAAGAGTAGTACAATTTGCAGCGGTAGGAAATACTATCCCAGTTTGTCTGGATGGAACTTATAAATTTAATCAAATTGGAATTCCAGCGGTATCTAATACAATTTGGGAAACACAATTAGCATATGCTTATAATTTGACAAAGGAAGATATAGTAATTGTGATATCCAACTCTGGAGCTTCTAAAAGACTGGTGACTCTAATTGAAGCCGCTAATGAAAAGGGTGCAACTACCATCTCCATTACTAATAACGACTTATCTTCGATTGCTAAAACAAGTCATTATCATATCACAACGGCAACAAGAGAGAAGTTATTCATGGATGAATACTGCTTTTCTAGAATATCTGCATCTGTGGTGATTGAGATCCTGTACTTATTCTTGACAGTACATAAAGAAAATGTTTATCAAAATATCAGCAGACATGAACAGTCTATCGCTGATGATAAATTATAAAAAATTTATCTCATACTCATGGGGAGGAATTAAAATGAAAAAATATAATTGGGCTATATTAGGAACTGGTAATATAGGTAAAGAAATGGCCGCCTCACTGAATGAAGTAAATGGTGAGATATATGCAGTGAGTAATATTAACCCAGAAAAAGCGCAAAGATTTGCAGATGAATTTAATGTGACAAAGGTTTATAATAATTGTGACGAAATGTTAAAAGATCCGGAAATTGATATAGTGTATATTTCAACACCACATAACCTCCATTATGAATACTTAATAAAATCATTAAAAAATGGAAAACATGTTTTGTGTGAAAAAGCGATCACAGTAAATGCAAAGCAGTTGAATGAGATAGTCGCCATTGCTAAAGAGAAAAATTTGGTTATTGCAGAAGCAATGACTCTGTTTCACATGCCTTTGTACAAAAAATTAAGAGAAATTGTAAATTCAGGTGTTATAGGTAAAGTTAAAATGATACAGGTTAATTTCGGAAGCTGTAAAGAATATGATGTAAATAATCGTTTCTTCAATAAAAAATTAGGTGGTGGAGCCCTATTGGATATTGGTGGTTATGCAACTTCATTTGCAAGATATTTTATGGAGAGTAAACCAAATGTAATTCTTACGACAGCTAAATATTTCGAAACCGGAGTAGATGAACAATCTGGTATTATTATGAAAAATGATTGTGATCAGATGGCAGTAATGGCTCTGAGTATGAGAGCGAAACAGCCAAAACGTGGTGTTGTTGCAGGAGAATTGGGATATATCGAGGTAAATAATTACCCAAGGGCTGACAAAGCAACCATTACTTACACAGAAGACGAAAGAACAGAAGAAATTCAACTAGGAGAAACAAGAAAAGCTCTTAATTATGAAGTAGAAGATATGCAAGAGTACATTAAAAATAAAAGCGGGGATGAGCAACTCCAGTTGTCAGTTGATGTTATTCACTTATTGAGTGAAATAAGAAATCAATGGGGTTTTGTATATCCATTTGAATAAAAAATAATTCAATAACTAAATCTTAATATAAAAACTTATTGAAGACATTATGGAAAAGGGAATATGTGGCTGTCCTAAAATTTGTGTAAACTTCCAGATTAATGTAGAATCATATTATATTTTCTGGAGGTTTTTACAAAATCCGGGGACCTTACTTTAAGATCGATTTTATTAAACCGTTGGATATGATTTCTTATGTCGTATCTATTTTTGATTTCATTATTACTCCCTTCAAAACAACATAAAAAAAAGATACCATATCATACAACCTTTGCATAGCTGTTTTTAAACTGTAAAAATATCCAGTTTAAACCAGTCATATTAAGATATGTACGGAGATACCTTTATATCATAGATTTATTAAATTATATTTTTATTTTCTATTTTTGGAACCTGATAAGTTCTACTATTTTATAATTTAAGCTTCTAACTGCCCTTAAGATTAAATTATTTAATTTACAAGGATTTATTACTTTTCTCTTGACAGAAAAGTAACCAAAAGTTCAAGGCTGTGAAAAATCAGCTAAATAACCTTGGAAATCCAATATGAATTAGGAAACTCAGAAAATAAGTTTCTGAGAATCTAAAAATATACTCGTATAACTCGTTATTTTTTGACTACTCGCTTTGCTCAGACATCGATTTTTTCTAAGGATTTCACTGCGGTTATTCTTAACGCTAATTTTATCAATGCCACTTAAAAATTCTAAAAAAATTTAAGGTCTTTAGAATCTTTAAAATCTTTTAAAGGACTTAAAGTGCCTATTCGCAGGACGAGCGTGAAGAAATATAATCAATTTTACGTTAAGAAAATACAATGTTTGAGCGAAGCGAGTTTTGTATTTTTAGAAAAATTTATTATATTTTAGCTTGGACAAGACAAGGCTTGATTTTTATGCCCTGACCAAAGGGAGGAAATGCCCTTGGGGTGCTTTTCATCAAGGAAAAGTGACAGAAGACTTTGGATAAATTCAATAATTTATAAAATCAATGTTAAGTGTAAATCTGAATTAATTTAGTATCCGGCCTCTAGTTCATTAAAATATCTATTAAATTCCGTATTCACAGGAACAGATAGGCTATGTTTTTTGCCTAGTCTTACAATAGTACCTGCAAACAACTCTACCTCACTATACCGTTTTGCTTCTACATCCTGTGCCATTGACGGCATTCCATCTGGATTCAGACTGCCCATAATCTCCAACCAATAATCAATCTCTTTATCTTCAATAATAATCCCCTCTTTTTCCGCAACTATCTGAACCTCTTTCATAGCCGCGATCATCATCTCTCTTTCGGGACTCTCTTTTTGTATAATCTTATTGGTTCCACCAAAATAAGCTACTGTCTGGTTGACCCCTACATTTATCATAAGTTTACTCCATAGCTTTATCGCCATTTGATTATTGATTTCATAGGGCATCTCTACCTCATCAAAGAATTTTTTTAATCGTTCCACTTTCTCTGAGTTTTTATTTTCATCTAGCTCACCAAAACAAAGCATGCCCTTATTCTTATAAGTCATCTGGTTTCCCACTTTAGACGCTGTCATTCCCTGGGCCACACAGTACAAGTTATGTTTTTCTCCGTAGACTTTGGCAATATCTCTTTCACTTTCTATACCATTTAACACTGAAAGAATAATTGTGTTCTCGCCTAAGTGATGTTTCACTGCCTGGATAGCTTCCTGAAGCTGATTATATTTTACTGCGACAATTAAAAGGTCTGCCGGCTCGACTACTGCATCTGGAGCCACATAATTAAAGTGACATTTTTCCCCGTTGCAGTATACACCCTCTTCTTTATAACTATCTATACGGTTTTGGTCCGCTATAATTCGTAAATCTTCAAAATTAATTTTCTGAGATAAGTGTTCTGCATACATTACCCCCAGCGCCCCTAGTCCTATTATTGATACTTTTTTTATAGAATGATTCATACTTCCCTCCATTTTTTCATCTGATTCCAAAATAAATGTTCTTAATCGATTATTTTTCCCATAATCAAAGCGTCATAATATATTGCATCGATTAAGAATTTTCTTTTAATTCTTCCCTCTACCTCAAAATTAAATTTCTCATATAAATTAATCGCTGAGTTATTTATTATCTTCTCTAACCTGTAAATTAATTTTTGATATTTTTCTCCTGTCTAATACCCATTTTATTAAACTTTCCAATAAATTATAAGCTACTCCATTCCCTCAGAACTCTTTAGCTACAGTAATTCCAAATTCACCTGTATGTGAAATTCTTGGTTTTATTCCCGCAGTAATGTTTAGATTCTCTATGATTTCAACTTTATATTCAGCAACAATAAAATATTGATTCTCTGAGTTTATCGCTCTTTCTAAAAAATCAGTTTCCTCTTCAACTGTTATCGTTAATTCTCCTGGTCCAAATGTTAAATTATTTGATTGTGCAGACACTAATTCTTTGTAGTAAATTAAGCTATGGCATCAGAAACTTTTGCATCTTTATATAATATATTACTTACCATTCTTTAACCTATATCTTTTCCCCATTTATATTCCCCCTTGAAAATTCAAACTTAAATCTATCTGGAAAAATAGATGAATTATCATTTAAACAAAAAAATCATAATCACATGGAAATTTCATTTAAATTTTTCAATTTAAATTGGCAATCTATCTGATTACTTTATAAACTGTGTTATGATACAATTGTTTATATAAATTTTAACAGTGAGGTATCCCTTATTAATAATATTTTAAAGAATAAAAATATGGGCTTGCTTTTAGCAGGTTCTTCCATTATAAGCTTTTCCGCAGTATTTACAAGATTATCTGAATCCAGCTCTAGTATTTCAGCTTTTTACAGAGTATTCTTCGGAGCACTGTTCCTGCTGATATTTTGTCTGATAAAGAAAGAAAAATTATGGGTCGGCACTACTGCTTTTCTTTATTCTACCCTTGCAGGACTTTTCTTTGCTCTCGACCTCTTTGTATGGCACAGAAGTATCCACTATATTGGACCCGGTCTCGCTACTATGCTGTCAAATTTTCAGGTAGTTTTTATTACTTTTATAAGTATTTTGATATTTAAAGAAAAGATCAATAGAAAATTTTATCTGTCGATTTTTTTAGCACTCACAGGGATATTTCTCCTATGCGGAATCAACTGGAACGGAAACACAGAAAGCTATAAAACAGGTGTCATTTTGGGGCTAATCACAGCTGTATTTTATACAGGATACATCCTGACTCTGAATTTTTCATCCAAGTTAGAAAACAATCTCTCTCCAAAGAGCAATATATTTTGGGTATGTGTATCTTCAGCAGTTATCTTAGGAACTATTTCAAAATTCTCTGGAGAAAGTTTTGATCTCATCTCAAATAAAAATTTAATTATCCTATTAGCTTACGGTATACTAGGCCAAGGGTTGGGATGGGTTTTTATATCATCATCTATGTCAAATATCCCTGTATCCACATCTGGATTGATCCTGCTTATGCAACCCATACTGTCTATGACATGGGACATATTATTTTTTAAACGACCAACAAACATTGTCGATCTTATTGGATTTTTATTGTCTTTAGGCGCTATCTATCTAGGTGCTACCAGCAGAAAAACTGAAAATAATAATCTTACAAAAGCAGAAGAAGTGTAGTTTATATTTTATTTTTTCTGTGTCTAATCTTTCAATTTTATTAAATTTTGTAAAATAAAATTTGACATTTTTATCTCTACAATTATATAATCCCATTAAGAAAAATAAAAATTTTATATAGCGAATGTTGCTAGGGGAGCCTTTTTGGCTGAGAGGAGAGATCCGACCCTTAGAACCTGATCTGGATAATACCAGCGTAGGGAAGCAGCGGAAATCTTTTATATGAACACTGGGAAAGTCTCATCTTTCTGTCAGTCAGATTCTGCTGCTCTGTACTTTGGTACAGGGCTTTTTTTATTTCCCTAAAAACTCAGATTTGTTCCAAAGAAAAAAATCAGAAGATTTCATCACGAATGGATACTGATGAAGATGATAAATTAACACGAATAAAACCTGCAAACATAAAAAGATAAAACGCTACAACTTTGTGTACTCTGTGACCAAAATATTTTATCTTTATTCGTGAAAATTCATGTAATTCGTGACAAAACCTTTTGATTCCAAGCTTTATAAAATTTTAAATTAAAATAAAACAGGAGGATTCAAATGTCTTACATGACTCAGATGGAAGCTGCAAAAAAAGGTATATTCACAAAGGAAATGGAAATCGTACTAAAGGAGGAGTCCATCTCTAAAGAGGACCTCATGGAAAAAATGGCTCAGGGAAAGATAGTCATTCCTGCAAATAAAAACCACAAATCTCTTTCTCCAAAGGGTATAGGGGAGGGTCTCAAGACCAAAATAAACGTCAACCTAGGTGTTTCCGAAGACTGCTGCAACCAGGAACTAGAGCTTGAGAAAGTCATGAATTCAATAAAACTCGGTGCAGATGCGATAATGGATCTGAGTACATTCGGTGACACGAGAGGATTCAGAAGAAAACTCGCCGAAATATCTCCTGCCGCCCTTGGTACTGTCCCTATGTATGATGCAGTTGCAAAATATGGAAAAGATATTGCATCTATGACTGTTGAAGATCTTTTCAAAGTAGTAGAGGAACACTGTGAAGATGGTATGGACTTTCTTACAATACACGCTGGCCTAAATCTCACATGTATAGAGAGACTAAAAAAGAACGACAGACTTACAAAGATTGTCAGCAGAGGAGGTTCCATCCTCTATGAATGGATGATAAAAAACAATAAAGAGAACCCATTTTACGAGCACTATGACAGACTCCTTGATATATGCAGAAAATATGATGTGACCCTTAGCCTCGGAGACGGTCTAAGACCAGGCAGTCTTAAGGATGCCACAGATGCACCTCAGATCCAGGAGCTCATCATACTAGGAGAACTCACAAAGGCTGCTTGGGAAAAGGATGTACAGGTTATGATAGAAGGACCTGGCCATGTCCCGTTAAACGAGATAGCCGCCAATATGCAGCTTGAGAAAAAACTGTGCCACGGAGCTCCTTTTTATGTATTAGGTCCTATTGTTACAGATATAGCTCCAGGTTATGACCATATCACATCTGCCATCGGTGGTGCAATAGCCGCCGCAAGCGGAGCAGACTTTTTGTGCTATGTAACTCCTGCAGAACACCTCAGACTTCCTACGGCAGAAGATGTAAAAGAGGGTATCATAGCCTCAAAAATAGCCGCTCACGTAGGGGATATAGCCAAGGGAATCAAAGGAGCTATCGACTGGGATCATGCAATGAGCGAAGCTAGAGGAACACTAAACTGGCCTAAAATGTTTGAACTTTGTATAGACCCGGAAAAAGCAAGGGAGTACCGTCATTCAGTAATCTCTTCTGACGAGGGAGAAGCATGCACAATGTGCGGGGATCTTTGTCCCATCAAAAGATGCAATGAGATGGCCTAGGAAGATTCTCGTAGGAGATATCATAAATCAAGGTATTCTCATGGAACTCACAGATACAAAGACCCAAAAGGATCTTTTAAAGAAGCTGATCTCTGTCTATGAAAAAAGAGGTGTTGTCGCTGGTGCAAGAGACCTTGTCAACATTTTAAAAGGGTCTTATTCCTTTATACTCCCCTTCAGAGAAGGACAGCTTTTTTACTGCGACTTTTACAGCAAAAACAAAATTTTCAAGGAGAATATAATTTGTAACAAAAGATACAGGGGAAGGTTAGCTTATATAGATGGTGGAAAGTATAAAACTTTAAATATTTTTCATCCTCTGAAAAACGGCGCCGAACCTGAAAAAATTTATTAGGAGGTCTTATGGAGATAATATTAAACGGAGAAAAGACGACAATATCCCCTAAAGAAAATCTTATGGTATATATAAAAGAACTGGGACACCAGTGGAAAATAGACCTTGACGGTGCTGTTGTCCTCATAAATGAACAGATTGTAAAAAAAGACATTTGGCAAAACACATCAGTCAATGATGGCGATTTATTGGAAGTTTTATCATTTGTTTCAGGCGGATAAAAAGGAGTTTATTAATATGGAAAACAAACTTATTTTAGGTGGGCATGCTTTCGAGAGCAGGCTTCTCACAGGAACAGGAAAATTTTCAGATAAAAATCTTATTGAATCTATGCTAGGCTCTAGTAGCTCTCAGATAATAACAATGGCACTGAGAAGAATTGACTTTAAAAATCCTAAAGAAAACATCTTAAATTATATACCAAAAAATGTGACTCTTCTCCCTAATACATCTGGAGCCAGGACTGCTGAAGAGGCAATAAAAATAGCCCGTATAGCAAGGGAAGCAGGATGCGGAGATTTCATAAAAATAGAGATAATAAATGATATGAAATACCTCATGCCTGACAATCAGGAAACGATAAAGGCTACAAAGGTTCTCGCAGCTGAAGGGTTCATAGTCCTTCCCTATATGATGCCTGATCTCATAGCAGCAAAAAAATTAGAAGATGCAGGAGCAGCTGCAGTTATGCCTTTAGGGGCTCCCATAGGGTCAAACAGGGGGCTTGAAACAAGGGCCCTTATAGAGATGCTGAATGACAATAAAAGAGTCCCTATCATAGTAGATGCAGGTATAGGAAAACCCTCTCACGCTGCAGAAGCCATGGAGATGGGGTGTGACGCTGTGCTAGTAAACACAGCTATTGCAACTGCTCATGACCCAGTAAAGATGGGTAGGGCATTTTCTCTCGCAGTAGAAGCCGGCCGTGAAGCTTATCTTGCCAAAATGGCAGAACAAAAAAAATATGCCAGTGCCAGTTCGCCTCTCACAGGATTTCTCTTCAGAGGTGAAAATAAATGAGTTTTTACTCCGTCATGAAAGAGTGGGAGAATTTCGATTTTGAACTCTATTTTTCCAAAGTTACTCCTGAAGATATAAAAAAAACACTTCAAAAAGAAAAAATGGAAGAGCTAGACCTTTTGAACCTCCTCTCTCCAGAAGCCCAGAATTTTCTAGAAGATATAGCTAAAAAATCATTCACTGTCACGAGACAGCATTTCGGGAATATCATATCACTTTATATTCCCCTATACGTCTCAAATTATTGTACAAATCACTGCATTTACTGTGGCTTCAATAAAGATAATAATATTGTAAGAAAACACCTCTCACTAGAAGAGGTGGAAAAAGAGCTCATGGCTATATCCAAAACTGGAATGTCTCATATTATCCTCCTCACAGGCGAGGCAAAGGGCCTTATCGATATAGATTATCTTAAAGATATAGTTGAGCGGTCGGCAAAATATTTTCCCTCTGTGTCTATAGAGGTTCTACCTCTTGAGATCTCTGACTATGAGATTCTAAAAGAGTCAGGTTTAGATGGCCTCACTGTATACCAAGAGGTCTATGATGAACAAATCTACGACCAGGTTCATATCTCAGGGGGTAAGAAAAACTACAGATTCCGTCTAGATACTCCAGAAAGAGGTGGAAAAGCAGGTCTTAGAAATATCAATATAGCTCCTCTTTTTGGGCTTGGAGAAGTTAAAAAAGAAGCCTTTTTTGCCGGCTTGCACCTTAGGTATCTCACAGACAAATATCTGAATACCGAATTTGGAATCTCTATGCCAAGAATCAATGATGCTGAGGGAGGATTCAAGCCTTTTCATAAAATGGATGACATTGCCTTTATTCAGGTGATGATGGCCTACAGATTATTTCAGCCAAAGGCTGGGATAACTGTGTCTACAAGGGAGAGTCACGAGTTCAGAAACAATATCATGCCCCTAGGGGTTACAAAGTTTTCTGCAGGGTCAAAAACAGGTGTCGGGGGATATGCAGAAGAAGACAAATCTACATGTCAGTTTGAGATAAGCGACAAGAGCAGTATAGAGGATACTGAAAATTCCATTAGAAAAAGGGGGTTTCAGCCTGTCTACAAAGACTGGCACACAATATGAAGATAGGTATAGCAGGAGCCGGAGGAATCGGATCAAATGTAGCAGTACACCTAGTGAGAACTGGAGCATCATGTCTTAAGATAGCTGATTTTGACTTTATAGAGGAGTCCAATCTCAACAGGCAGTTTTACTTCCATCATCAGATAGGTACTTCTAAAGTAGAGACCCTAAAAAAAAATCTGTTGGATATCAATCCCAAAGGTAATTTTCAGGTAGAAAATCTAAAACTCACAAGGGAAAATATGACAGATTTTTTTCAAGAATGCGACATAGTAGTAGAGGCCTTTGACGAGTCCAAGTACAAGACCATGCTTATAGAGGAGATCTATCCTCTAGGCAAACTAATCGTTTCTGCATCGGGAATAGCTCACTGGGATATTTGCAATATAAAAATAAAAAAAGTCATGCCAAATCTTTTTGTCGTTGGAGATTTTGAAAAAGGAATCGAAAATTACAATACTTACTCCCATAAAGTGTCTATAGCTGCGGCCATGATGGCAGGTATCGTATTGGAAAAAGGAGGCTTTTATGAGAAATAGAATAAACATCCCGACGGGTCTTTATGGAATAACAGGAGAGACGTTTTCCAATGGTAAGAGTAACTTACAGTGTGTAGAGAATATGATCAAATCGGGAATAAAGATAATACAATACAGAGAAAAAGATAAACCTATAAGGGATAAAATAACAGATATAAAAAAAATAAGAGCCCTTTGTAAAAAAGAGAAGGTCCTTTTCATCGTAAATGATCACGTAGATGTGGCCATGTTAGTCGATGCAGACGGTGTGCATATCGGGCAGGAAGATATGCATCCTTCTGATGTTCGTAAACTCATAGGTCCTGACAGGATAATAGGTCTCTCTACCCACTCGCAGAAAGAGGGACTAGCTTCCCTAAAAGAAGATATCGACTATATAGGTGTGGGACCGATATTTCCTACCACCACAAAGAACAGGAACGCTGTAGGATTAGAGTATCTAGATTTTGCAGTAAAAAATTTGGATATACCTTTTGTGGCTATAGGGGGAATAAAAGAGCACAACATCAAGGATATATTGAAGTCTGGTGCAGATAGGATCTGTCTCGTGAGTGAGATTATAGGGGCTGAGAATATTAATAAAAAAATTCAGCAGCTCAATCAGATAATAGAAAATAAAAATTAATTTTTAAAATATTTTACAAAAAAAGTCCCGGAACTCACCGGGACTTTTACAACACTAACATTTTGCATTTTTTATTGGTATGCTAGCTATCAAAGCTGTTTTTCTTCTTTGATTTCCCTCCTCTAATATCTCTATATTCAGACTATCTATATCTATATCCACATATTTAGATATTACAGTTATCAGGTCATTTTTCATATCATTGATAACTCTTGGAGACAGCATAGCTCTGTCATGTATCAAGACAAGCTTCAATCTATCCTTGGCCACATTCTTAGAACCATTCTTTTTAAACAGGTCAAAAAAACTCATATCTCCACCTACCTCTTAAAAATTCCTCTTAATTTATTAAAAATTCCCCCTCTTGATGGGAGTTCTAAAAAGCTTACCTCATTACCTATGACTCTCTGAGATATATTGCTATACGCCCTAGCAGCCATAGAACTTCCTTTAAATATAAGAGGTTCACCTTTATTCGTGGATATTATAATATTTTCATCGTCAGGAATAATTCCCATTACATCTACTGCAAGAATATCAACTATATCAGATATATCAAGCATATTCCCCTCTCTTACCATATCTACCTTTATACGATTTACTATAAGTTTAGAGTCTTTTATTTCGTGTGCATCTAAAAGACCTATGATCCTATCTGCATCCCTCACCGCTGATATTTCAGGAGTCGTAACAATAAGAGCCTGATCTGCTGCTGCAATCGCATTTTTGAATCCCTGCTCTATTCCTGCTGGGCAATCTATTATTATAAAATCAAAATCTACCTTTAGAGCCTCTATAAGGGTCTTCATCTGCTCAGGATTAACCGAGTTTTTATCCTTTGTCTGAGCCGCAGGAAGAAGAAACAGATTATCACACCTCTTGTCCTTTATGAGAGCCTGCCTTATTCTGCAGTGACCATCTATTACATCTACTAGGTCATAAACTATCCTGTTTTCGAGACCCATAACCACGTCTAAATTTCTAAGTCCGATATCAGCATCGATAAGAAGAGTCTTTTTACCTTGAAGAGCAAGTCCAACACCCAGATTTGCAGTTGTGGTCGTCTTCCCTACTCCGCCTTTACCAGAAGTTATAACAATTACTTTTGCCATTTTTATCACTCCCAAAAATAACTAGATTTTCATCATATCCCTCAGTGTAATTTTATCAAAATTCTCTATATGCATCTTCCCGTCTTTTATATACGCTACTTCCAAGTTTCCTTCTTTTTTTATTCTATTTGTTACAAGCATATCCTCTGCTGGATTTCTGGCTATATTTTTTCCTATTCTCAGCTGGATAGGATTCATTTTGAGAGCAGTTATAAATGCCTCATCTTCATCCTCTATACCTGCATGAGCCGTACCATTCAGATAGCCCAGAACTACTATGTTCCCTTTTGCAGTAACTATTGCCCCAGGGTTTATATCCCCCAAAACAACTAAGTTACCTTCATAATGTACGCTCTGTCCAGATCTCAGGTTCCCCTTATAAAATTTCGTCACACCTTCATCTATGACAGTTCCCGGAACAATAAAGCTCCCTATAAAGGATTTCCCATTTGATATAATATAAGTTATTCGTATATCACTTTCCCTTCTGATTATTTCAAGAAGCTGATTCTCTTCCTCGTCAGAAAGCTCTCTATTGGAAAACTCTATTGCAACTTTTGAATTTTTCAAAAATTTCTCTGCCTCTTTGAGTTTTTCTTCAAGATTTTTCTTCAGTATTTCATAATCAATTTCAGAATCTAAATGAATTACCAGCCTGTCCTCTTTTCCCTTTAAAATAACGTAATTATTCATCGGCTCCACCCTTCATAAAGTGTGTTCAATTTAAGTATAGCATACCATTTTTGCCTAATCAACTAAAGGCTTTAAAAAAAATGGCTTTTTTAATTTTTTTTTGATATGATTTTATTTAATAGACAAAAGGAGGTATTCTATGCATGGCATTTATCTGGCAGGTGAATCTTTTTTTGAGGCTTTTTCTGTTATAAAAAATGGTAAAATGAAAAAATTTTACCTTCTACCTGGTATTCTAAACCTCATAATCATTAACTTTTTGTATAAACTCAGTAAATTTATCTCATTTAATCTCTTTTCAAAACTAGAGCGCTATTTTAATCTCAATAGTTATGAAAACATCACCTTTATGATTATAAAGTTTATAATCATAATCATAGCATTTTTACTCTATTTTCTGATTTACAAAACTCTCCTTTTGATAGTTCTTTCACCCTTTCTTAACTACATCTCAGAAAGAACAGAGAGAACTCAAGTTAATCATGAGTTCAACTTCTCTTTCAAAGATAATATGAGGTTTATTTGGCGTGGTATAGTCATATCCTGTAAAAGTTTTTCTAAAGAAATATTAGGTACTGCTGTTCTTTTACTTCTAGGAATGATGCCGTTTTTAAGTCTTACGGTTCCTTTCTTCATTTTCCTTCTTCAGGCATACTATATTGGTTTTTCTTTTATGGACTATACCCTTGAAAGACACAACTACTCCTCTAAGGAAAGTCTTATTTTCCTCAAAAAAAACTGGGCCTTTTCGACTTTCAGCGGAGCAATATTTACCATGGTCTTTCTGATACCTGTCATAGGAATATTCATCGCACCTCTTGTCTCATGTGTTGCTGTCACAGTTGGAACCCTAAAAATAATAGATCAAGATAAAGGTAACTCAACTTATAAATAAAAAAATCCCCTTCTCTTAGGAGAAGGGGATTTTTTATTTAGGCTGGATTTCCAGTTGGTTCAGTTTGAGCTTCCTTGTCTTTCATTATATAGATAAAAGCAAAAACAGCCAATAGATGCTGATACCAGAGAAGAGGAATAACCTCAAAAGGTGTCACCGATCCTTTTGCAAAGCTAAGAAGTATGAGCATCTGAGCCCCATAAGGTATAAGTCCCTGCACAATGCATGAAAATATATCCAGAAGTGCCGCACTTCTTTTTCCTTCAACATTGTATTTTTCAGACATCTCCTTAGCCAAAGGTCCGTTTATAATAATAGCCACCGTATTATTAGCAACAGCAGCATCGGTCAGTGACACCAGAGCTGCCACTCCAAGCTGGGCACTCCTTCTCCCTTTTATTCTCTTCTGGACAGATTCTAGGAGCCATTGTATTCCACCGGCTTTTGCAACCATTTGGGCTAGTCCCCCTGTCAAAAGAGACAATAAAAATATTTCCTGCATCCCTGAAAACCCATTGTAAACTTCATTAGCAAAGCTAAGAGTGGTGAAATCCCCTTTTAAAAGTCCTATGAAGCCTGAAAGAAGAATTCCTCCTGTGAGAACTGCAAAAACATTGAGTCCTGCAACTGCTAGAATCAGTACTACAACATACGGAATTACCTTTACTGTCTCATAGTTATAACTCGCAGCCATCTCCACCATTCCGTCAGGTCTGCCTAAGAAAATGAGCAGTATTATGGTTATCACTGCTGCAGGAAGAGCAAGACCTATATTCTCTCTGAACTTGTCTCTCATCTCCACTCCCTGAGTTCTTGTGGCTGCTATCGTTGTATCTGATATAACCGATAGATTATCTCCGAACATCGATCCACCCATTACTGCAGCCAGAGTCAGTGCCATAGAAAGCCCAGAAGCCTCTGCAAGACCTACAGCAACTGGTGCTATGGCAACTATCGATCCTACAGAAGTCCCTGTAGAAGTAGATATAAACGCCCCTATAACAAATAGACCTGCAGGTATGTACTGAGCTGGAATAAATGTCAGACCCATGTTTACAACTGAATCTACTCCACCCATGGCTTTGGACACTCCACCGAATGCTCCTGCAAGAAGATAGATTATGCACATAACTATTATATCTTCATGTCCGCAGCCCTTTATGAAGTCTTTAAATTTCTCCTCTATACTTCCCTTAAATAAAACAAAAGCCGAAATTATCCCTACAAATGCCGCTATCGGAGCCGGAAGCTGATAAAAGCTCATTTCCACTCCTGCCATCCCCAAGACTATTCCACTCCCGAGATAGATCGTTACAAATATTATAAAAGGTATTAAACCTTTAAAATCACCTTTTGTTTTCATTAATTCTCTCCCTTTATTGAATTCATCATTAAAAATAAAAAAGGCTGCGACGCAGCCTTTTATTAAAATATAGGCACTACTCCACCTTGGTACTTTTCTTCGATAAACTTTTTCACTTTTTCACTTTTCAGAGCTGCCATAAGAGCAGTTATCTTTTCAGAATTTTCTTCTCCTGTTTTTACTGCAACTATGTTCACATAAGGAGATTCTGCTCCCTCTATAAGAAGTGCATCTTTTACAGGGTTTAATCCGCTTTCTATTGCATAGTTTCCGTTTATAACAGCTGCATCCACATCTTTAAGAACTCTAGGAAGTTGTGCAGCTTCTAAGGCCTTAAACTTAAAGTTTCTAGAGTTTTCTATTATGTCATACTCTGTTGCTTTAAGCCCGGCACTTGGGTCTAGTTTGATAAGTCCGTTTGCCTGGAGAAGAATAAGTGCTCTAGCTCCGTTTGAGGGATCATTTGGTATTGCGATCAAAGCTCCGTCTTCAAGTTCTGCTAATTCCTTCATCTCTCCTGAGTAAAGTCCCATAGGTTCTACGTGTACTCCCCCTGCAGATACAAGAGCGAGATTTCTTTCCTTTGCAAATTCATCTAAATAAGGAATGTGCTGAAAGAAGTTTGCATCGATTTCTCCGTCTGACAGTGCAAGGTTTGGTGTCACATAATCTGTAAATTCTACCACTTCTAGAGTGTAACCTTTTTCAGCCAGTTCCTCTTTTGCTATATCGAGAATCTCTGCATGAGGCACAGGTGTCGCCCCTACTTTTATCTCTACTGAGATATTTTCAGTTTTCTTCTCTCCGCAAGAAGTCAACCCCACGATAAATAAAATTGAAACTGCAATTAAACTAATAATTTTTTTCATATTTTTCTCCTTTTTATCCCCTTTTTTTTCTTATATCATAAACTATTTTATTGCCTAAAAATTGTATCCCCTGAACCAAGATTATTATAGAAGCTACTGAAACTATCATTATATCTAACTTAAATCTTTGGTATCCGTATCTGATTGCAAGATCTCCGAGGCCGCCCCCGCCTATTGCTCCGGCCATAGCCGAATATCCAACAAGGGTTATGAATGTTATTGTGAGACCGTGGATTAATGAAGGTAGAGATTCCGGTATTAGCACCTTGAATATTATGTCTTTTCTTGAAGCTCCAAGGGATATAGTAGCTTCTAGCAGACCCCTGTCAACCTCTTTTACCGCCCCCTCTACGATCCTAGCTACAAACGGTGCAGCGGCTATGGAGAGAGGCACTATACTGGCAGTGGAGCCTATAGTCGTTCCCACTATAAATCTAGAAAGTGGAAGAACAAGTATCATCAGTATGATAAATGGTATCGATCTAAAAATATTTATAAGACCATCTAACAGCTTGTTTAGTTTTGGCATTTCCATTATATGGTTTTTATCCGTTATTACTGCAAGCAGCCCTATGGGTAATCCCATAATTGTAGCAAATACTGTAGAGAAAACTACCATATATATAGTTTCTCCTAAAGCCGGTATCAGCAGAGCTATTATCTTATCCATTGTGTATCACCTCTACATCTACATCCTCTTTTTTTATCCAATTCAGTGCTTCTTCCTGTCTAGTTCCTGAAAGTTCTAAAATCAGATGACCTACATTTTGTGTGACAAGTTTATCAATACTTCCTGATACAATATTTGCATCGATCTCAAACATCCTCACCATCTGTGATATTATAGGTTTCTCCACTGTCTGTCCTACATACGAAAGTTTTATTATTTTTTTACCAGGACTCTTTACAAACTCTATCTCGTCTGTTTCTTCTGGTATCAGATGAGATACAAAATCTTTTGCCATCTCTGTTCTTGGGTTTGAAAAAATTCTGTCTACACTGCCTTCTTCTATAACTTCACCCTTATCCATAATCGCGGCTCTGTTGCACACGCTTCTTATTACTTCCATCTGATGTGTAATTAAGACTATAGTAAGTCCTAGCTTTTTCTGAAGTTCTTTCAAAAGGTCTAATATAGATTTTGTAGTCTTTGGATCAAGAGCACTCGTAGCCTCATCAGACAATAGTATCTTAGGATTATTTGCAAGAGCCCTTGCTATTGCAACCCTTTGTTTTTGACCACCTGACAGCTGATTCGGAAAAGCCTTCTCCTTGTCCCCTAGTTCCACAAGTGTCAGAAGCTCTCTAACTCTCGAGGGAATATCTTTTTTATCCCACCCTGCTATCTCTAGTGCAAAGGCGATATTCCCAGCTACATCTCTAGATTGGAGAAGATTAAAGTGCTGAAATATCATTCCGGTTTTTTTTCTATATTCTTTGAGTTCTTTCTCTGTAAAATTTAAAATATTGTTTCCCTCTACTAAAATCTCTCCACTGCTCGGCTCCTCTAGTCTGTTTAAAAGCCTTATCAGTGTAGACTTACCTGCACCGCTAAGTCCCATTATACCGTAGATGTCGTCTTCTTTTATATTTAAATTGACATTTTTTACAGCGAGTATATCCCCAATGGCACTGCTATATAATTTATTGAGATTTTTTATCTCTATCATCCACTATCACTCCTCAATTCTATGTAAAAAAACTTTGTTTTCAAGAGCTTTATCTTAATAAATAAAAAAACTCTTCTTTTTAGAGAAGAGGTCTTAACGTAATCTATTCAAGACTATCCTCATCTCGCTGGAATTAGCACCACACCCCTTACGGCAGGTTGCTGAGGTTTCAAAGGGCCAGTCCCTCCACCTCTCTTGATAAGTGATTCATTTGTACAATAAAAAGTATATTACTTTTGACTATTTCTGTCAAGAATTTTTTCATTATTTTAGATATATTCACTAAATACATGTTTATACCATGTCTTAAATTTTTATTACCTATGAATTATAAAAGAATTCATTACTTTTCTCTTGGAAGAAAAGAACCCCAAGGGCATTTCATCAAGGAAAAATACCAGAAGACTTTTGAAAAAGTCAGTAATTTACATAAATACTTCACAGGCTATTTCTAAAAAATTGACAAACCAGTACAAAAACCTTAAAATATATTAAAATATTTTTGATATATTTTTTAGTCTATGAAAAAATAAATAAAAATATCAATTTTCGAAAGGGGGCACTGCATATCTGAGTACAGATACTGCAGGAACAAATGAATATATTGATGGCTTTATCTCAGCTCGAAGTTACAGGGGCAGAGGTTTACGCCGCTACTTTAAGTGACAGGCTTATAAAGAAGGGACACAAAGTTTTCATTGTATCTGATACTTTTACCAAAGAAACTAATGGAGAGTTTCACAAATTAGAATTTAATAAACGTAATCTTTTAAAACGAATATCACAGGTAAAATTTTTAGTTGATTTCATCAAAAAAAACGATATACAGGTTGCTCATGCCCATTCTAGGGCCTCTTCATGGAGCACATCTATAGCGTGTACTATGACAGGTATACCTCTTATCACTACAGTTCATGGCAGACAGCCTGTGCATCTCAGCAGAAAAATTTTCAAAGCTTTCGGGGATTACTCTTTCGCAGTTTGTGAAAATATAAGAGACCACTTGATTAAGGATTTGGGGGTAAAAGAGGATAGAATAGAGATCTTGAGAAATGGTATTGATATAAACTCATATATTGAAACTCCCCTTCCTAAAAATGAAAAAAAAGTAGTCTCTATTATCGGAAGGCTCTCAGGACCAAAGGGCGAAGTTACTTATAATTTATTAGAGAAAGCATTAAATTCTGATCTCTATCATGTGAGGATAATCGGTGGAAAAAATATCCCTGATAAATTTAAAAAATTCACTGATAAGGTTGATTTTTTCGGCTATGTAAACAACATTCCTGAATTTATAAAGAAATCCGACCTTGTAATAGGAGCAGGACGGGTAGCTGTAGAAGCCATCCTTTCTGGAAGGCCGGTTTTAGCAATAGGTGAAGCAAAATCCATAGGACTTATAACTAAAGATAATATAGCAGAGGCTCTCAGCTCAAACTTTGGGGATATTGGGGTAATGTTAGAGGAAGGGTTCGACTGGGATAAGATGCTAGAGGATGTAAGAGAAGCTTTCGAATTAAATGAAAACGAGCTCCATGAAATTAGGCATAAAGTAAAAAAAGAGTTTGATCTAAAAAAGATAGTAAGAAATCTTGAGATTGCTTATCAAAAACAGATAGTTCTAAAGAAAAAATACGAAATGCCTATTCTAATGTATCACAGGGTAATAAAGGAAGATAGTGAAAAAGGTGTCCACGGAACCTATGTAACATCAGAGCAATTTGACGAGCATATGAACATTCTAAAAAATATGGGATATGAGACAGTAGTATTTAAAGACCTACTTAAAAACAGGTTTAAACAGAGATTCGATAAAAATAAAAAACAGATTATGATTACTTTTGATGACGGATATGAGGATAACTACAAATACGCTTTTCCTATTTTAAAAAAATACGAATTCAAGGCTGTAGTTTACCTTGTTTCACATCTTGATTATAATAAATGGGATGTAGAAAATATAAGTAATCCCGAAAAAAAATATAATTTAATGCCAAAGGAACATCTCTTGGAGATGCAGAAATATGGTATCGAGTTTGGTGGTCATACAAAAACCCATGTAAAACTTTCCCGTATAGAGCCTGAAGAGGCGAGAGATGAGATCTTCGAGTCAAAGGAGACCCTAGAAAACCTTTTAAATCAAAAACTTATATCCTTCGCCTATCCCTATGGTGATTTAAATGATCGAGTAAAAAAGATAGCAGAAGAAGCTGGATATAAATTTGCAGTGTCTACAGACTCTGGAAGTGTCTGCTTTTCTGATGACCTTTTTCAGATAAGAAGAATCGGAATATTTCCTACGATAACTTCTCTGGGTTTCAAAAGAAAAATAAAAGGAAATTATAATTTCATTAAAATCAGAAGAGAGCAAAAGAATGAGAGATGATTTTATCATCTCTCAATTTTTAGTTGATTAAATACTTTTATTTGATTATAATTTAACTGTAGATATAATTTATTATAGGGGGAGAAATATGAAAAAAATTTTAACTGTCATTCTTATTTTAGCCATGGCCCCAATTAACCTTTTTGCCTCTAAAAACAATATTACTATAGGTGGAGGAACAGGAATAGGTACAAGTCCTTATAAAGGGATTGACTATGATCAATTCTTTGTTCCTTATTTCGATATTACATATAACGATTTTTACCTAAGAGGAGTAGAAATTGGATATAATGTATACCAAGAAGATGCTTTCACTCTGTCTCTTTTCGCCAATCCACTGGGAGGATATAAGGTTGATGCCTCTGACTTGAGCAGTGGCTATAATAATATTGATGATAGAGATTATCAGATCGAAGGAGGAGTAAAGGTAGTTTATGATACTAGCTGGTACGACCTGAAATTAGGAGGATTTGCATCTTTAGGAGAAGAGGGAGGTAGTTTAGGAGCTTTCGCTTTTAAATCTTATTTTCTAACCGATCGTTTTTCGATTATTCCAAAGGTTTATATAAAATATCTAAGTGAAGAGTACACCGACTATTACTTTGGTGTAACTCAGGCAGAGGCTGACAGAAACTCTGGGATCAACAATTCTTACAACCCAGACCCCACCTATACATTTGGTATAGACCTAGGAGCTGAATATATTGTCACTGAGCATCTATCTCTTGTTGGATTTTTCGGACTAGAAAAACTTTCTGACGAAATAAACAATTCTCCTATAGTAGAAGAAGAAATTCTATACAAGATGGGGATAGGAGCAAAGTATACGTTCTAATACTATTAATCTGCGACTCAGGAGGTGCTATTTTGCAGGTAAAAAAAGAAACGGTCTATAAGAATATATACAATTCTGCATTAAATGAGTTTTGGAAAAATGGTTATGAAAAAACTACTATGAGAAGTATTGCAGACAATTCTGGTATAACTTTGGGGAATATATATAGGTATTTTCCAAACAAAGCCTCTCTTTTTGAGGCAATTATAGGTGATACTTATACTAATTTTATAAATATATTCGACACTTATCACGATAAATTATCAAAAATGACTCATGAACAAAAACTTGCATTTTATATAGAACTCCTTTCAAATTTCTTCATATCCAACAAAAAAAAGCTCGCCATCCTTTTTGCAGGTAGCAATGGGACAAAATTTGAAGATTTTGAGCATAAAATTATAGAAAATTTTAAAAATATCTCCATTAAAAGAGCAGAAATTCTAAGAGATGATGAAGGATTGATTATAGAAGATCAGGAAATACATTTTTTTATAGCTGAAAGTCTGTTTTTTTCATTAAAAAAAATTGCCTTTATATTTGATGAAGAGGATAAAATAAGGAAATACCTTAAAAAAATCATACCAGGTTCTTATACCGATCTTCTTAGGAAGTTGGGGACTAAAAACACCGACTAAAAAACTCCCCTATATCGGGGAGTTTTTTAGTACATTATTACATTTTCATCTTTTCTTGAACTTGGGTCTACTTTTATCATATTCGAAAGTCTCTTTATCTCTTCCATGACCTCTATACTTATCTTTTCATCCTTTGATTCTATCCCGAATATCTCAGCAATCTCCTTCATCTTTGTGTCTATTGACTCCATATCAAAGGCAGGAGTATGAAAGCCACTCGTCCTTTCTATCTGGCCAGGAACCACGGCAATATTATTAAATGCCATATTGGCGAGATAATTGGCATAAGTCAGCTGTTCTCTTATTTCCTTAGAGTTTTTTCCTTTTATAAACTCCTCTAAGTTTTTCTTTAAAATTTTGAGAGCTTCAAAGGCAAAGGTGTCGCTTACAAGGGTCGCTCCTGTAGATACTAATGCCTCTACAGAATAGGTCAGAGAATCTATCCCGACAGAAGCCATGGCAACTGTCGGCAAATTTCTGATCAACTCAGAATCTATTACCACCATAAAAGGGTTCACTGTTTTATTTAGCTTCACCTTATGATTATGATACTGATATATGCTGTTGTCGTCATTTATCCAAGAATTTATAACCACTGCTGCAAAGGGGATCTCTGCATTTATATAGCAGTTAATAGAATTATTCTCTTCATAACATTTTAAACCCATAGCTATTCCTTTGGCACATTTCCCAGTATCTCTGCCTCCAAAAGAAATTATAAAATCACAATTACTTTCTGAAAACTCTTCTATTCCGTCATTTATTATATCTAAATCAGGATTCATATTCTCAATTGTATAAATCATGTAATCCAGAGAATTTTTTTCAAAAATATCAGTTAAATCTTTTAGCAAACCTTTTTCAAAGAGGGCTTTTGATACAACTATGAAGCCTTTTTTTAATCCAAGTTTTTTAAGCTCCTCTCCTGCTTCTTTCAGTGCTCCTGAACCAATAAGGCTTATTGGCGATATAAGTTGTTTCCCCATGATCATACCTCCACAATCCTATGATCTCAATATTCTATGTTGAAATCATCATATTTTTCACCATCAAAGATCTCTTCCTCTATACTCTTCACTCTAGAAGATGGAGGCCCGGTCTCCATAAGTTTTTTAAATACCTCTATATATTTGTCTTCCCCTTGAGCTATTACTTCCACATCTCCATTCCAGAGATTTTTGACCCATCCTTTTATCTTGTATTCATTGGCTATGTGATAAGTAAAAAATCTAAACCCTACTCCCTGCACACGCCCTTTCACTATGAAGTGGTGCGTAATCATACTACCACACTCCTTTCTTAGCTTTCCATCATTCCCTCTAGAATATCATTTTCAGAAACTAACATCTCATCTCTTCCGAGTATTTCCATTATCCATTTAAGAATAAAAGTCCCTGCAATTATTACTTCGGCACGTTTAGGTGGAAGTCCTTTTATTTTTTTTCTTTCTTCCAATTTTTTTGATAGGTAAAGCTCTATATTTTCATCTACATCTCCCATTGTTAGATTGTACTTGTGCACCTTTTCAGTATCATACTCCACCATTTTTTCTTGTACTGTAACATTTGTTGTCACTGTCCCTGCAACACCTACAAGTAAAAAATTTCTTGAGCTAAGCTTTTTTACCTCTTCAATTTTATTTTTGACCCATTGTTCAGCTGACTTTATATTCTCTTCACTATGGTCATCATTCAAAAAGAATTTTTCTGTTACTCTGACAGCCCCTATATCAAAACTTTTTATAAAATTTATATTGTCTCTAGAACCGTTTATAAACTCTGTGCTTCCTCCTCCTATATCTATCAGAAGAAGCTCTCCGTTTATATCATCTCCTGCCCCTTTAAAGCTTAGTCTTGCCTCTTCATCCCCTGTGATACATTTTATCTCAAGACCGGATTCACTCCTTACTCTGTCAATAAACAGGTCCCTGTTAGATGAATCCCTCGTAGCTGAAGTGGCACATACGATCCTTTCAGTTACACCGTAGCTGATCATTTTATCAGAATAATTTTTCAAGACCTCTGCAGTCCTAGTCATTGCACTATCTAAAAGGTAACCATTATGATTAACTTTTTCCCCAAGTTTTGTTATCTCAAGTTCTTTACGAAGCTTTCTTTTGATAAAATATCCTTTTCCGGTTTTCTCTACTTCAGCTATAAAAAGCCTGCAGGAATTTGTTCCTATATCCACAACCCCTTTTATAACCCTTTTGTTGAGCCCTTCATTTACATCTCTTATTACATCTTCAGAGACATCCTCTACAGATACAGTCCCCTTTCCTGTAGGCAGGACAAACTTTATTTTCCCACCCTTATTTTTTTTATCTTTTTTCATAAGGGATATAACTCTTTCAATCTCAATTTTTATAGGCTCACAATCAATTTCATACTTCTCGAATATCTTTTTTCCTCTATCTAAAAAATCTTTTTCTATATAGCCTAACTTCCGCGACAACAGTATCTCGTAGATTATCCCTTTAGCAACGGCCTCTCCATGGGAATACCCTTTATACTCCGTAGCCGTCTCTAAGGCGTGGGCATAGGTGTGCCCTAGGTTTACTATAGCTCTTATTCCCTTCTCCTTTTCGTCCTCTTCCACTATATTCTTCTTTATCACACAAGATCTTTTTATCACTTCTATGATTTCATCTGCTTTTAGATCTTTTACAGCCTGTGCATTCTCAACTAGATAATCAAAATAATCATCATCTTTCAAAAATGAATGCTTTATGATCTCCCCCATCCCAGCTTTAAACTCCTTTTCTGGGAGAGTTTTTAGAAAATCTACATCGATTAATACAAGTTTCGGCTGATAAAAAGCCCCTATAAGATTTTTCGCCTTAGGATGGTTTACAGCCACCTTTCCACCTATACTTGCATCTACCTGTGAGAGCAGGGATGTCGGGATCTGTATAAAGTCAATTCCCCTCATATAAGTTGCGGCTACGTAGCCACCTAGGTCTGTTATAACTCCCCCCCCTAGGCTTATTACAAGTGAACTCCTGTCAAAATCATTCTCCACCATAAAATCATATATTCCAAAGGCACTTTCTATACTCTTATGTTCCTCTCCGTCGCTAACTTCAAAATAGCTTATATTTTTTCCTGTTTTCTCAAGAATATCCAAAACTTTTTCAGAGTAAAGAGCCCCGACTTTTGTATTTGACAATAAGATTATTTTTTCATATTTCTCTACATAATTTTTAAGTTCTCCTATTATCCCCTTGTTCACCAGGATAGGATAGCTTCTATCCCCTAGATCCATTCTTATCTCTTTCATCACTTACCATCCCTTTCCATAAAAGTTTCCATAAATTATACACCAATAAATCATACATTACAACGGAACAAAAAAAACCACTGTCTTCTGCTTAAACCTAGTTTTTTTAGCATTCTCTAGAAATTTTACCGTACTTTGAAAAAATTCTTTTGTAATAAAAACTTAAAAACAGCATGTTTTCTTCTTAGATTTCCTTCTTATATTTTTTGTTCTATTTTTAGTAATTATTTCAGTTGTGCTTAAAAAATTTCAAACAAATTGATTATCTCCTAAAAAAAGACGAGGTACATTTAGCATCGATTACATTTACTATACAAACATTTTTCAAGTATTCGGAAATTAAAAAAAATCATATTAATGTATAATAAACATGCATCTGTTATAAATAAAGCAACAAAAAACTCCGGAAATCTCCGGAGTTTTACTTTTATTTTACACAAGCTTTTTTATAGCCTCTATTTTGTTTGTTCTTTCCCAAGGAAGGTCTAAATCGGTTCTTCCTATGTGACCAAAGGCCGCTAGGTCCTGATACTTAAAGTTTCCTGATCTTAATTCTAAGGCAAGTTCTATTCCTCTAGGGCTTAGATCAAATACTTTTTGTACTATCTCTGCCAGTTTTATCTCCTCTATTTTTCCTGTTCCAAAGGTATCTACTTTTACAGACGTAGGCTCTACTACCCCTATAGCATAGGAAAGCTGTATCTCACATTTTTCTGCCAGTTCTGCCGCCACTATGTTTTTAGCTACCCATCTTGCTGCATAAGCTGCCGATCTGTCCACCTTGGAAGGATCTTTTCCTGAGAAAGCCCCTCCACCGTGTCTGAAGTATCCTCCGTAGGTATCTACTATTATCTTTCTTCCTGTAAGACCTGCATCTCCGTGAGGTCCTCCGATTACAAATCTTCCTGTAGGGTTAATATGGTAGTGTTTTACCTTTCCTGGATTCATGTTGTATTTTTCAAGGACAGGCTTTACTATTTTTTCGATTATTGTCGTGTGTATCTCTTCCTGGCTGACTTCAGGGTTATGCTGTACAGATACCACCACTGTATCCACGTGGTCTACCTTCCCGTTTTTATTGTATGCCAGAGTTACCTGAGATTTTGCATCTGGTCTTCCCCAGATTATCTCTTTAGATCTAGCCATTCTTGTGTATTTTACGATTATCTCTCTTGCAAGTACAAGAGCCAAAGGCATGAGTTCCGGAGTCTCTTTTACAGCTCCTCCAAACATGATCCCCTGGTCTCCTGCTCCCCCTATATCCACACCCATGGCTATATCAGGTGACTGTGAATGGATTGCGTTCAGCACTCCGCAGTCTGAGTCAAATCCCATACCCTGCTTGTATCCTATCTCGTCTATCTTGTCTCTCACTATCTGCTGTACATCTACATAGGTATTAGTAGTTATCTCTCCTCCTACCACTACCTGCCCTGTTGTACAGAATACCTCACATGCTACTCTAGAGTTTGGATCTTCTGCTATACATGCATCTAGCACTGCGTCAGATATCTGGTCGGCTATCTTGTCTGGGTGACCTGGTGATACACACTCTGAAGTAAAAAATATTTTATTTTCCATTTATATGAATCCTCCTGATTTTTTTCATGTTTTAATTGTCAATTGGCAACTTAATTAAAATATCTAAAAAGTTTTTATTCAGACTCTTCTAGCATATCCTTTACAAAAGTAGGAAGTGCAAATGAGGCCTTATGGATCTCCGAATTATAGTATTTAGTCTTAAGACCAAACTTTTTCCACTCTTCAGGTTTATGATCTTCAACAGGATCATACTTCTTGGAGGCAAATCCAAAAAGCCAGTGTCCCGAGGGATAAGTTGGTATATGAAATTGATATACTTTTGAAATCGGAAAAAGGTCTTTTATTCTCTTGTGAGCTCTTTTCATCTGCCCTGCTTCCTTATCAAAATAAGGACTTTCATGCTGATTAATAAGAATTCCGTCATCAGAAAGGGCTCTAAAGCAGTTTGTATAAAACTCCTTTGTAAAAAGTCCCTCTCCAGGACCTATTGGGTCCGTAGAATCAACAAGTATAAGGTCATAATTTCCCTCCTCTGTATCTTCTACAAACTTCAGTCCATCTTGGAAGTAAAGATTTACTCTAGGGTCGTCTAGTTTGCATGACGTCTGCACGAGATATTTCTGACAGAGTCTTACCACTCTTTCATCTATCTCTACCATATCTATTTTTTCTATGTGAGGATATCTAGTTATCTCTCTCACAGTTCCCCCGTCTCCACCACCGATTACAAGGACCTTTTTTATATTTAGATTAGTTGCAAGGGCAACATGGGAGATCATATCATGATATACAAACTCATCTTTTTCATTAGCCATCATGATCCCGTCAAGGGTAAAAAATTTCCCAAACTCATAGGAGTCAAAAAAATCCAATTGCTGAAAAGGGCTTTTTTCTGTATGAAGATGTTCTTTAATTTTTATAGAAAATCTACACTCTGGTGTCCAATCTTCTGTAAACCAAAGATTAAGCATTAAGTTACCTCCTGATTTTTTTCATTATACAAATATCTTATTATTTACTCAGCATCTGGCTTAAATACTATTTTTCCAAGGTCATCTCCATTTGGATGGAATTTTTTTATCTTTTCAGTCATACCTCTAGGTACCTCTATAGATTCACTTCTGCTAGCTCCAAACATTTTTTCTAGATAGTCAAAAGCTGTCCACGGATTGATCTTATCTCCGCATGTAAAAACGTCTACAGCTGCATAGCCGTACTCTGGCCACGTATGGATTGCCAAGTGGGATTCAGATATTATTACAGCTCCTGAAACTCCGTAAGGATTGAAATGATGAAATACAGAGTTCACTATAGTTGCATTTGCAATTCTAGCAGCTTCATTCATGTGCTTTTCAATAATCTCAGGACTTTTCAATACTTCTTCGTCGCAGTTGTAGTACTCTATTAAAATGTGTCTCCCTAAAGTTTCTAATTTCATAATTTCCCTCCTGGTCTATTCTTAAGACATAAATTTAATTTTTATATCAATACCCTTGTATAAGGACTATTTACAACTTTCAAAAATGGATAATTTGTATTGTTTTTGTTACAAACTCACATTAAATTAACTATAAAAGTTAATATTAGTAAACTTATTTATAAAAAAAATAAATTTATTTATAATTATTTTATTCTTTATAAAAAAGTAAAAACCCTTATAAAAACCCTATATTTACTAGAATAAATGAGCAAAACAATTCGAAATTGACAACGTAAAGTTTACTATATTTAAAATTTTATGTCAAATATTTTTTTACCTATTGTTTACAAAACTTGATTTTTTTAGAGTGAAATTATATAATGTACCAAAGAAACACTTTAGATAATAAAATTAGAGGGGTTTGAACTTTATGATAATTGGTGAAAAAATAAAGAGGCTGCGACAGGGGAAGCTGCTTACACAGGAGGAGTTAGCAGACAGGTGTGAACTGTCTAAGGGATTTATCTCTCAACTAGAAAGAGACCTGACATCTCCGTCTATAGCCACCCTTGTAGATATATTAGAAAGTCTAGGTACAAACTTAAAAGAATTCTTTAATGAAGAGGAAGATGAAAAAATTGTATTCTCAGATGATGATTTTTTTGAATTTGAGGACAATGATCTAAAATACAGGATTGATTGGATAGTTCCAAATGCTCAGAAAAATGCCATGGAACCTATCCTCATAACCTTAGACAAGGGAGGTTCTTATAAACTAGAATCTGCTCACGAGGGAGAAGAATTTGGTTATGTTCTAAAAGGAAATATCTATGTTCATCTAGGCGAACAAAAACACAAGGCTAAAAAAGGCGAAAGTTTTTATTATAAAGCTAAAAAAGACCACTACATATCCAATGCAGGGAAGGTAGAAGCAAAAGTAATATGGGTGAGTACACCTCCGTCATTTTAAAAAAAGAACCAGCCCTAGGCTGGTTCTTTATACTTTACATTAAATCTTTATTCGGTATCTTATAAGACCCTGGTTTTCCATTTTCAGCTTTATCTATAAGATATTTCATCATGACTTTAAATTCAGTACTTGTACTTGTTGCTCCTGCCACTGAATCTATCTTATCCACATCTTTTGATTTCATGAACCCATTTTCAAGTTTAGAAACTGCATCTTTTATTCCTACACCCTGTTTTTTTGCCATACTCTGATTATATTTCATATCTTCCGTAGCATTTTTCCCATCTTTATTTTTCCTATCGTGTTTAATTTCTATAATTTCACAATTCTTAACCACCATATAGGTAAACGGCTTCCAGCCCCATGTGGCCTTTTCAGCTTCCACATAGTACTTTCCATCCTGAAGTTTTCCAAAAGCTAGTGAAGAAACAATAAAAATACCTATCAATATTTTTTTCATCATGTACCTCCTAAAAATTTACTCTTTCTATGCTTGACATCTCCTTAAGCCATCTTTTGGGTATGGTGCTCTCTGAATACGCCCCTATAATCATACCTGCAATAAGGCCCCTCGCTGCAGAATCTCCTCCTGCCATTACATTTTTTATCATTCCCTGTTCATAGTCATCAACGTACTTAAGTATGAGTAGTATTGTGGCTGGAAAAGCGCCCTCTATACTGCATGACTGCCCTAATTTTTTCACGGCCTCTGTGGTATCGGTCTCTAAAAGTGATTTTGCTATCCCCAACTTTTCTGATATCCACTGATTTTTCATCTGTGCAGATGTTTCTTCCATAGCTAAATCAGGTCTTAGACCATCCAGAACCCGGTATGCAGTCCTTGCAAAAAACTCAGAGGCTGCTATTACCTTTTCATTATTATGGGTAATCTCTGTCTGAGCCCTAGAATATTCTACCCCTTTCTCTTCAGAAAAGCAATAGATTATAGGTGCTATCCTAGAAGCTCCCGCAAGATCAGTAGAATTAGAACCTGACTCCTCTCCAGACTCTATCATTTCGAGAGTCTCTTTGGTGGCGTGATCCATATAGCCGTCATATTTTTTCATATGGACTTCCCAAAAGTTTCTGAAATCTTTTTTATCAAATTTATTTTTTTCTGCTATGTACTCCAAAAGAAGAAGCGTCTGATCTCCATAGTGGGTATGCTCACCTTTTTTTCTATTTTTATGAAAACTGTTAGGAAGAGGATCATTCAGATCATTATACTCTCCAAACTCGTCCTTTAACTTCTCTGTATCGTATATCCAGTGTCCTCCCAGAGAAAAAGCATCTGCCAAAATTGACCCTAAAAGTAGTCCTTTTTTACTCATGAAAACCCCCTCCTTTATTTATAAATTTTACTGGACGAGGCTTATCTTTCCTTTTTTAATAAATACACCTATTTGACGTTTCTGCCTGTAAAATAGTTTTTAAAATTTTTCAATATATGAATCTATATCGACAACCTCATCTTCACAAGCTTCTTCTACATAGGCTATCATCTTGCCCTCTACACTCTCTGCCACACTATAACTTCCAGATACAAATGAAAATCCCAAAATTGCAAAATTTTTGTTGTCCTGGAGATCCACTTCGGTAAGGTGGATTTTAAATTTTGATGAAAATTTATCCTTTAGACTTCTAAGCCGCATTCTCTTGTCTTTCAGAGAAAAACTAATAACAAATCTTATTTTGATTTTGACTGCAGCAACATACATATAATAGATTCCCCCTTTTTATTAAAAATAAACTTTACTTATGAACGGTTTTAAAGTAATAATTTACTATGATACACTATTTATGAGGAGGAGTGCAATGGAAAGAACAGGAATAATAACTATGAAAGGCAACCCGCTTACACTTTCAGGAAACGAGATTAAAGTTGGAAATAAGGCACCTGATTTTAATGCTTTAAAAAATGATATGAGTCCTTTTTCTCTCTCTGATACTAAGGGACAGGTAGTAATCATCTCATCTATGCCGTCTGTAGACACGCCAGTGTGTGAACTTCAGACCACTATTTTCAATCAAAAAGCAGGAGAAAATCCGGAAATATCTGTAGTAACAATCTCTGTAGACCTACCCTTTGCATTAGGAAGATTTTGTGCAAATGAGGGAATAGAGTCTGCTGTAACTCTTTCAGACCACAGAGATCTTGAATTCGGAACAAAATACGGATTCATTATAAAAGAATTGAGACTTCTTGCAAGGGGAGTTGTCGTGATAGACAAGGAAGGTATTATAAGACACTTAGAGGTTGTCCCTGAAGTGACGGACCAGCCTGATTATGATAAGGCCCTTGAGATAGCTCAGTCTCTTATCTAAAGTTAAGGAGGGGATTTATATGGAGTTTTTATCGTCGTTTCTTGGTCTCATTGCAGTGGGAGCCCTTATGTTTTTTTCTGTGAAAATAGCTGAGAAATACAAAAAAAAAACTGACACAAAGGGCGGTAAAAATAACAGAAATTCACGAAGGCACAACAAATAATAAACCGGGAACTAGTTTCCCGGTTTTATTATTTTAAAATAAAACTATAATCTATTTTTCGTAATCCACTACTACTGTCTCGATCTCTTTTTCCGCAAGGAATTTTTTTATCTCCACATGTGGAGGAAAATCTTGATAAAAATCAAGGTCCTCTCTGGTATCAAACTCTGTATAGAGGGACATATCATAGGCCCTCGGAGAACCATTAAAATCAATTCCCACTTCAAGTTTTTTTAGCTGACTGAGATCTAAAGCCTCTAAATCTCTCTTCAACTTCTCTATATTTTCTTTTTTCTTTTCCTCTTTAAATTTAAAAAATACTATGTGAACCACCAATTTAATTCCCCCTTTTTTGTTATCTATATCATAGTATAACTAAAACCTAAATTTTAAAGCCCAAAAACTACTCAGATACGGAAACCTCTTTGTGCCTGAAACACGAAACAATATGGTCATTAACAAGTCCCGTAGCCTGCATATGAGAATAGAGTATTACAGGCCCGAGAAATTTAAAACCACGCTTTTTCATATCCTTTGCTAAGGCCTCTGACTGATGGGTCTTTGCAGGAAGCTCTCTTATATCTTCATAACTAGAAACAATCTGCCTCCCTCCCACAAAAGACCATATATAATTACTGAAGCTTCCAAACTCTTTTTGAACATCCATAAAAACTCGTGCATTATTTATAGAAGCTTCTATTTTTTTTCTATTCCTGATAATGCCTTCATTCTGCATAAGCTCTTCTACTTTGTCCTGATCAAAACCTGCTACGACCTTGGGATCGAATCCTTCATAAGCTTTCCTGTAATTTTCTCTCTTCTTTAGGACCGTAAGCCACGAAAGTCCTGCCTGGGCAGACTCTAAGACCAAGAACTCAAAATGGATCATGTCGTCATACACAGGAACACCCCACTCTTCATCATGGTATTTTATGTATAAGGGAGTATCCCCACACCAACTACACCTCATATTTCAACTCCCATGTTATTTCTATTTTTGCCTGTAGGATGTTCTGCCGTCAGCCTGATGGTTCGGAGTCAAAGTAAGTTCGCATATCTGTACATTCAAAGGAAGGTTGGTTGCATATATTATGGTATCTGCAACATCTTCTGCAGTAAGTGGCTCTATCCCATCATAAACCTTGTCCGCCCTTTTTTTGTCCCCATCAAACCTCGTGATGCTAAAGTTGGTCTCCACCATTCCTGGGTTTATCGTTGTCACCCTCACAGGTGTGTCCACAAGGTCTATCCTCATTCCGTCACTCAAAGTCTTTACAGCTGCTTTAGAAGCACAGTAAACCCCGCCTCCAGCATAGGCAGCCTGAGCAGCAGTTGAAGCTATATTTACAATGTGCCCCTCAGGACTATGTTCTAGCATATAAGGGGTTACCACCCTTGTCACATAGAGAAGCCCTTTCACATTAGTGTCCATTATGGTATCAAAGCTATCAAAACTACTTTCATGAATTTTATTCATACCAAGAGCCAGTCCTGCATTATTTATCAAAATATCTATCCTTTTAAATTCCTCTGGAAGATTGTTCACTGCATCCTTAATACCCTCTAGATCCCGTACGTCAAACTTTAAAACATGTACCTTTATATCATACCATTCGTGGAGTTTTGATTTTATCTCCTTTAGGACCTCTATATTTCTACCTGCAAGAATAAGGTTAGCTCCCAGTTTTGCATAGGCCATAGCCGTAGCCCTTCCTATCCCGCTTGTGGCTCCAGTTATAAATACCATTTTTTTTGATATTCTGTTCATCTTTCCCTCCTTTAAACAGTTTCAAAATAATTATACCTCTTTACTTTGGCACCGTAAATAAATTTTTCAATTTTATATTTTTTACATCTCAGAGATACTGCCCCTGTTTTCCTCAAAGAATTGATAATTTTAGAAGCTTTGTCACTTTTTTTCAATAGAAAATGACAGAAATTTAGGTAAATTCAACACCCTAAATCAAACTAATAAAAAATGAAGGGATTTTTACCCTTCACTACAAGGTTTTCTATAAATTATGAGAGCATGATACTTTCCATCCCCTACAGAAAACTGTATATCCACTACCTCTTTCTCATTATCACTCAGATGAGTCTCTAGTTTCTTTTCCATCTCTTCTTTTTTACCCTCAGAAATTATTTTTATTTTTCTCATAAGTATCTCCTCCTGTGTCTGTTATCTAAAAAATTTCGCTTATTATAAGAACTGTTGACAATAAAAAGAAACTTAAAAATATACTTTTCATATTTCCTCACCTCTTTATTTTACAACTACTCTTTTTAAGGTTTTTTTCCTTTATTTTTGGATGAAATAAATATAAATATTTTAAGAAAATAATAATTAGTTTTTAGCTCTTGATATAAGCCGCCTTTATCTTGTCCACAGTGTCATAGATATTGGTATCACTGTTTATTTCCACTCTGAAATCCGATGATATCTTATAAAGAACCTTTCTCTTTTCATAGAGTTCCTGGATAGTTTCATACATATTTTCAACGTTGAGAAGAGGACGGTTTTTTCTCCTTTTTACACGGTTATATATGCATTCAACCTCACAGTCCAAAAACACCACAAAAGAGCTTTTTCTAAGATTTTTTATATTGTCATTATCTATAATAACCCCGCCGCCAGTAGAGATAATCACATTATTTTCTTTTGATTCTTCTACCACTATCTGCTTTTCTAGCCGTCTAAAGTATTCTTCACCCTTCTCACTGAATATTTCCGAAATGTTTTTGCTCTCTCTTTCTACTATCAATTTGTCTATATCCACAAATTTCATTTCAAGGGCCTTTGCCAGTTGTCTCCCGACGGTGGTTTTACCACTACCCATGAAACCAATGAGAGCTATGTTGTCCTTCATCAGATCACCTCTTTTAGTGATTATATCATTTTTTTTATTTACTGTTAAGTTGACTTTTTAATGTGTGAAAAATATAATTAAGTATGTTCTTATAATTTATCGAGGTGAATAATATGGTTTTAAAAGTATGTGTAGGAAGTGCCTGTCATATAAAGGGCTCAGAGCAAGTGATCCAGATCTTACAAAAATGTATAAAAGAGTTTCACATGGAGGACAAAATAGTTCTTAAGGCCTCATTTTGTCTGGGCAAATGTACTGAAGCTGTATCCGTTACAGTAGACGAAGGTAAGCAAGTATTTTCACTATCTCCACAAAATACTGCTGATTTTTTTAAAAATATTATTAAAAAGGTGATTTGATGCAGGTAATGAATTTTTCCGAAGCCAACTGTAAGCACTGTTATAAATGTGTAAGGAAATGTGAAGTAAAGGCCATAAAAATAGAAAATGATCAGGCACACATCATGGAAGACAAATGCATCGCCTGCGGGCAGTGTTTTGCAATCTGTCCCCAGAACGCTAGGAATATAATGTCTGATCTTGATTTTGTAAAAAGTTCCATATTGTCTGGTAGAAATATAAATATCTCTATAGCACCGTCATTTAGAGGTTTTTTTAAAGAGTCCTCACGTTTTATCTCTGCCATAGAAAAACTCGGGTTTAATCAAATTGAGGAAACTGCCGTGGGAGCAGATATTGTCTCAAAGGCTTATGAAAAATTTCTTTCCTTACAAAATGGGGGTGCCTTTATAACCACATGCTGTCCATCTGTAGTATTCCTGATACAAAAATATTACCCTTCCCTTGTAGACTGTCTCATTCCTATTATATCTCCGATGATTGCTCACGGAAAACTTTTGAAAAAAGAGCGTCCAAATGATGTGACTGTCTTTCTAGGTCCGTGTGTTTCAAAAAAATGTGAAGCAATCTCTAGGGAAAACTCAGGAATCATTGATGCTGTCCTGACTTTTGATGAGATAGCCTTGTGGATTTCTGAGGAAGGGATAGACTATCTTGAACTTCCACCATCAGATCCCCATAAATACGGATCTGTCAAGGGAAAACAGTACCCCATTGTAGGAGGCATTCTAGAAGGAATCAGAGGTGAAATTCTAAACAAAGGTTTCATATCCATGAGAATAGATGGCGTAGATGAATGCAAAGAAGTATTTCAAGAAATAATTAACGGAAATTTAGAAAATTCGTGTATTGAGGTAAGTGCCTGCAAGAAGAGCTGTATAGGGGGTCCTGGTGGTCATCATATTTCATCATCTATATTCTCAAGGCTGCAAAATGTAAAGGAATATCTCCTGACAGCGAAGACTCAAGAACCCCCTGTAGACTCTCTAATATCAGACTCTGAACTTAAAAAAAATATCTCTAAAAATCCTCTTAAGGAAATCGAGATAGATGAAAGAAAAATAAAAAAAATCCTCATTAAAATGGGTAAATTCAGCAAAGTGGATGAACTCAACTGTGCCAGCTGCGGTTACAATACCTGTAGAGAAAATGCAATAGCCGTTTTGAATGGTATGTCTAGTATCGATATGTGTATGCCGTTCATAAAGAGCAGAGCCGAGAGAATCTCAAATGAGATCTTTGAAAACTCCCCAAATGCACTGCTTATCGTAAACGATGATTTTGAGATTATCGAATCCAACATGTCTTTTTCTAGGTTTTTCGGGGTAACACCTTCGGAAAGTAAGGGACAAAAGATAGACAGTTTCATAGCACAGGATGACCTCCTCTCGGTATTTGAAAATAAAAAAAATATGCTATGGAAAAAAATTCACCTTCCAAAATATAATCTTCACATGAAAGAGAGTGTTATCCATCTAGACAATCAAAATGCCCTTCTGATCATTCTTTCTGATATAAGCGATGAGGAAAAAAGAAGGTCAGAACTCTTTGAGCTAAAAGAAAACACACTTAATATAACTCAGGGAGTTATAGAAAAACAGATGAGAGTGGCCCAGGAAATAGCAAGTCTTCTAGGAGAAACAACTGCAGAGACCAAAGTCGCTCTGACAAAATTAAAACATGTCTTAGAGAAAGAGGGTGCAGAGTTTTGACAGAATATTTTATAGATGTCTCCTATAAAAATATAAACAAATTCGGGGAAGAGCTGTGCGGTGATAACGTAGAAACTGTGAAAACAGATGATGGTGTAATACTTGTCCTTTCAGACGGGCTCGGAAGTGGTGTCAAGGCAAATATACTAGCCACTCTCACATCAAAAATAGCTGTGACCATGCTAAAAGAAGGAGCCAGTATAGAGGAAACCATAGGTACCATCACAAATACTCTTCCTGAATGCAATGTAAGAAAATTAGCCTACTCTACTTTTACAATTATAAAAATAAGAAATAATGGAGAAACCTACATGGTGGAATATGACAACCCCCCGTGTTTCTTCTTTAGACATGGCTGTGACTACCCATTAGAAAAAATAGAGAGGGTGGTTAACTGTAAAAAAATATATGAGTCTCACTTCAAAATGACCACAGAAGATCTCCTTGTAGTAACAAGTGACGGTGCTATCCACGCAGGTGTAGGGGAACTCCTAAATCTCGGGTGGCAGTGGGGAGATATCAACGATTTTCTGAGAAACCTTTCTGGAAAGAATTATTTCTCAGGAGAGGTATCAGAAAATCTTTTGGCTGTATGCAACAAACTTTACAATAATAAGCCCGGAGACGATACCACTGTTCTAGCGGTAAAACTACAATACAGAAAGTATTTAGATATTTTCACCGGACCTCCTGCAAAACCTGAAGATGACGTTATCCTGCTAGAAAAGATCAGAGAGGCAAAGGGACTTAAAATCATTTCCGGAGGAACTACTTCTAATATTGTTTCAAAAGCTTTCGAAGAAGAGGTCTTTATAAATCTGACAGACTATCAGAAATACGATATACCTCCTGTGGGGTTCATGAAGGGAGTTGATCTAGTAACAGAAGGACTCATTACCCTCAACAAAACTGTGGATACAATAAAAAAAGTCCACAATGCAACATTTTCTGGAGAAAACTATCCACTAAACAAAGAAGATGGTGCATCTCTTATATCTAGAATGCTTTTGAAAGAGTCAACACATATAAATATCTGGGCAGGAACCGCTGTAAATCCAGCACACCAAAACCCGGCCCTTCCTACAGAATTCAACATTAAATTAAAAGTTGTAAGAGACCTTAAGTTTTGGTTAGAAAAACTTGGAAAAACTGTAAATCTCATTTACCTTTAATGTTTTCATAAATTTCTCTCTCTTAATGAAAGCCCTAAGCTGATCCTCTTAAAATAAAAATATAATTATGTAGGAATAGAAAACAAAATTTCTAATAGTTATTAATAAATTCTTTTTTGTTCTGTTTTTTAGATTGTTTTATTTATTTTTATATAAAAAAAGTTAAACGGAGGTATGATATGAATCGAGTGGGGAGGGAGGAATTAAAGGAAAAAATAGAGTTCTTGGTCTCAAAAAATGGTGGCGACCGAGGGGCTATTCTGCCAGTCCTTGAGGAAATAAGCAGAGAGTACGGAGAAATAGATCTTTATGCCATGCAAATTTTGGCTTTTTCAGTTGGTATACATCCTAGCGAAATTTACGGAGTGGCAACCTTTTATGATTTTCTAAAATCCGGTAAAAAACATGGAAAATATGTTGTCCGATTATGCAGAACAATATCCTGCCATATGAAAGAAAAAGACAGAATTGCAAAGCAGCTGAATAACGAGCTTGGAATAGCATTTGGGGAGATCACACCTGACGGCCTATTTTCTTTGGAATACTGCAACTGTCTTGGAATGTGTGACCAAGGACCTGCCATGCTTGTAAATGATATCCTCATATCCAAGGTAAAACCATCTGAAATACCTCTTATTATACAGTCGTGTAGAAGAGGGGTAGTAGGGAAAGAATACAAAATCCCTTTGGTATCTAAAGTTGTTAAAAAAGGACCTCTCCTAGAGGAAAACTTTGTCCCTGGAAGTGTTCTTCTAGAGACAATGAAAAGGGATAAAAACAGTATTTTAGAAGATATAGAAAAATCAAACCTAAGGGGTAGGGGGGGAGCCGGGTTCCCTACAGGATTTAAATGGAGGCTTGCAAAAGAGGAGAAAAAAGGAAATAAATTCATCGTTTGCAATGCCGATGAGGGGGAGCCGGGTACTTTTAAAGACAGATATATTCTTCATAAAAATTTCCAGAGAGTCTTGGAAGGTATGAGTATCGCCGCTTATGTAATAGGAGCCTCAAATGGATTCATCTACCTCAGGGGGGAGTATACTTACATGAAAGAGATCCTAGAAAAAGAGATAGAAAAAAGACGAAAGGCAGGACTTTTGGGTAACAAGATAGGGGAGGGTCTAATCTTTGATATAAAAATAAAAATGGGAGCAGGAGCCTACATCTGCGGTGAAGAGACAGCCCTTATAGAATCCCTCGAAGGAAAAAGGGGGGAGCCTAGAAACAAACCCCCTTACCCAGTGGACACAGGCTTTATGAATTACCCAACCCTTGTGAACAATGTAGAGACATTTTTAAATGTAAATCTCATCTGTGAAAAAGGCGTAGAATCTTTTGGACTTTATGGAACTGACAACTCAAAGGGAACAAAATTTTTTAGCATATCCGGTGACTGTAAAAATGAAGGTATTTATGAACTTCCATTTGGGGTCACCATAGATAGAGTAGTCGCTCTAGCAGAAGGAGAAAATATAAAAGCGGTACAGATCGGAGGAGCCGCAGGTGAATGTGTACATAAAAATGATTTCTCAAAAAGAATAGCTTTTGAGGCTGCATCAACAGGTGGTTCTATAATTCTTTTTAATGAGAATAGAGATATGTTAGATATTGCTGAAAACTTTATGGAATTTTTTGTCAAGGAATCCTGTGGTCAGTGTACTCCTTGCAGAGAAGGTACTTATAGAATATTAGAAGGAATCAGACTTTTGAAAAAAGGAAAATGCTCTGTAACCTATCTAAATAAGCTTCTTGAATTGTGTGAAACTGTAGAACTGGCATCTAAATGCGGATTGGGGCAGCTTAGCACAGTGGCGTTTAAATCTATCGTTGAAAATTTCAAAGAGGAGATCTTGGGAAGACTTCCAAAGGAGGTGCAGGACTGATGATAAACAAATGTGAAACAGATAGATGCAGAGTTCCTAAGACCGAAATGCTAAGAGATGCATGTGAGGGTCAGGGTGAAGAATGTAAGTTAGAACTTATAAATATAGAAATAGACAACCACAAAATGCAGGTGGCTAAAGGTACTACCATACTCCAAGCTGCCAAAGGTATAGGGGTAAAAATCCCCACTCTATGCAACCACGACGACCTTTGTCTTGCTGGAGTCTGCAGAATATGTTTGGTAGAAGTAGAGGGATTTAAGACTCTTCAGGCATCATGTTCCTACTCAATCTCACAACCTATAAAAATAAAAACAAATACAAGTAAAATACGAAGAGCCAGAAGAAATGTTTTAGAACTAATTCTTGCCGATCACGTAGGGGAATGTTACTCATGTATGAGAAACGGAAAATGTGAACTTCAGGACCTTGCTATGGAGTACGGGATCACTTCTTATCCCTACGGACACGATAATATAAGAAAAAAAGGGGTGGACTTTTCTAGCCATGCAATAATGAGAGATCTAGATAAGTGTATCCTCTGCAGAAGATGTGTCAGAAGCTGTATTGATCTTCAAGAAGTTGGAGTCTTTAGTATAAAAGGTCGGGGGAAGGAGTCTACCATTACAACCTTCGGTGACAAACCCATGGATGAGATAGTCTGCATCAATTGCGGCCAGTGCATAAACAGATGTCCCACTGCCGCTCTCTATGAAAAAGATGAAAGTGAGCTTGTATGGAACGCCCTAGAAACTGAAGGAAAGCACGTGGTTATCCAGACTGCTCCTGCGCCTAGGGCAGGTATGGGGGAAGAATTTGGACTAGAACCTGGCACCCCTATGACGCTCAAAATGAACACCGCACTCAGGCGTTGTGGATTCCAAAAGGTATTTGATACCTGTTTCACTGCCGATCTCACAATCATAGAGGAGGGGACAGAACTTTTAAAAAGGCTCTATGACAATATAGAGGGAGGGGGCGGTACAAAACTTCCAGTTTTCACATCATGTTCTCCAGGATGGGTAAAATACTTAGAACATTTTTATCCTGAATTTATAGAGAATCTTTCTACAGCGAAGAGTCCCCAGCAGATGTTCGGAACCATTATAAAAACTTATTATGCTGAAAAAAACGATATAAATCCAGAGGATATAGTTACTGTAGCTCTCATGCCGTGTACTGCAAAGAAATATGAAGCTGGAAGGCCGGAAATGTGCCAATCAGGATACAGAGACGTAGATTATGGTATTACAACCAGAGAGATGGCCAAGATGTTTAAGGAAACCGGGATAGATCTACCAAACATTGAAGATTCGGATTTTGATGACCCTTTTACAGGGGGAAGCGGTTCCGGGGTTATTTTCGGCGCTACAGGTGGAGTTATGGAGTCTGCCATAAGAACACTCTATGAACTGGTAACAGGAAAAAAAGTAGATTCCCTTTTTGAATACGGAGATATAAAACCTGTAAGAGGATTTGAAAATATAAAATCTCTGGAATTAAAAATAGAAAGTGTAACAGAGGTTCCTGAGCTTTTAAGAGGTCAGCTTAGCTCCTTTGAATTTCTAAAAAACCAAACCTTGAAAGTCGCCATATGTCATGGAACATCAAATGCCAAAAGAGTCCTTGAGAACATTAAAAGTGGTGGAGAGTTCAGCAACTATCATTTTATTGAATTTATGGCATGTCCAGGAGGGTGTCTAGGTGGAGGAGGTCAGCCTATCCCTACCAATGAAGAGATCAGGTCTAAAAGGGCAAATGCCATATACAGCGAAGATAAAAAGGCTGCTGTTAGGAAATCCTACGAAAATCCTGGAGTTTTGGAACTTTACAAAAATTTCTTTAAAGAGGGCCCTGGAAAGGAGAAGGCTCATAATTTATTACATACCCATTATAAAAAGCGTGGAAAAGAGATCATATAAAACCAGTGGGAGAAGCCTTAAGGGCTTCTCCTTTATTTTTCTAAAAAGCAAAAAAAATTTACAGAATAAAATGACCGAAGTTCTTCATAAAATGTTCTGAAAGTGATATAATTAAAAAAAACTTTAGGGGGAGTTTCATGCATAAAAAAATTATGATACAAGGAACAGGTTCTTCTGTAGGAAAAAGCCTAGTGACGGCAGGCCTCTGCAGAATTTTTCATAAAGACGGATATAAAGTCAGCCCTTTTAAATCTCAGAACATGGCTCTAAATTCTTTTGTAGATGAGGAAGGACTCGAGCTCGGAAGAGCACAGGTGGTTCAGGCTGAGATGGGTGGAGAGAGGCCTAGGGCTTATATGAATCCTATACTACTGAAACCAAATGCAGATGATCACTCCCAAGTTATATTCATGGGAAAACCTTGTGGAAATGTAACTGCAGTAGAGTATTTTTCTCAGACAGAAAAACTGAGAAAAGTGGCCTTAGAGGGATATGAAAAAATAAGAAAAAATTATGATATCTGTGTCCTCGAAGGAGGAGGAAGTCCTGCCGAGATAAACCTCAGAGAGGTAGACGTGGTAAACATGGGAATGGCAGAACTAGTAGATGCCCCTGTTATTCTTGTTTCCGATATAGAAAGGGGAGGTGTCTTTGCTCAGATATACGGTACAGTAATGCTTTTAGACAAAAATGACAGAGAGCGTATCAAAGGGATCATCATAAATAAATTCAGGGGAAATAAAGGGATCTTAGACCCAGGGATTGAGATGATAAAAAAAAGATTTGAAAAAGATGGGATAGATATCCCTATACTAGGAGTTATCCCTCACCTCGATGTAAAGATAGAGGAAGAGGATGTCTTGGCAAAAAAACTTACTGCAAAAAAAACTAAAAATGATATAACTATCTCTGTAATAAGAACTCCTAAAATGTCAAACTATACTGACTTTGATGTTTTTGAATTCTACGGCGATGTAGCTCTAAATTATGTAGACTCTCCTGAGGATTTAGGTGAGGAGGACATGATCATAATTCCCGGAAGTAAAAACACTATAGGGGACCTCCTTTTCATAAAGGAGAGTGGAATTTATGATAAAATTATAGAGGAGTCTAAAAGTGGGAAACTAATTTTTGGTATCTGCGGTGGATTCCAAATACTAGGAAAAAAAATAATGGATCCTCTCTGCGTAGAAACTCCTCTAGGTGAAGAAGAGGGTCTAGGACTTCTAGATGTAACAACTATAATGGGAGAGGAAAAATCTACCTACCAGGTAGAAAAAAAATTAATTAATTGCAAAGGAATACTCGCCGGGCTAGAGAATACAACTGTAAAAGGTTACGAAATTCATCAGGGCCAGACATCGGGAAAGGAAGAGATATTTTTAGATGGGGAGCTGTATGTAGGAGTCTGCAAAGAGAACGTCATCGCAACCTATCTTCACGGAATTTTTGATAATGGAGTCTTTACAAGGCATGTTTTAAATTATATGAGACGAAAAAAAGGACTAAAAGAAAATAGTGAACTAATCGATTATGAAAAAGTCAAAACCACGGAATTTGACAAATGGGAAAATCATATGAGAAAAAATCTAGATATAGATAAAATATACAAAATATTAAAATAGGGGCCTAAAGCCCCTATTTTAACTTCCAAACAAACTATATATAATTTTATAAAGCAGGCTTATTTAATAGGGAAAACCATCTTCCCCGAGGAAAATATAAAAGTCTCAAATAAAAATTCTCCTATCAGGTTAACCTTGATAGGAGAAGTATAAAAAACAATACAATAAAATCATAATGTTTCTCACACTTCCTGTCCTCGCAGGCTAGCATAAATCTTTTCATGGCAGGTCTCCTGGCTTAGCTTCAACCTAGTCACAACCCTTCCCGGAAATTCCAGTGGCACATTGTTTTCGTCAGCTTCACAGTGGCGGGACCGCAGAGGGTTAATACCTCATTTCCCTTTTAATCAATAAATCGAACCATAAAAGTATTATTCTTTTCAAGAATATATTATCTCCTTTTTATTAAAAAGTCAATATTTAGCAATATAATTTTTATAATCTATGGAAATTAAAAATTCTACCTCACTAAAAACCCCTTTCATTTGAATAATAGTAATGATATAATTTTTTTATTAAAAAGAACTTACCCCTATACGCACATGGTGGTTAAGTGTTAAAATATAGATATTTATAAGGTTCACTACCTTCAGACAATTTTTTTACTTAATTCTACTAACGAGGTGATATTTTTGGAAATTGGAAAATTAAAAGCTTCTGACCTTGAGAAGCTTGTATTTAAAAATATAAAGCACAGAAGGTCAGAAATACTAACAGACCCTAAAATAGGCGGGGACTGTGCCGTACTCGACTTCGGAGATAAAGTGGCATATATATCTAGTGACCCAATTACCGGTGCCAGTGAGGAGCTTGGAAAACTGGCTGTAAATATAAACTGCAATGATATTGCCACGGCGGGAATCGAGCCTGTGGGGCTCATGCTGACTATCCTGGCTCCTGAAGGGACTAGCGCTTCGGACATAGAGAGAGTGGTGGCCGATGCCCACACGGAGGCTAAAAAACTAAACGTATCCATTATGGGGGGGCACACCGAGATCACAAAAGTGGTAAACAGAATGGTTGTATCTGTAACTGCCATTGGAATAGGGAAAAAAGAGGACTATACAAAGAGAGGGAAAGTAATTCCTGGAGACATTCTCATCCTTACAAAGGGGGCTGGTATAGAGGGTACAGGGATTATTGCTTACGAAAAAAGTGAAGAGATCAGAGAAAACCTAGGTGAGCATACTCTTCGAAATGCCAAAACTATGTTGGACAAGATAAGTGTTGTGAGGGAAGGGATTATCGCCTCCCCCCATGTAAAGGGAATGCATGATGTAACCGAGGGCGGTGTCCTAGGGGCCGTTTGGGAAGTTAGTGAGTTCTATAGTCTAGGTTCTGAAATTTACCGAGAAAAGATAAAAATTGCAGAATGTACAAAAGATATCTGTAAATATTTCAAAATAGATCCTCTAAAACTTATATCTAGCGGATCTATGCTTCTGGCAGCTGATCCAATCAAGGGGGCAGAGATTGTAGAGATATTAAAAAAAGAGGGAATAGAGTCCCATATTATTGGCAAATTTACTGAAGAGAATTCAAAATCTATAATATCTGAAGGTTTTTCAGAGGAAATATCAGAACCTGAAAGTGACGAATTATACAAAGTAGTATAAAAGTAAAAATAAGGGGGCAGTATTATGAAAAAAACACCATTTTTGATGACAGCTGGACCTACAGTGGTAAAAGAAAATGTTAGATTAACAAGGGCAAAAGAGTGCACAAATCCAGATTTGGATCCTGACTTCTACGATTTTTATAAAAATTTGTGTAAAAAAATCGGCAAAATAATTGAAACAGAGCAGGAGGTAAGAATCCTTTCTGGCGAGGGTATATTAGGTCTCGAAGCGGCCTGCGCATCCTTTACCGAGCATGGCGACAGGGTCCTCGTGATAGACAATGGTATTTTTGGTGAGGGGTTCGGAGATTTTGTAAAAATATATGGTGGAGATCCTGTTTACTTCAAAGGGAGCAGAGAGCATGGTATAGATATCTGTGATCTTGAAAATTTTTTAAAAAATGACAACGAATTTAAATATGCGACCATAATTCATTGTGACACACCTTCTGGAGTCCTGAATCCCATCAGAGAAATTTGCAAGACTTTAAAAAAATACGGAATAGCAACGGTTGTGGATGCCGTATCTTCAATAGGAGGAGAGGAAGTAAAGGTCGATGAGTGGGAGATAGATATCTGTCTAGGTGCCAGTCAAAAGGTTCTCTCTGCTCCTCCGGGACTGACATTTCTAAGTATCAGCGATACTGCCTGGGAGATAATGGAAAATCGTAAAAGTCCAATTGCCGGTTTCTACTGTAATCTCCTCATATGGAAGGACTACTATGAAAAGAAATGGTTCCCCTATACCATGCCCATAAGCGATATAGAGGGTCTAAATGCAGCTGTTGGCAATTATTTTTCAGAAAACACCATTGAAAGACATAAAAAAATAGCCCTAGCTTTTAGGAAGGCTCTCACAGAAGGTGGATTAGAACTCTACACAAAGAATTCGTACTCAAATACAGTAAGTGTCATAAAAGTACCTGAAAGTGTCGACGAAAAAAAACTAAGAAAGGACCTCTTACAAAATCACAACATAATGATATCCGGTGCATTTGGATATCTCGAGGGAAAGGTTATAAGAGTGGGACATATGGGAGAAGGTGCCAGAGAGTATAGCGTATTTCATGTATTAAAAGCTTTAGAAAAAGAATTGACAGTTCAAGGGTTTCAACTAAAAAAATCTCTAATCGCAAATTTTGTCGAAACTTTAAAATAACAAAAGAAAAAACCGGCTCAAAATAAAGCCGGTTTTTTCTTTTGTTATTTATCTTGATAAAGATTGTAAGCCCGGTGATAACTTTTCATATTCATATTCTTTGTAGCTAACTCCAAAAAATATCGTATATAAAACCGGAATTACCCCTAAAGTCAATATCGTTGCAAAAATCAAACCAAAGATCAGCGATACCGCCATAGGTTTCCACATATTTCCTCCAAAAATCCACAGAGGAATTAATCCACATAAGGTTGTTAGAGTTGTTAATATTATCGGTCTAAATCTACCTTGGGCCGACATAACAACAGCATGAGCAGGTTCTAAACAGTTTTCATTTATCTCTATATCTATCTGATCTAACAAAACAATGGCATTGTTTACAACAACTCCAGAAAGAGAAACAAGACCTATTATTGCAAAAAATCCAAAATTTTGATTACCAACTATCAGACCTACTGCAACTCCTAAAATTCCAAGCGGGATAGTCAGAAGTATAATAATAGGTTTTCTAATGGAATTAAATTGTGCCACAAGAAGCAGTAATATAAATAAACCTGCATAAGGAAGTTTTTCCCCTAGAGCATTACTCTGTTTATTAGACATTTCTGATGAACCACCTATTTCATATTTGTAGTTTCCACCCTCTGCTCTTGCGGGAATTCCGGCTATTGTTTTAACTTTAACCTCTTCGTCTTTTTGAGCTTCCCACTCCTTGACTTTTTCAACTATCCACGGTGACATTATTTTATCAATTTCATTTGAGGTATGCCCCCCTATAGCATCTGCTTGTACTGCTATGGTATAGATTCTATCCCTCTTATGTATATAACCACGTTCAAAGTCCATTTTTATATCAGCTACCTGGCTCAATGGGACAAATTTACCAGTGGGAGATGAATATATTTTCATCGTATCCAATTTTGAAAATACTGTGTTGTGTGCATCATTTGTCCTCAACACAATTGGGATAGATTTGTCTGTCAATGGAGAATTAGGTTCTCTATAAGTTCCTATAGCCAAACCTTCTAAATTTACAGCCATAGAGTTTGAAACATCTTCTGTTGTAAGTCCAGCTTTTCTAACTCTCTCTTGGTCTATATTTAGAGTTAATTTCTTGACTTGATTTTTCCAGCTATTGGTTACGTTTTTCGCTATTGGAACTGAACTCAGCTTAGACTGCACTATTTCTATCTTTTCAAAAAGTTCTTCCAAATTGTCTGCTGATAACCTATATTCCACATCTCTATCAGATGAAGGTCCAGTTTTCATTTTCTTGGTAGAAATATCGAGATCCGGATAGAGGTCTTTCATATAACTATCTATTTTTTCAGACATTTTCGGAATGATGGTATGAGTTGTACTATTGTATATCACATAGGCGTATTCAGCGGAAGACGCCTCGGGAGAATAGGCTAGTACAAATCTCGGGGCTCCTCCCCCTATAAATGTTCCCCAGTTTAGTATCCCATCTTTTTCGTATTCTCTTATTGTAAATCCACTTATAATATCCTTAAAAAATCCCACTTTAAGTTGCTTATCTGGAACCTGTAGATTTTCACGGATATATTCATCCAAATCCTTTGCTGCTTTTTCTGTGGCTTCAATAGACGATCCTTTAGGGAGCCTTAGAGTTGTAAGCATTATTTTCTGGTCCGATTCAGGCATAAATTCATTCCCTGTAAATCTAAACAAAAATATTCCCATGGAGAACATTCCAACTGCAAAAATTATAGTTATTACTTTATGTTTCAAAGCAAAAAGCAGTATTTTTCTATAACTGGTATATGTAAGGCTCTTGTATTCGTGCTCCTTGTGGTCTACCTTTAAGAAAATAAAGCATAGGAGAGGTACAAGTGTCATGGCGACAAGCCAAGATGAAAGCAGTGTAAAAACTACCACCTTTGCCATAGGACCTACATATTCTCCCATAGATTCTTCAATTAGAAAAATAGGTGTAAAGGCTGCAACAGTTGTCAGTGATGACATAAGAAGAGGTATCTTAAGCTGCTGTGCAGACCCAAGACATGCTTCAAGTCTTGATTTCCCCTTTTCCATGGCCACCATTATGCTCTCGCTCATTACAATGGCATTATCAACTAACATTCCCAATGCTATTATCAATCCAGCAAGAGACATCTGATCCAGGTTTACTCCGTAATGGGGCATTATAATAAAGGCCATTGCTATCGATGTAGGTATGAGAGAAGCCACTATCAGTCCTGTTCTGAGCCCCAAAGAGATTAGCATTACAATAAGGACTGTCACTATCGCCTGTGCTAGATTACTCACAAAAGAGTTTATCTTATCTTCTACCCTTTGAGAAGAATAAGCTACAAAATCAAAATTAACACCTATAGGATACTTGTTTTCCAAGGTTGTTACATACTCTTTTAGATGTTCCCCTAATTTTATATCATCCATACCATCTTTCAGTGATACCGCTACTCCTATGGATTCTTTTCCATTAAATCTTGTAAGATAATTTGCAGGATTTACATATCCTCTCTTTATCTCTGCTATATCTTTCAAATAGACAATCCCTATACTCCCAGGTTTGTTTATTACAGTATCTCCTATTTCCTCTATACTCTTGAAATCTCCGCTAGTGTTAAGAGTCATCTTATCGTTCCCTATAACTATATTTCCAGAGGAAGATACCTTGTTCCTTCCCATAAGGGCATTTTTTATGTCTGAGGAGGTTATTCCAAGTTGTGCTAATTTTGCAGGATCAAAATTAAGATAGACTTTTTCCTGCTGATTTCCATAAACATGAACTTTTCCTGCTTCAGGGACTTTTTTCAAAATATGTTCCCTTAATTCTTCAGCGATTACAGCTAATTCATGATAAGTATATCCATCTCCTGTGACCATAATAACCGATCCAAATACATCACCAAACTCATCATTTACATTTGGAACAGTTGTCCCACTAGGAAGATAAGGCTCTAAATTGTATTTTACCTTTTTTCTGAGATTATCCCAGATCGGTTGAAGATCCCTGTATTCGGGCCTTATATTTACATAAGTCGTAGAAAGTCCAGGAGAATTCTTAGTCTCTACAAAATCTAATTCTTCTATGTCTTGGACAACCTCTTCTACTTTATCTCCAACAAGTTCAGCCATTTGCTCAGCTGTAGCTCCTGGCCACTGGGTAGTTATCGTGGATGTTTTTATTGTAAAGGGAGGGTCCTCTCCCTTTTGCATATTCTTAAAAGTATTTATCCCTGCAAAGACAACCAGAACATACAAAATTATTATGGTTGCTCTATTTTTTATGGAAAAATTAGTAATATCCATCTAATTTTCCTCCTTTAAAGATACGGCAACATCTTGCCCATCTGTTATCTGAGTCACTCCAGAAGTTATAACATAGTCTCCAGATTTAATTCCGCTAAATATCTCCACTCCATCAGTGGTTATATCCCCTATTGTTACTATTGATCTAATTGCACTTCCAATCCCATTTTTTATCTCTTTTACTATGTATACATACTTTTCTCCGGCTGGATTCTGATCCAAAGCACTCACAGGAATTATCATCCTATATTCATTACTATCTTGATTTAGCTCAAAACTTATTTTTGAGGACATTCCAGGTTTTATAAAGTCATCTTTTTCAAGAAGTTCTATTTTCACAGGAAAGGTATTCCCGTATCCAGCTGAAGATGTTCCTATCTCTCTGATCTCACCAGTGTAAGTTTTCCCAGGCAGGGCAGTTATTTCCACAGTGACCTTTTGTCCTTTTTCCAAAAACCCTATAAGGGTTTCAGGAATAAATGTTTCCGTCTGCAGTTTTTCTCCCAAACTCATTGTATAAACTGGAGTTCCCGAAGAAATAGTTTCATTTTCCTCTTTTCCTTCAGATGTTATAAACCCGCTCTCAGGTGCTACGAGCTTGGTGTATGAAAGTCTAAGCTTACTCTGAGCTAGCTGCATCTCACTGGCTTTTAGATTCGACTGGGCCGATTTTTTATAGGCTTCAAACTGTGACATCTGAGACTCTGTTACATCCCTGTCCGCCTTAGATGAATCATACTGACTTTTGGATACGTTGTCGTCATAATATAACTTTTCGATACGGGCATATTCGTTTTTTGACTTCATAAGTGATGCCCTTGAACTCTTAATCTGAGCATCTGCCTCTGTAAGTTTAGCCCTGCTGCTTTCGTACTGTGCTACGGCATTTTCCACTTCTAGTTTATAGTCTTCATTGTCTAGCTCTGCCAAAACCTGCCCTTTCTTTACATAATCACCCAACTTTGCATATTTCTTTATTATCGTTCCGGAAACTCTGAAACTCAAATTCGACTCAGTTTCAGAGATGATATTTCCTGCAAATACTCTCTGAAATTCAGAATTTTTATCTTCTGCCACAATATATCTTACTGACCTCGGCTTTTTCTCTCTTTGGACCTCTTGATCTTTTTCCTTTCCACAAGCTGCCAGGACAAGGATTATAAATATAGAAATTAAAACTTTTTTCATTGATACGGCCCCCTACTTTGATGTAATTAGATTTTTAATACTCTCTTTTATATACTCTTTTTCATTTTCGTTATTTTCAAAATAATATTTTCCACACAATTTTTCCAATTTAGCCTGAGAGATGAAAAAATCAAATTTTACAGATGTCTTTTTCTGTTCTGCCCCTATAAGGCTGTTTCTTGCATCGAGCATATCAGTGATAGTTATTTTCCCTTTGATATAGAGCTCCGTCTGAAGTTCTAGGTTTTTCATCGAAGCCTCTGCCGATTTCTCCGCCGACTTTATTTTTCTATAGCTTGCCGAAACTTTTGCATACTGACTCGATATATTTTTTGAAATCTCAGAAACCTTAGTTTTTCTGTCAAACTTGAGCTTTTCCAGTTCTGATTCTATCTGCCTTTTGTCGTAGGAAAGTTCTCCGCCTTTGTAGATAGGAATAGAAAATCCAACTCCTATATTCCAGTACTCGTCTGAATCAGAATTGTCAGAACCTGTGCCCCAAGGATCTACAACGTCTCTATCATAATTTCCACTCGCTTTGATAGTAGGAACGTATCTTTTTCTTTTTGCAGCTTTAAGCTCTCTCTCCTTTGCTGCTATCCTAGCATCTATACTTTTTATTTCAGGAGAATTCTTTAGTCCCTGCTCAATGAAATAATTTTTTACTTCATCAAATTTCCAAGGTTTATTCAGTTCATTTTCAAAATTTTCAAAAATATAAAGGCCGATGATATTTCCAATCCCTTCCTCACCAAGAATAAAATAGGTATCCATCGAATTATTCAAAAGTCTGTTAAGTTCCGAGTTATAAGACAACATATCGCTTCTTACATCCTCGAGATTAGTCGTAGAGTCTGCCAGTTCACTTTCAAAACGATATACATCTTCAGGTCCGCCGATTCCGATGCTGTATTTAGTTTTTGCAAGATTCAAATATCGTTTTACAAGATTCATATTATATTTTTCTATTTCAAAACTTAAATCAGATTTTAATACCGCTAGATAAGCTTCAATTAAACTCTGAATCTGACTGAGTTCTTTATTTCTGAGTTCCTCTTTTACAGAATCATAAATTCTCTTTTGAATTGTTATATTTGAAAAAGCGCTTTCATCATAAAGCACCTGACTTATTTTTGCTCCGGCCTGCAGTGAATTCTCCGCACCTGTAGAAAAAAGTCTAGCTCTCGTATTATCCTGCTTATCATAGTCTAAATTTGCAGTCAGACTTGGCCTTATGGCAGCCTTAGCTTTCTTTATATCATAAGTGCTTGAGACCACATCCTGCTCTTTTGACTTTAACTCCGGGTTATTTTCAAAAAGTTTATTTAAAGCCTCCTCTAGGCTAAGTCTCACTGTACCTTTTCCCGATTCATTTACCATTCTTATCTTTTCAGATAGTAAATCACTAGGATAAAAATCTAAAAGCTTCGCTATCCTATAATCTATAAAAATATTCAAGCTTTTCGAGTCTAACTTTGTAGTCAATTCAGAAAAATCCCTTCCCTCATAATATTTCAAGAGATTTACTGCTGCTGCACGTATTCTTCTTTCCTGTTCATCTTTTGAAGAGTAACCCATCAAAATCCCTTCACTGTTTTCAACATCAAAGAACATCGAGAAGCTAGGTATCCCTTTTTCAGAAATTTTTCTGATAGATTTATGTAGAATCGGATTTTTATTTGAAAGTATTATTAATCCATCATTTCCTGATATCTCTGTTTCAACCTTATCATCAGACTGATCTAGATTTATAATTGCTATGTCTTTATCGGCAAATATATTTCGGAATATTAAGTTTTCTTTGTACTTACTAGCTGATTTTTTAAAGCCCTCAGAATATGCTATTCCTATTTTTTTTATATTTCTGATTTCGTTCAATAGAGCTACAATCTCTTTCAGATTATAATCTGTGGAAATTGTATTCAAATTTTTAGCATCTCCGATAACACCATAAGAGAGTGGTGCCAGGACAAGCTTATTAAGGCCACCGGCAATTTTTTCAGATGAATTTATATCAAGAGATATAATAACATCTACACTGGTATCATTCTGAAGTCTAGCCACTGTAGTTTTTATATCTCTACGAGAAACAACAATCTCTTTTTTTATTACCGGATCAAACTGAGTATTTTCAAAGGTTTTGGCAAGCTCCCTTTCCAATATAATTTTCTGATATTTGTTAAGTTCCTTGGATTGGTCACCATATATAACCCCTATACCTATCTCTTTTCCAAAGGACATCAGAAACGTCCCAAACGTTAAAAAAAATACAAGAATCCGTCTTTTCATAAATAACCTCCCACTCAGTATTAATGTATTCAAGTTCAAAACAGTTAAAGCTTGTTGTCCACTTTTTCACAAAAAATCAAATTTTTTTTTAATTCACAGGTTTATTATAAACTATACAACAGTTTCACAGTCAAGTAGTTGTAATAAACAAAATAAATCCTTCAATTCCTAAAAATTTAAAAGACTCAAACTCCTAAACAGAGCTTGAGCCTTAAGTTAAAACCAATTATTAATTTTGACCCTGTATTTCTCGGATTTTAATATAAAGAAATCTCAAATATTCATACTCAAAAGGGGTACCTGTTCTGTAATATCTAAACTCTACATTACTTCTACTGTCTATAGAGTTAGATGCCAAGAATTCTGGGTCATTTCTACTAGCCTCTCCCAACTTCAAGGGGTCTGCATAATTTTGAACTATCGTGTCCACACCCAGACCAGTAGCATCCCTCAAGGTACTAGGTCCTAAAAGAGGAAGAATCAAATAAGGTCCAGGTTTCACGCCATAATAAGCCAGAGTCTGACCAAAATCCTCTTTATACCTCTCTAGCCCTACCTGAGAAGCTAGATCAAAGACACCAAAAATCCCAAAAGTACTATTGATTGCAAACCTGTTAAATGTTACAAGACTTTTCTTGGCTTTTAACTGGAGTGATGAATTGATAAAAGTCTTGATCTCACTAAGATTACCAAAAAAATTGTGTACTCCCGTTTCTATAAAATTTGGTGTGACATACTTATATGTCTCTACAACAGGAAGAAAAATATATTCGTCAAATTTTGCATTAAAATAATATACCCTTCTGTTAAATGGTTCCCATGGATCATAAGCCGTGAAATAATTTTCATTGTTTTCTTCCATCTTCAGGATACGTGCACTCTCCTTTGATTGCGGTTTTTTTCTTGCTGAGCTGCACGAAACTCCAAATATAATTAAAATAATTATTATAAAATATTTAATCTTCATTGGTCAGCACCCCCTCTTGAAAGTATCTGACCATATTTTCAACATTTGTTGTATAGTACATATTTCCGCAATGCCCACCTCTAGGATAAATTATACTTCTTCCTTCAAAAGTTTCTTTTAAAAATTTTAAATTATCTGGAGTCAGTATAAGCTCGTCTTCATTTGTTACCATAGCAATTTTTTCACTTCTTAGTAAATAATCCTCTATCTCATGTATATCCGTCTTTGCTATGAGTTCTTCTAAAGTGAGCCCTTCATATATCTCTGCATAATAAGGGTAGGCTACATTTATTACATATTCAGTAAAACTTGCAAAATTAATCTTATTCATGTAAGGCTCTAATGACTCAAATTTACCTATTTCTTTATCTTTTGGAACATACACTCCCCTTTTGTTTAGGACATCACCTAGATAATTTACATCAATGGCAGTTATTCTAAATGCTATACCTATAAGTGCTGCTAGTTCTTTTTGAGAAAGATAATTGTCTTTGAAGGAATCATAAATTGTATCTTCAGTTACCTCTACATTATCACCTTTGATATGCTTTCCTATCTCTCTATAGATTTTTTCTAGAAACTGGCCTACATTTTTTCTGCCTCCGGGGATATTATTGTCTAGCATGTCATCTAATATCTTTGCTGATTCAAAAAGGTTTACCGCAGGATTAACCATGAGTACCCTTTTAAAATTAAAATACTTCTCTTCATCATCAAGCATAGTTACATAGGCAGCTTGGGTTCCTCCAAGACTATAGCCCATGAGATAAAACTCCTCAAACTCTACTTTATCTTCTATCTTTTTATGAATATCTTTCATAACTTTGTACACATCGTGACTATCATTAAACAAAACACCTGGCATTTTTATATTTGATGCTGTAACTAAAAAATTTGGATTTACAGGTGATGAGATAGATATGACATGAAATCCGGCATCATAAAATATCCTTTCAAAACTTTTCATTTTCCAGGAGGAATAAGAGGTCCCCGTACCTGCTACAAGAAATATCAGTGGAGCCTTATGATTCTGCTTTACGAGAGAAAACTGAAACCCCTTATGATACCACAAATGTCTTGGTGGCTTCTGATCTGGTTTCACTTCAAGCGTATATTCCCGCCTTGGGACTTCCTCACTTACACCACTTGTCATCATATTGGAACTTCCTATTACTGTTGCTATGTACGGGTCCTTGAAGGGATAGTTGTACCCCAACTGAGAATATGAGGTCATACTTATGAGCAACATAAAAATAAACATAATTTTTTTCATTGAGTGGCCTCCTCATACATTAATTCAACTAATCTTACACCACTTAAAAATACAACTCAAATTAAAATATCTTAATCTAAAATCTATTTCGTCCATTAAAAACTATCTGAACTACTATACAATATTTAAATTAGGTCATTTAAATATTTTTCCTTTTATATTAGTTAAATTCAACTTTTAAATACCCTGAAAATATTAGATTTTATAATATTCTTAATCTAAATGTGTATTTTTTCACAATAACTGTCCGACTTCCACCTTGGTCCCTCAGGCCTTTTTTTGATCTTTTACAGATTACAAACTGATCAAAAATTAATTTTAAAATATCAAAAACTACTTAATCCTCTATTCTTATTAAGACTTTACCTGAAATTTATTTTGCAAAATAAAAGATTAAAATTTAATCTTTTTACTTGACATTTTTTTCACTAAGGTGTACCATTTAACAAAGAAATATTTTTTTCACAAAATAAATAGCAAATAAAATTATATTTTATAAAGGGGGATATTATGACAATCGAACAAACTATTCAAAATGTAAGATTAGCTCAAAAACAATACTCAACTTTTACTCAGGAGCAGGTGGACAAAGTTTTCAGAGAGGCTTCACTGGCTGCCAATGCTTCAAGAATTAAACTTGCAAAAATGGCTTTTGAAGAAACTGGAATGGGTATCATGGAAGATAAGGTTATAAAAAACCACTTTGCATCTGAATATATCTACAACCAATATAAAGACGTTAAAACATGCGGAGTAATAGAAAAAGATGCTTCTTATGGGATAACTAAAATAGCTGAACCTATCGGAGTAATCGCAGGAATCGTACCTACTACAAATCCTACTTCTACAGCTATATTCAAGGCTCTTATCGCTTTGAAAACTAGAAATGCTATCATCTTCTCTCCACATCCGAGAGCAAAAAAAGCAACAATTGAAGCTGCTAGAATAATAAAAGATGCAGCTGTAAAGGCAGGAGCTCCAGAAAATATTATAGGATGGATAGAAGAGCCTTCAATAGAGGCTTCTAATATACTTATGAGATCTGCAGACCTTATCCTTGCAACAGGTGGACCCGGAATGGTAAAAGCAGCTTACTCTTCAGGAGTACCGGCTATAGGGGTAGGGGCAGGAAACACTCCTGTAATCATTGATGACACTGCTCATATCAAAATGGCGGTAAACTCAATACTTCTTTCTAAGACTTTCGACAACGGAGTAATCTGTGCATCTGAGCAAGCTGTAATTGCAACAGAAAACATTTACGAAGAAATTAAAAAAGAATTAGCTGACAGAGGAGCCTATATCCTAAAGGGAGATGAAATCGCCAAAGTAGGAAAAACAATCGTAATAGATGGTCACTTAAACGGAGATATCGTGGGACAATCTGCATATAAGATCGCAAAAATGGCAGGAGTTAATGTTCCTGAGGATGCAAAAGTACTTGTAGGAGAAGTCGAGTCAGTAGAATTAGAAGAGCCTTTCTCTCACGAGAAGCTTTCTCCTGTATTAGCTCTTTACAAAACAAAGTCATTCGATGAATCTCTTAAAAAGGCTGACAGACTAATAGAATTAGGTGGAATGGGACATACTTCTGTTCTTTATGTTGACGAGCTAGACGGAGCTGAGAAAATATCTAAATTCGCAAAAACAATGAAAACTGGAAGAACTCTTATAAACATGCCTGCAGCACAAGGTGCTATCGGAGATGTATTCAACTTTAAACTAGCTCCATCACTTACTCTTGGTTGCGGAAGCTGGGGAGGAAATGCAGTTTCTGAAAACGTAGGAGTTAAACACCTTATCAACGTAAAAACTGTAGCTGAAAGGAGAGAAAACATGCTTTGGTTCAGAGTCCCTGAAAAAGTTTACTTCAAATACGGTTCTCTTCCTGTGGCTTTAAATGAGCTTCAAGGAAAGAAAAAAGCTGTCATCGTTACAGATTCAGTACTTGCTTCACTAGGTTACACAGATCACATCACTAAAATTCTTGAAGAGATAGGTGTAGACTTCAGAATATTCTCTGATGTACAAGCTGACCCTACTCTTTCTACAGTGAGAAAAGGTGCTGAAATGATGCAAAATTATCAGCCTGACGTAATCATCGCACTTGGTGGAGGTTCTCCTATGGATGCTGCCAAAATTATGTGGGTAATGTATGAGCATCCTGAAGTAGATTTCCAGGATCTTGCCATGACATTTATGGACATCAGAAAAAGAATAGTACAGTTCCCTAAAATGGGTGGAAAGGCTGAATTCTGGGCTGTAACTACATCTGCAGGTACTGGTTCTGAGGTCACTCCATTTGCCGTTATCACAGACGACAAGACAGGAATCAAGTATCCCCTAGCAGACTACGAGCTTACTCCTGACGTAGCTGTAGTTGATCCACAATTAATGCTTTCTATGCCGGCAGGTCTTACTGCTGCATCAGGAATAGACGTAATGACACACGCTGTAGAAGCATATGCTTCTATACTTGCATCTGATTTCACAAACCCTCTGGCATTGGAAGCTATGAGACTTACATTAAAATATCTTCCTGAGTCAGTAAGAGACGGAGCAAAAGCTAAAAAAGCTAAAGAAAAAATGGCAAATGCATCTTGTGCCGCTGGTATGGCATTCTCAAATGCATTCCTTGGTGTGTGTCACTCAATGGCTCACAAACTAGGTGCTGCATTCCATCTTCCTCACGGAACTGCAAATGCTCTTTTACTAGATGAAGTAATCAGATTTAATGCTACTGATAAACCACTTAAAATGGCAGGTTTCTCTCAATATAAATATCCAAATGCTAAGAACAGATATGCAAAAGCTGCTGACTATTTAGGTCTTACAAAAGGAAATGAAACTCCTGAAGAGAAAACCAAGCTTCTAAGAGCAGCTATAAGAAACCTTAAAGAAGAGATCGGTATAAAAGCTACTATAGCTGACTACGGAATCTCTGAGAAGGAGTTCTTAGGAAAACTCGATCAAATGGTTGAAGATGCTTTCGATGACCAATGTACAGGTGCAAATCCTAGATACCCTCTTATGAAAGAACTTAGAGAGATGTACCTAAGAGCTTACTACGGTGTTGAAAAATTCAACGAAATAAATAATCTTAAAGTTGCTAAAGAGAAAACTAAAGAAAAAGCTCAAGAAAAAAAAGCTCAATAATTTAAATTTTTACAGCAAAGGATTTATTGGATAAAAAAACCTCACACGGTACAGAGCATGAAATGATCATATAAACTTTATAAAAGCTCGCTTAATAGTCTGATAAATCTTATCTGTACCAAAAAGCCTCCATTCATGTGGATGGAGGCTTTTTTATTTCTTATAATTTTAGATATTTAATTTTTTCAATATATGTCATATCCTGCATCTATAAGCTCTCTTTTTATTATCTCTCTATGCTCCATGTCAGCACACTCGATCACAAGATCCATCTCATATTTCCCAATTTCCAGATTCTCTCTAAACATAGACTGATATATCTGAATTATATTTGCATTCTGATTGGTTATCCCCTTAAGAAGATCCTGGAGAGCACCTGCCCTGTCAGGTATATCAACTCTAAATCTAAATCTTCTCCCCTCTTTTATAAGGGCTTCATTTAATATTCTCTCCATGAAGTTTACATCAATATTTCCACCGGAAATTATAGACACTATCTTCTTACCAGTCATCTCTAGTTTCCCAGAAATTACAGCAGCCAGTGATGCTGCACCTGCACCCTCGGTTACAACTCTGTTTTTTTCTATCAAAAATAATATTGCCTGGGCTATCTCAGACTCAGTAACGGTAACTATCTCATCTACATAGTCTTTGATCAGACCATAAGTCAGATCCCCAGCCTTTCTAACCGCTATACCGTCAGCTATTGTAGAGTTGGTCTTTATCTCGTGAACATAACCCTTTTGAATGGCTGATTTCATAGATGCAGCATTAGATGCCTCTACACCTATGACTTTTATATTGGGATTTATTGATTTCACCGCTACTGCTATCCCTGCTAGAAGCCCGCCTCCACCTACAGGAACAACAATGGCGTCTACGTCTTTAAGGTCTTCTAGAATCTCTAGTCCGATTGTCCCCTGACCCGCAATAACACACTCATCATCAAAGGGATGGACAAATGTAGCCCCAGTTTGTCCCTGTATCTCACAGGCTTTTTCGTAGGCGTCATCATATACAGGACCGTGAAGAATTACCTCTGCACCATAGCTCCTGGTTGCAGATATTTTTGCGAGAGGGGCATTCTTAGGCATTACTATTGTTGCCTTGATCCCCATCGCTTTTGCTCCTAGAGCCACCCCTTGAGCATGATTCCCTGCAGAAGAGGCTATTACCCCCTTTGATTTTTCCTCTTCAGTAAGGTTTGATATTTTATTCAGAGCACCTCTTATCTTAAAAGAACCTGTCTTCTGAAGATTTTCAAGTTTAAGATACACTTCATTTCCCGTGATTTCACTTAAAGCTGGACAGTCAGCTAACGCCGTTCTTTTCACAGATCCCTTCAAAGTATTATATGCCTTTCTTACATCCTCTAGTACTACAGCCATAATTCCCTCCCCATACGAACTTGCATCAATTTAGTTATTTTCTTAGATCCGAATACGAAAACCTATAAAATAAAAAGAGCTTAAACCTATACGGCTCAAGCTCAGTGTATATTTTATACTCTCAAGCTCAGGCCTCTTCTGGTTTGTATCAAAATGAGGTCTGAACTTTTATGCTAAAAACTGGAGTTTTTAAACAGTCCACACCTGAGAGCTAATTATTATTATTATATTTTCATACTTTTTTCTTATAAACCTCATATTCACTTCTCCAAAAAAAATAATTTTTATATTAAAATATTGTACATTTATTTAGAACCCTTGTCAACCTGTTTTTGGCCTTCGATTGACTTTGACAAAGAATATCACTAATGATATAATCAAAAAAAATATAAAGTTCTTTAGGGGCGAGGTGCAACTCCCTACCGGTGGTACAGTCCGCTAAGGCTTTTGCCTTGATTCGGTGAAATTCCGAAACCGACAGTGAAAGTCTGGATAGGATAGAGGTCACGGCATTTTTATTCAGTGCTGTTTTTGAAATTATAAGCCCCTTTTATAGGGGTTTTTTATTTAATGGAGGGACATATGGGATCTTACAAAAGCAAAGAAATAATCAGTGCTCTATTTATCTGCAGTGCAGCGGTCTTATGGGGATTTGATGGTGTAGTACTAACCCCTAGACTCTATACTCTCAGTGTACCGCTGGTTGTTTTCATTCTACACCTGCTGCCATTTATAGCTATGTCTATTTTATTTGGAAAAGAAGAGATGAAATCGTCTACAAATATACCTAAAAAAGATCTGATCTACCTTTTTCTAATCGCTCTTTTCGGTGGCTCCATAGGAACTTTGGCTATTGTAAAAGCGCTGTTTCTAGTCAACTTTAAACACCTTACTGTGGTAACACTTTTGCAAAAACTTCAACCTGTTTTTGCAATAATCCTGGCAAGATTTATTTTAAAAGAAAAAATAGGTAAAAATTTCATCCTGTGGTCTGTACTTTCTTTAGTGGCAGGGTATTTCCTTACTTTTGAATTTCATATTCCTGAAATAACAGATGGGGGAAATATTTTAAAGGCCAGTTTTTTATCCCTTCTTGCTGCATTCTCCTTTGGAAGCGGTACGGTATTTGGTAAAAAAGTCTTGGAAAATTCATCTTTCAGAACTGTCTTGTACTTAAGATACGCTTTTACTAGCTTTATAATGTTTTTCATAGCATTATATACAGGGAGTCTTGCTGGAATCTCTGCTACTACAAAAACACACTGGATTATTTTTTCAGCAATAGGACTAACCAGCGGAAGTGGTGCGATACTACTTTATTACAAAGGTTTGAGGTATATAAAAGCAAATGTTGCCACAATGTGCGAACTATGTTTCCCTATATCTAGCATATTATTTGATTATATTTTCAATGGTAATATACTAAGTCCTGTGCAGTGGATAAGTGTCTTTGTAATGCTAATTTCCATATACAACATCACACAGAACAACTCAAGCAATCAAACTGAAAAAATTTCTCAAAATATATAAAATCTCTTTTTGGAGAGATTTTTTTGATTTATAATTTTATTATTGAAATATAAAAATCCGGACTCACCCCAGTTTAGAAAAGTAAACATACAGATAAATCCGTTCAAATATTCTTCTTGAAAAAGAAAAACAGTTTTTCTATAATAAATAATGACAAATAAAAAACAGGAGGTAAAATTATGATCTATGATTTAATTAAAAATACCAGGTCTGTGAGAAGTTTCGGAGAAAAAAGAATAACGCAAGAAGAGATAAAAGAGATAATGGAATGTGCCAGATTATCCGGTGCTAGCAGAAACCTGCAGGGAATCAAGTATATAACTGTAATCAATGAGAACAACTTAAAAAAACTATTCCCACTTACCCATTGGGCAGGTCTTCTGAGTTGGAATCCTTCTGAGGCAGAGAGTCCTGCAGCATACGTTCTTATGTGTAGTGATAAAAAGCTTCCCCTTCCTGAGAAGTCTCTTTATTGTGATATAGGAATCGCTGCTCAAAACATTATGTTAAAAGCCACGGAGATGGGTTATGGGGGATGTATGATCGGAAATTTTGACAAAAATAAAGTAAAAGAGGCTATGAATGTTCCTGAAGATTACCAGGTAGAGCTCATAGTTGCGTTAGGAGAGCCTGCTGAAGAAATAAAAATTGTAGATGTAAAGGACGAAAACATCAATTATTACAGAGATGAAAACAATGTTCACTATGTACCCAAAAGAACTTTGAATGAACTTATAATCGATGAAAAGTAAAAAGCAGAGGGCGACCCACAGGGGGTCTGCCCTCTATTTTGATGCTTTTATCAAAAGATTCGTTATTTTATTGGAAAATTCCACAGGGTCCTCTAACTGGAACCCCTCTACAAGAAGTGCCTGATTGTAGAGAATATCCGCATACTCTTTCATCTCCTCAGGGGATTTTTCAAATATTGATTTCAAGGCCTTAAAGAGATTGTGTGACGGATTTATTTCAAGAATCCTCTCGGCTTTTATAGAATGTTCCTGTCCCGGAATATCCTTCATAACTCTCTCCATCTCAAAAGAGATACCATTTTCCCCGCTCACCAAGCAAACTGCACTTGATTTCAACCTGGTTGTCAGTTTCACCTTGGAAATTTTATCTTTTAATGCTTTTTGAATCTCATCTAAAAGCTCTTTATTCTCTCCTTCCCTCTCTTCTAACATCTTTTTTTCCATCTCATCTTCAAGGTCTAAGTTGGATTCAGTAACAGATTTAAAAGGCTTTCCATCAAACTCCATCAAAGTCCTTATAGCAAACTCGTCTACACGCTCATTTAAGAAAAGAACTTCATAACCTTTTTCCTTTACCGCTTCCATCTGAGGCATTTTTTTCAGTGATTCAAGATCTTCTCCTGAGACATAATAGATCTCTTTCTGATCCTCAGTCATTCTCTCTGCATACTCAGAAAGAGTGGTTTTATCGTCACTAAAAGTGCTGTGGAAAATCAAAAGATTTTTAAGGGAGTCTTTATACAAACCATATTCACTATAAATACCGGCTTTTATATCCATGCCAAAGGCATCCCAGAAAAGTTCGTATTTTTTTCTGTCATCTTTTAATAGGTTTTCCAATTCTCTTTGGATCTTTTTCTGTATATTTTTACCTAGACTCTGAAGCTGTCTATCCTGCTGTAAGATCTCTCTTGATATATTGAGAGAGAAATCAGAAGAATCCACAAGTCCCTTTATAAATCTAAAATGATCTGGTACAAGTTGTTTACATTTATCCATAATAAATACATTCTTAGTGTATAATTGAAGTCCTTTTTCATAGTCCTTGGTATAAAAATCCATAGGTGTTCTAGACGGGATATAAAGAAGCGCTGTGTAGTCTATATTACCCTCTACCTTTATATGAATGTTCATAAGAGGTTTTTCCCAGTCATGAAATTTTGACATATAAAACTCATTGTATTCTTCTTCAGTTACATCATTTTTGTTCTTTTTCCAGATTGGGACCATGGAGTTTAATGTTTCCATGCTTTTTACTTTCTTATCCCCTTCCTTTTTTTCTACTTCTAGATTTATAGGATATCTTACATAATCTGAATATTTTTTTACAAGTTCTCTTATCTTATACTCTTCCATATATTCATCATTTGGATTTTCTTCATCTTTTCTTATGTGGAGAGTTATCTCGGTTCCTCTTTTTTCTTTTTTCACTTCCTCTATTATAAATGTGTTCTTTCCGTCAGATTCCCACTTGTAAGCTTTTTCTTCACCAGCTCTCCTAGTCACTACAGTGATTTTATCAGCTACCATAAATGCAGAATAAAAACCTACACCAAACTGCCCTATTATTTCTAAATCAGACTGTTTCTTAGATTCTTTTAGGGCATTCATAAAGGCCTTTGATCCTGACCTGGCAATGGTTCCTAAATTACTGATCAGTTCATCGTGGTTCATTCCTATTCCATTATCAGATATTTTTAACATATTTTTATCCTTTGACATTGAAATCTCTATTTTGAACTCTTGGTCTCCATCTAAAAGATTTTTATCAGTTATAGATAAAAATTTAAGCTTATCTATGGCATCACTTGCATTTGAAACCAACTCCCTCAAGAAAATCTCCTTGTGGGTATAAATCGAGTGAATTACCAAATTTAAAAGCTCACTGGTCTCCGTTTGAAAATTTAAAGTTTCTTTAGACATTTCCATCCCCCTTGTTAGCAGTTGTTTATAATGAGTGCTAATATTTTTTTAACATATTTTTCTTTATATGTCAAGTAGGTGTCACCTAAGGTTCAAATTCTCAATTAGAGAATATAATACGATTTTATTCCTTTTTAAACCTTTTGTATATAGTGGTTTAAAGTATCTACAAACATGATTTTATTTTATTTTATTTGTAAAAATTTAAAAAATAGAATATCATAGTGGATATAAACAAAATTCAAATAAGAAGGAGACTTATTTAAACATGAAGAAGGCTCATAAAATAATAATATTCTTAATCTTTTTAATAATTTCAATACCCTTAATATTACTTTTTAATCCTTTATCAGAGTCCATAGAGAATCCCTCTAAAAAACCAGTTAAAGATGAGATCAATATTTTTTTCAATTATGAACCCAAAACTCTTGATCCATCAAAAGCAGCGGACAATTATTCTGTAGAACTCCTTAAAAATACAATGGAGGGGCTCACCAGAACCTCAATAAATTCTAAAGGGGAAGAGATTCCAGAAAAAGCTGGAGCAGTTTCATGGAGGGTAGAAGAAAATGGGAAAAAATGGATTTTTTCTCTAAGAGACTATTATTGGGACGATGGTAAAAAAGTCACTGCAGAAGATTTTGAATATGGTATAAAAAGAAGCCTCAATCCAAAAACAGCTTCTCCCATGGCATACTTACTTTACCCAATAAAAAATGCAGAGAAATACAATGGCGGGAAGATCTCTCAAAAAAGTGTAGGGGTAAAGGCTCTAGACAGTAAAACACTTCTTATAGAACTAGAAAATCCAACACCCTATTTTATCCAGCTTACAAATCTGACTGTTATGTCACCCCAGAGAAAAGATATCGTAGAAAAGCACGGCTCATCTTATGGAAGCAGTGCAGAAAATATGATCTATAACGGTCCATACAGGGCCACAGAGTGGAGTCATGAAAAAAAGATAGTATTATCCAAAAACAAAAATTACTGGGACAGAGATTCTGTGAAACTATCCAATATCAACGTATACATAATTAAGGATGAAAATGTAAGAATGGCAATGCTCTTCAAAGGACAGGCGGATATGGCTGAAGCATCTAAAAAAGAATGGGCAGATAAGTTTATAGCAAGCGGAAGATTCAAAGAGGTATCTGGATACAGTGCCGCCACTAATTTTTTATTTTTCAATCAGAAATCAGAATTCTTTAAAAATGAAAAAATAAGAAGGGCGTTTTCAATGGGTATAAAACGTAAGGAGATGGCCGAAGTTATATACAGGGGCATTTTTGAGCCTGCCTATGGTTGGGTACCCCCTAAGGTAAGCATAGGGAAAGAGGAATACAGAAAAAAAAGAGGTGATTTTGTAAAAGAAAATATAGAAGACGCCAGAGCCCTTTTTATAGAGGGATTAAAGGAACTCGGGATAAATAAATCCCCAGAAGATATAAGTGTAACTTTTCTAAATCCAAGCACCACAACATGGGCTCGAAAATATTCTGAGTATTTGGCACAGATGTACAAAGAAACCTTAGGAATTAATCTGAGATCTGAGTTTGTTCAATGGTCTATTTTTGAAGGAAAAGTAACTTCCTTAAACTATGAATTTGCAGGAATGGGATGGTTTGGGGATTATAATGACCCTTCGAGTTTTCTAGAGCCTTTTGTAAGTAATCAAGGTTCCATTGTCACAGGATGGGAGAATACAAAGTATAACGAACTCATCAAAAGAGCTGCACTAACTCTAGATCAAGAAAAAAGATATAGCTATTTCAAAGAAGCAGAACAAATATTGATTGAAAGTGGTGTAATTGCTCCTACGACATTTTTAAAAAGGAGAATCTTTTATGAAAAAAATCTGAAGGGATTGGTAGTCTCGGCATTTGGCAGTACTGATTATAAAAAGGTATTTGTTGAAAAATAATAATGAATAACTTAAAATAGTGGTGGTATTGTATGATACTGCCACTTTTATATTGGAGGAACTATGAAAAAATTTATTATAGAAAAAACCATAAACATGATAATAAGCCTATTCACTGTGCTTACCCTGACCTTCTTTATGCTTGAATTCCTTCCAGGAACCCCCTTATCTTACCTTGGAAAGAATATCGAATCTCAATCTAAGGAAAATTATTTAGAACATTACAATCTTAACGAACCCATTTTAAAAAAATATGTAAGTTTTACAAAAAATATTTTTTTCCACCGTGACCTAGGAGAATCTATGATTTATCCAGGAAGAAAAGTAATTGACGAGATAAAAAGATACGGTGTTAAATCTTTTTCAATAGGAATAAAAGGCATAATCTTAGGGATATTTATCGGTGGATGGATCGGAATCGCAAGCATTACTGTCAACAGCAGATTAATTAGGAATATAATGATAATTATGTCCATCCTAATGGTTTCCATTCCAAGTTTTATAGTGGCAACACTTCTTTATTATATCTTTGTTGTTAAACTTACGACTCTTTCGACCCTAGATCTCGGTGGAGAAAATATCCTTCTTCCTGTGGTATGTGTCGCCATTTCCACTGCGGGAATATACGCAAAATATTTTAGAGAGGGAATTTTAGAAGAATTGCACAAGGATTATGTCCTTCAGGCAAGAGCCAAAGGTAATACCAACTGGTCTCTTTTAAAAAAACACATTTTGAAAAACGCACTTTTCCCAATGATAGCGCTTGTTCTTCCACAGATTGCTGGAATTTTTATAGGTTTCTATGTTATAGAGAGTATTTTCTCAGTTCCAGGTTTTGGAACTGTATATATTGATTCTATAAACAACAGGGACTACAACATGATTTTAGGGGCAACTTTAATCTTCACAATAAGTTATATTATCTCTGTCTATGTTGCTGAACTTCTTTTCCTGGTTGCAGACCCGAGACTGAGGAGGAAAAATGGATAAATTTGATAAATTAAAAGATTATTTCTCTGATGAAAAATATTTTAAAAACAAAAAAAAGAATTATGACCCTATATTACTATGTGAGCTTAGCTTTATTATTTTTATTATTATTTTATCCTTTGTACTGCCGGAACACCTTTCTGAAAACAAATTGGAAATGAATATGTTTCCATCTTCAGAGCATCTTTTTGGTACAGACGATCTTGGAAGAGACATATTTTTTAGAACCATAAAAGGAACTAAAATATCAATGATTATAGCCATATCCGGAGGTTTAATAGAATTATTTATAGGGGGAGGATATGGGGCTATAGCCGGGTATGTAGGCGGTAAAACTGAATATTTTATGATGAGAATTCTAGATATTTTTTCCTCTATACCTTACCTTGTACTAGTCACTCTAATCCCTATTTTCCTTGGAAGAAATCTTTTTGGAATTATTGTGGCCATTACCTTTACAGGCTGGTTTTCTAGTGCAAGAATAATAAGGGGTGAAGTCCTACATCTAAAAGAGGAAAATTATGTAAAAGCCTCGAAACTAATGGGCGCTTCTACATTTTCGGTGATAAAAAACCATATTTTTCCAAATATAATAGGAATATTGTCAGCTTCTGTGATCATGAATATCCCAAAGTATATCTTTGCAGAAGCTTTTCTGCAAATTTTGGGCCTGGGATTAGGATATCCAAATATTACCTGGGGAATGTTGATATCAGGCTCTCAGGAGAACCTTTTCTTTTACCCATACCAGATAGTATTTCCAAGTATTGTCTTGGTAACTGTAATATTTATTATAACCCATATGGGGGAGCGTATTAAAAAATTAATTAATGGCCACAGGCTCCACTGGAGGGGATACTATGGATAAACTGCTAGAAGTCAAAAATCTTTCTGTAAAGCTAGGGGAAAAAGAAGTGATAAAAAATCTTTGCCTGGATATTTACAAAGGTGAAGTGGTGGCCCTGGTAGGTGAATCTGGGAGTGGAAAAAGTACTCTAGCTAGGACCATAATGGGATTTCAGGATGTTTATAGAGGGGAAATACTATTTAAAAACAGAAGAATAGATACTTTAAGCGACAAGGAATATTCAAAAATACGGGGAAAAGAGATCTCAATAGTTTTTCAAAACTCAATGAATGCCTTCAATCCAACAATTCGTACAGGATTTCAGATAGAAGAACCCCTATACATTCATACATCTGAAAAAAAGAAATCCATCCTAGATAAGGTCTACACAGCTCTTGGAAAACTAAATTTGGACAAAAGAAGAACCTATTCTTCCTTTCCTCATGAACTTTCCGGAGGTATGAAACAAAGAGCCGCCTTTGCCATGGGATCAATTTGTGATCCAGAAATTTTGATTTTAGACGAGGTAACTACTGCCATTGATATAGTCAACTTTCGAATGATTATCAATTCTGTGAAACAGAAAAAAAGTAAAACCGGAGTGCTACTCATTACCCACAACATGAATCTTGCCAGAAATTTAGCAGACAGAATGGCTATTATCAAAAATGGAGTAATTATAGAAGAGGGGAAAGATGTATTAAACGACCCCCTTCACCCCTATACGAAGCTTCTGGTATCTTCAGAGCTCACAACCTCATGCAAAAAGAAAAAAATAAAAATTCCTGTGTATAAAAAGACAAATATTGAATCTGCAGGATGTCCTTTTGCTCCAAACTGTTTCGAAGCAATGAAAATCTGCACAGAGGAGGTCGGCTATGAAAAAAAAATTGATAACAGAATTATTAGATGCTGGCAGTATCATCCAGAGTGTTTGAGGAGGAAAGAGTATGAATAAGCTGTTTGAAATAAACGATCTCACTGTGGAGTATAACAAGGGATCATTTAAGGCCCTCGATCACGTAAATCTTCATTTGAAAAAAGGAGAGATTTTAGGAATACTAGGAGAGAGCGGTGGAGGTAAATCCACTCTGGCAAACTCCATGACATTTTTAAACGAAAAATATACAGGAGAGATCTTGTATAAGGGAAAGGATATAAAATCTTTTAACTCAAGGGAAAGAAAGATCTTCTCTAAAGAGGTTCAGCTTATATTTCAGGATCCATACTCCTCACTTAATCCAAAAATGAAATTAAAAGAACTGATTCTTGAGGGTGCCTTTATTCACAAGCTGATTCTAAAAAACGCTTTCAATGGATTTGTAAAAAAACTTTTAAATAAAGTAGGTTTAAAGGAAGATTATCTAGAGAGGTATCCTAGAGAACTCTCTGGTGGAGAAAGGCAAAAGGTTGCCATTGCAAGAGCCTTGGCTCTTTTTCCAGACGTTATAATATTTGATGAAGCAACTGCAAACCTAGACCTGGTAAGTCAGAGAGAGATATTAAATATCATACTGGAACTTCAAAAATCAGGTGTTACCTGTGTCGTGATATCTCACAACCTTCCCCTTATAAATATAATATCCGACAGGGTTATAGTCATAAACAAAGGCATCATAGTAGAAGAGGGGAAAACAGAAGAGGTTTTTTCATCTCCACAAAGTGGATACCTCAAAGAGACAATAAACAACAAAATATAACGAAAGGTTCAAGGAATTTCCTGAACCTTTCGTTATATTCAATATACTCAATTTCTTCTTTCTAAATTTTTCAGTGTAAATACTGTCTCTGAGATATCTGGATCGATTACTATATTACTCAAAATAATTTCTGTATAAGAATCCTCCCTTATCTTGTCCTCCATTCTAAATCTTGTTATGTAATATCTGTCCCCTATCCACATTGCATCGTCTACATAAAACTCCTTTAGAAGTTTTCCAGACATTGCATACATCTTGGAATTTATCAATATATAATTCTTCCTATCAACCTCTATAACTCTCCTGTAATAAGCGGTGTCCTCACCCTCATTTGCAATGAGCTCTAGGATATAAGAGCTGTCTGTTTCTTTTAATATCTTTGAAGTATAAAGATCTGAAAGATGACTTCTGTCAGTCTGGTCTTCATAGGATATATCACTTCCCATCATATTTTGTCTCAGCATATGTCCGGATATTTTCACGGTCCTGTCTGCTTTTGGCAGAAATATCCAAAGGTTTTCCCCATTTCTAAGATACTTTGTACCATTGTCTCTCGGTGGAAATGTAAACTCCATAAAAGCCAAATCTTTTCCCACCGCCTGAATCTTCATATTCTTTATAAACTTCTTATTGTTCTTATGGATTATCATCTCACCATCATATTTTACAGAACTAGGAGTTATATTGTAGTCCACCCTTTTTAATATCTCTTCTGCAGCAATTGCAAAAAGAAAAACTGGAAAAATAAAATATATAATTATAAGTCTTTTCATAAAATCCCCCCCTACTTGTTTCTCAAGTTTTCCACAGCTTCTTTTTTTATTTCTGGAGTCACAGTTATAAAAGTCACGACGACTGATACAAAGGAACCCAAAAATAATGCAAATATAAGAAGCTCCCACCTGAAGAACATGTAAATCGTGTTATGAATGTTCATAGCATCAGAAACTGTCTCTAAAATCTCTCCTAGCCTTATCCCCTTTATCGAGAAGTAATATACAACAGCCCCTCCTAGCATAATTCCAAGCAAAGATGCAAATGTTCCTATAAGCCAACCTTCGATGCAAAAAAGGACTCTTATCCTAGAATTACTCATCCCTTGTGACTTCAACACTCCAATCTCTCTCCTCCGTTCAAAAACCACCATCATCATTGTATTAGTGATCCCTATCCCAGAAAGAAGGCTTAGAATTAGTGTAAATATTAATTTTATTACTGGAAAAACCGAGGACATATATTCATTTATACCTATCTCACTCCAGAGTTTTACCGTGTAGTCCTCCCCTAGTCCGAGTAGCAGCATCTTTTTGTAATCTTCAGATTTTTTTTCCACTTTTGGATAGAGAATAAATTCAGTTACCCTCCCATCCATATCTAAGAGATACTGTGCATCTTCTAAGGTAATATAAAAGCTCCTGTTCAATCGACCGTTATCCATCTTATAAAAACCAACTATTTCATAATTCAATGCTGAAATAGACTTATTCTGTGTAAAAGTAAGTATTGTGACTCTTTCTCCTATCTCTAACCCAAGTTTATCTTTTACCTTACTTCCTATAATTATCTCTCCGCCATTTTCAAAATCTAAAAATCTTCCTCTATAAATAAAATCATCAAACTTTATAACCTGCCTGTCCTCTTTTTCGATTCCAACCCCCATCGCCCTCTCGTCTTCATCATCTGAAAATACCACGGCTCCAAATTTTATCCTTCCAATTGCAATACCTTCAAAATCTTTCAATTGCTTTCGGACTTCATTTGAAGATATGTTTGAGGATATGTCCATAGATTTTTCTTTCAGCTGAAAGTCAGGAGCAGTTACCCGGATAATCCCGGTTAGTTTCTTCCCCTCTTCAGTAAACATATTTTCTACGCCATATACCCAGCCTAGTCCAACTGTAACTCCCATTATACCGATCATCGTAGATAATACCGTGAGAAAAGATCTGCTGCTATTTCGAAATATATTTCTGAATGCCATTTTTAACATAGCTATCAACGATCCTTAATAGCTTCTGCAGGATCTAATTTTATAGATTTTATTGCAGGATATACCGAAGCTGCTACAGAAAAAAGAACCCCCATCATAAATATGACCAGAGACCTATCCAAGTCAAAATAAAGATAAAGCCGATCAGAAAAAGGGATGTTTATTCCCAAGTCGCTGCTTTTTATTGCGATCTGTATTCCCTTCTTTTCGTAATAATTGGTGGTTATCCACCCAAAAATAAAGCCTATAAAACTTCCTAAACTCCCCACGAAAGTACCTTCACCTAAAAAAATAAATAAAATTTCTCTACTGTTCATACCGTTTGCCATCATTATCCCTATCTCTTTTTGACGCTCTAACATCGCCATAAGCATTGTATTGGCTATGGTTACTCCGGCCATAATGAGGATAGTAGTACTAATTATGGCAAAAGCCTTTCTTCTTATAGAGGTTATCCTAAGTATATCCTTTATCTCTTCCTGCCATGGAACAAGGTCTATATTAAGTTTTTTTAGATTTTCAATTTCTTTATTTTGAAGCAATGACTCCACAGCTATATCATTAATAGCTGTAGTATCTGCAAATTTTTTAGAAAAATCCAGATTAATAAAGACACTATTACTGTCCATCAGAGTATTTCCTGTTTTTATTAGACCTGTTATTGTAAGATTATATGCATTTATACTCTGTGAAGCAGTTCTTGCTATTAGGGTTATCTCATCACCTATACCCAATTTCAGAAGTCTTGCCATCTCAATGCCCAAAACCATAGAGTCCTTCCCTGTAACAAAAGATCCTTCCACCATGTATTTATATCTTTCAAAGACTAAATTCTCATTATGAGGCTCGACTCCTATGAACTGAGCCATTAGCTCCTCACGTCCATCTGTGATACTTCCCTTAAAAATAAGCCTTTTGCTGTAATTTTTATTTTTAAGGATCTCCTCAACTCTTTCCAAATTTTCTATCGGATATTCTAGCTGATCATTGTCATCTTTTTCACTGTAAAAATCCTTTCCATAGATTTTATAATGGGATGTATCTGTTTTTATATAGATATCCGTTATCTGGTTTTCCAATCCGGCATTCAGACCCTCTCCCAAAATTGCCAGATATATCCCCACTATCATTGTTATCAGTGTTAAAACCGTTCTTTTTTTATACCGAAATATATTTCTGAAAATCATTTTAAATATCACAAAGAATCACCCTCTTGAATACCATCTCTCAGTCTCACAACTCGTTTTGCCTTTTCAATAATTTTTAGGTCATGAGAGGAAAAAATAAAAGTTATTTCATATTCCTCATTGAGTTTTTTCATCATTGTAAGAATGGCCTCGCCTGTGACGCTATCAAGATTTGCAGTTGGTTCATCTGCCAGTATTATACTTGGTTTTTTTACAAGGGCACGAGCCACCGCAACCCTCTGCTGTTGTCCTCCTGAAATTTCAGAAGGCCTTCTGTCTCTAAGTTCATATATATCCATCTCTTTCAAGATGCTTTCCACCATCTCCCTCTTTGTCATTTTATCATGAATACCAAGCAGATCTAGTGAAAACTCTACATTCTCATAGACTGTCAGCACCGGAATAAGACTGTAATCCTGAAATATAAATCCTATCTTTTCCCTTCTGAAATCTGAAGCTCTTTTAGGTTTCAAGAGAGAAAGATCTACACCATCTACTATTACTTCACCAGAGGTGGCCCTGTCCATGGCCCCTATGATATTTAAAAGAGTAGTCTTCCCAGAGCCTGAAGGTCCCGCTAAAACTGTAAATTCCCCTCTTTGAATATCTAGAGTTATTCCATTCAATGCCTTGACCTCTAGAGTTCCTTTTATATAACTCTTTTTTATATTTTTAAGACTCACTATAGCCATTGCCATCCCCCTCTAAAAATATCCTTTTATTTCAAAAACTAGTTCACTGTTTAACTCTTTTTCCATGTTAGAATAATTCAAACCTCTAAAATTATTATAATAATTATAAGATATCTGAAGGTTGAAATAGTCATTTAGTTTATAATTAAAACCCGACCTCAGATAAAAATAACTTATTCCTGCATCCATTAGGAGGCTCTGAAACACCTCCACATCCTCACTTACTACATAATTATACCTGAGGTAAGCCGCCCCCCTATTTTCCTCACTTATGTATATCGTCTCTATCAACGTGTAAAATAAATTTCCAGACAGATCAAAACTATAATCCCCTCCCAGAACAATAGAATTCTGAGGTGAGCTATCTGATTCCCTGTGTATAAGCTGGGACCATACCCCTATACCTGCATCTCCCTTGACCTCTAGCACTATATCTTCATTTTTAACCGATTCCCCTGCAGAGTTTTTTTTGTCGTAATGAAAATAATTTGCCATAAATTCATAGTTATCAACCAAAAAAGTGTAGCGGGCCCCTAGGTTGTCATCCCTGACCGAATTTTTAAAAACCACTCCTTCAAGGCGGGACATGTTTTCTAAATTATATTTTATTCTAACAGAATCTAGACCCTCTTTTTCACTTCTTGGATTTTCAAGTTCCAATTCATTAAATACATCAGCACCGTTAAACAAATATGCACTTCCCCACACCAGCATCTGCCTACCTACACTAAAGGTTGTAGAGTCTCTATAAAACTCAACGTAGCCCCTATAGAGGTCCAAATGATCACTGGGATCGTCTGTAGCCATAATAGAGACCTGCGAGTAAAAATCCTCCTCCATGTGCTCTGCTCCCAATATAAGTTCTAGATATCCATTACTTTTATTATAAGATCGGAATCTTTGTGTTCCCTCTACCTCTCCAAAATAATTCAGTGAGAATACTTCAGAAACTAAAATTAAAAATAAAAAAAAACATCTTTTCTTCATCTGTTTTCCCCACCTTTTTAGAAAAATAAAATTTTAAACTTTCTTTTACTCTATTCTCTTATATAAAAAAAATCCTTTGTTCTTTTCACCATTATAGTTTATATAAAAAAAGACCGATCTATTGACCAGTCTTAAAATTTTATTTTATATTAACTCAACTTCCTCTTTAACTTCAACTTTAGATTTTTTACCTTTCCAGCATTGTACACCTTTTACTATTCCAAGAGAGCTAGGATTGAATACAGGATCTTTTCCCTGTTTCTTTTGTTTTGTATAATCATCAAGAGCAATCTTTGCAATAGGAGCTAATTTCATTATGGCATAAATATTCAGAAGAGCCATAAGTCCCATGAAAAGATCTGCCATATCCCATACTATAGCCAGCTTTGCCACTGAACCAAAACCTACCATAAACAGTACTGCTGCTCTGTAAATAAATAGCCATTTGCTGTCGCTATTTATAAATTCGATGTTAGACTCTCCATAGTAGTAATTTCCTATAATTGAACTGAAAGCAAATAGGAAAATGCAGACTGCTACAAACAGACTTCCCCATGCTCCCACCTGAGAAGTAAGTGCAACCTGTGTAAGTTGTATCCCACCTAAGCCCCCTTGAGTATATACTCCTGAAATAAGTATCATAAATGCAGTGGCAGAACATATTATTATCGTATCTGTAAATACACCTAAAGCTTGAATAAGACCTTGTTTAACCGGGTGAGATACTTCAGCAGTCGCCGCTGCATTTGGTGCAGATCCCATTCCAGCCTCATTTGAGAAGAGACCTCTTTTAATTCCCATCATTACAGCTGCTCCCATGGCTCCTCCGGCAGCTTGTTTGAATCCAAAGGCACTTTCTATTATAAGTTTGAAGATTGAAGGGATCATCGTAAAGTTCTTTACTATAACGAACATAGCAATAGCTACATACGCCACAGCCATCACAGGAACTATAGCCTCTGTAAACTTTGCAATTCTCTTAACTCCACCAAATATAATAACAGCTGTAAAAGCAGTTATTGCAATTCCTGTTGTCAGTCTAGCAGTTCCAAATGCTTCTTGGAACGCAAGGGAAATTGTATTTGATTGAACAGAGTTAAATACAAGTCCAAAACAAATTGTGATAAGTATAGAAAAAGCTATTCCCAGGTTTCTGTTTCCAAGAGCCTTCTCCATATAATATGCCGGTCCACCTCTAAACCCATCTAGAGCCTCTTCCTTGTATATCTGTGCAAGAGTACTCTCTACAAATGCAGATGCAGACCCTATAAGTGCTATTACCCACATCCAGAAAACTGCTCCCGGACCTCCTGCCACTACTGCTATAGCTACCCCGGCAAGGTTTCCTGTTCCTACTCTAGAAGCAGTACTCATACAGAAAGCCTGAAAAGAAGATATTCCGCCCTCAGTTTCACTAGAGGTCCCTTCAGCTAGAAGTCTGATCATCTCTTTAATAAATTTAAACTGAACAAATTTGTTTATTATCGTAAAATAAAGTCCAGCCCCTATAAGTAAAACAATAAGCACATAAGACCAAAGTATCGTGTTTCCAGTCCTGATAACCCATGATAAAATTCCCAATGCATTCCCTCCTAATTTTAATTTTCATTATATTTTAATTTTAAAAAAATCTTTTTATAATTTATAATTAATTTTTTTTTAATATAACTTATATAGTATACTTCTGATTTTTTTTTACGTCAAGAGTTTAAATTGTTATTTGCGGACATCTTTGTATAAATAGAATACATAGTTTTTTAAAAAATAGATTTTTCTTTCATTATAACGATTTAATATTAATTTTATTCCATAGAACGTCATCAAATCTTGATTTATACAAAAAATTTCTGTAAACTTAAAGAATTAAAGTAGGCTATAAAATAACTGGGGAGAGGATAGATATGAACATAAAAGTACTGGTGGAAAACAACTCAGGAAATCTCTGTCTTGGGGAAAAGGGGCTTTCCCTGTATATAGAGGCGGATAATATAAAAGTACTTTTCGATACAGGGAGGACATCTCTTTTTATAGAAAATGCATCTAAAATAGGAGTATCATTAACTGATTTAGATTATATAGTCCTAAGCCACGGTCACTTTGACCACGGAGACGGTTTAAGGTTTATAAAAGGTAAAATAACTCATCTGTCATCCCGATTCCTTTGTAAGAAGATTTCGAAAAAGAGATGACTCCTATCTCGGACTTCACATACCCCTAGAAAAAGCAAAGGCAAAATTTGATCTTACCCTAACTAGAAGTCCTCGCAAATTATCTGAAAATATAACTTTTTTGGGAGAAATACCTAGAAAGAAGGATTTTGAAAGCAAAAGCACACCTTTTAAACTTGAAAACGGACAAAATGATTTTGTCTTAGACGATTCAGCTCTTGTGGTAACCACTGAAAAAGGACTCATAGTGATTCCCGGATGCTCTCATTCTGGTATATGTAACATAATTCAGTATGCAAAACAAGTAACAGGTTTAGATAGGGTTTATGCAGTCATTGGAGGACTTCACCTTATGAAATTAGACAGCTGTACTTATAAGACAATTGATTTTTTTAAAAAAGAAAATATAAGTATCTTTTACCCTATACACTGCACCAATAAAATTGTAGTCGATGAGATTTTACATTTGCTAAACAATACAGACGTGAGAATAAGCTTTTCAGGAGATATCATAACTCTCTAAAAAATATGAACAAGAAATAGGCTACGCCTAGTTCAACCCCCTGCCCCCACTCATGGGGGTTTTTTGATATAATAACCTATGGCTATTAAAATTACAGATATTTTTACCAAATCTAATACTGAAAGACTTTTCAAAGAAAAACACGATTTCTTTAAACATTTTCACAAAGATCATATTGAATTTATTAAAAAATCTATCGATAATGCTAGACTTTACTGTGATCTTTCTTATGCTAAAGCTATTTTTAAATGCCCTATTTGTGGGGAACTTGATTATCGACCTGTTTCATGTAAGTCCAAATTTTGCTCTTCTTGCGGTAAACTGTATGCTGAAAAATGGGCTCTTAAACTTTCTCAAGATATGATTGATCAAAAACATCGCCATATCCTTTTTACTTTTCCTGATTTTCTATGGAAATATTTTTTAGCTAAGCGCCATGGTCTAACTTTACTTTCTAACCATATCAATCAACTTTTTAAAGAATGGTTTAAAAAACATAAAATCAGATACTATGGTCTTGTTATTGCTATCCACTCTTTTGGTAGAGACTCTTCTTTTCATACTCATTTTCACGTTATTATTTCCCTTGGTGGATTTAAAGAAGATTTTACCTGGAAAAAACTTGAATATTTTGAACCTAAGTTTTTTAACTCTTCTTGGAGATTTCTGGTACTACAAACTATTAAATCTCTTTATCCTAATTCTAAAAAAGCTATGAAAGCTATTTCTACAGCATATTTTAAAGAATTCTATGTTGCTTTAAAAGGGCAACCTATTAAGAAAAACCTCAAATACATTGAATATATTGGTAGATATCTTATGCGTCCTGCTATTGCTGAATATAGAATAACTCATTACGATGGGAAACATGTAACATTTTGGTATACGGATACTAATACTCAAAAGAAAATTACTCTTACCCTTTCTACAATTGAGTTCATGACTAGGTTAGTTTTACATATTCATCCTAAAAACTTCAAAGCCATCCGTAGGTTTGGATTTTACGCTAGAAATATCAATAGTTCTCTTAAGGATACAATTTCCCTTTTCAAAAGGAAGTTTCTTTTTAAAAGGAAATTACCTACTTGGGCAGAACGTTTATTCGCTCAATATGGAAAGGTTAAACTTATTTGTCCAAACTGGATAAGGGGCAATAAAGTAAAAACTGAATAGATATTTTTTCGCATAGTTCTAGCTATGCTTTTTGTCATTTCATTTTTTAAGATTTCTATATTCTTCAAAACAACTCAACATAAAAATAACATTCTTATTAGAGCATTTTTTCTATGCTTTATTCCAAATCCAAAATTATAGTTTCTTAGATAAGAACAAATAAAAAAAACATTTTGAAACCTCCTTCCTAAGATTAGGTCAACTCTGAGATTAAATAATATTGAAATTTATTATAAAATTATTAAAAAAAGAGCTGTTATATTCACTCTTAGTAGCTTTCGTTACTTTTTTTAACGTATTCACTGGGTTTTATCAAATCTTTTAAATTCAGCTTTGTAATTATTACAAATCCAAACTGAAATTCCTTTTTTTAGACTGTTTCAACCTGTTTAATTGGAAAAAACACAAAAATATACTTCTCTTATTTCTTAGCTCTATCAGAATTCCAAGAGGTAAATAATTCTACATCTGGCACTTCAGGATAATTAATTTCAAAAAAAGTGAAATCTAATATTTCTTTAAAAAAGGAAAACAATTGATTCGGTTTACAGGGAAGTGTTTGAACATTGAACAATCAGAGCGTGAAGAGTATACTTAACACATAAAGAGAATTCAATTTTAAAAAATAAAATTAGGAGGAAAATATTATGAGTGAAAATCAAAGTTTGAAAGTTAAGGTTCAGGCATTTGGTAGATTTTTAAGCGCAATGGTAATGCCAAATATAGGGGCATTTATTGCCTGGGGATTCATAACAGCACTCTTTATCCCTACAGGATGGCTTCCAAATGAAACACTATCGACACTTGTAGGCCCTATGATAACTTACTTACTGCCTTTATTGATAGGATACAGCGGTGGTAAAATAGTAGCAGGAGAGCGTGGAGGAGTTGTAGGAGCAATAGCTACTTCAGGAGTAATTATAGGAACTTCAATACCTATGTTTATGGGTGCTATGATCGCCGGTCCTGTGGGAGGATATGTCATCAAGAAGTTTGATGAAGCTATCCACGGAAAGATAAAATCAGGATTTGAGATGCTTGTAAACAACTTCTCATCAGGTTTATTAGGTATGACTTTAGCTCTATTATTCTTCAAGGTTATAGGACCTGTAGTTCAGACACTAAATACAATCCTAGGAAATGCAGTTAAAGGACTAGTTGAGATGAATCTTTTACCGCTTACATCTCTTATAGTAGAACCTGCAAAGATTCTATTCCTTAATAATGCTATAAATCACGGTGTATTCTCGCCACTAGGAATACAACAGTCAACTGAAGTTGGAAAATCGTTATTCTTCTTGATAGAGGCTAACCCTGGTCCTGGACTTGGAATACTAGTAGCTTACATGTTATTTGGTAAAGGAATGGCAAAAGATTCTGCACCTGGTGCTGCTATAATCCATTTCTTCGGTGGAATCCATGAAATTTATTTTCCATATGTGTTGATGCAGCCACTATTACTGATAGCTGTAATATTAGGTGGAATGACAGGAGTATTCACAAATGTAATATTAAACGGTGGTCTTATAGCTCCAGCATCACCAGGAAGTGTCTTTGCAGTATTAGCTATGACTCCTAAGGGTGGATTTATGGCAACAATGACATCAATAATCCTTTCAGCGTTAGTTGCAGGTTTTGTGGCTATGGTTATTCTTAAGAAAACTGCCAACGGAAAAGACCTTGATGAAGCTACAGAAGATATGAAATCTATGAAAAATAAACCAACTGTTACTGGAGCAAAAGATTTATCAGAAAATATATCTAAAATAGTAGTTGCCTGTGATGCTGGTATGGGATCGAGTGCAATGGGAGCAAGTCTTTTAAGAAAGAAAATTAAAAATGCAGGACTGGATATCGATGTTACAAATCTAGCAATAAACAACCTTACTGAGGATATCGATATAGTTATAACTCACAGAGATCTCACTCCTAGAGCTGAAAAGAAAGTTGTAAATCCTATCCACATGTCACTAGACAACTTTATGGATGGTAAGTTCTATGACTCTTTAGTGGAGGAACTCAACAAGAAAGTTAGTCCAGTAAGCACTGAAAAAACTGAAGAAGCCCCGGCTAAAGAAAAAGCTGCTTATGATACTATCTTAGTTAAAGATGGAATCATCCTAGGACTTCCTTCTATATCTAAAGAAGAGGCAATTAAAAAAATAGGTATGCAGATGTCTGAAATGGGATACGTTGAGGATAATTATTATGAATATATGCTTGAAAGAGAAAGTAAATCTACAACATTTATAGGAAACAATGTTGCTATCCCTCACGGCACTCTAGAAGGAAAAGTAAGTGTCCTAAAAACAGGAATAGTTATCAACCAGTATCCTAAAGGAGTAGACTTCGGAGATGGAAATATAGCATACATTCTTATCGGAATAGCTGGTAAAAATGATGAGCATGTGGATATCATTTCTAATATCGCAGATGCTATCGAAGAAGAAGAGACAGTAGAACTTCTGGCCAAGACTACAGACAAAGAAGAATTTTATAGCAGATTCACTTCATAAAATTATAAAGGAAGGGGTAAATAATGAAAACAGCAATTCAATTTGGTGCGGGGAATATCGGACGTGGATTCATAGGTAAACTGTTATCTCAGTCAGGATACAAGGTTTACTTTGTAGATGTGAATGAAAAAATTATTGATGAATTAAAAAATAAAAAAGAGTACACTGTGGAAGTGGTAGGAGAAGCCAAGGAAGACATACTTGTAAAAAATGTAGACGGTGTTATGTCTACTAGCCCTGAAGTGCTTGACTTGATCTCTGAAGCTGAAATAATAACAACAGCAGTCGGTCCTAACGTTCTTAAAATCATCGCAAAAACTATAGCAAAGGGAATCGAAAAAAGAATCGAAAACGGAAACAAGGAAAATTTAAACATCATAGCCTGCGAGAACATGATAAATGGTTCTAGTTTTCTGAAAGAGGAAGTGGAAAAACACATCTCTTCGGAAGCATTAGTTGAAATGAATAACCTTGTTGGATTCCCTAATTCAGCGGTGGACAGAATAGTTCCTCCTATGGAAGAGTCTGACGATGTTCTAAAAGTTCGTGTAGAGCAGTTTAAAGAGTGGATCGTAGAAGAAAAATTGTTCAAAGGTAAGATACCAAAAATAGAAGGTATGCAGCTTACAGATAATCTTATGGCCTTTGTAGAGAGAAAGCTTTTTACTCTAAACACAGGACACGCAATAACTGCATATTTAGGAGTACTAAAAGGATATGAAACTGTCAAAGAGAGTATAGAAGATAGAGAGATCGCTGCCATCGTAAAGGAAGCCATGAAAGAGAGCGGAGAAGTTCTCATCAACAGATACGGTTTTCAAAGAGAAAAACACTCTCTTTATATCGACAAGATCATCAACAGATTCAAGAATCCTTATTTAAAAGATGAAGTAAGCAGAGTAGGTAGAGAGCCACTTAGAAAGCTTAGTTTTAATGACAGACTTATAAAGCCTCTGAGAGGTACTATCGAATACAATACCAAAAATGACAATCTGATAAAAGGTATTGCAGCAGCTCTAAAATATAGGAACTCCTCAGACGAACAGGCTATTAAACTAGAAGAGAGGCTAAACAGCAGCGATCTGAAAACTGCAATTGAAGACATCACATCCCTAAGCAACAAAGCTGTAATAGAAAAAATAATCAAAGCCTATAGCTAAATTCCAAGGTAATGTAACACCTTTTGTGTATTCTCCAAATCTTAATTACTGAATAAACCAACAGGCTCTCTCTAAAATAAATATTCTGAGAGTCTGTCTTCATATTTAATTGCCAATTGTCCAAGAATCTGATCCCAACCTCTTTTAAAACTCCTATCCCATTTTTTATCCAGATCAATTACTACAAGATATAACTGCTTCAAGAGAGACATATCTGTAGGAAATACCCCCTTGGATTTAGTAACTTTTCTGAATTGCCTGTGGACGTTTTCTATCACATTGGTTGTATACATCACCTTTTTTATTTCTTCTGTATACTCATAGAATGCACTTAATTGACTCCAGTTCACTTCCCAGCTCCTTAGAGCGTATGGATATTTCGCTTTCCAGGAATCCTTGACAGAATTAAGAGCAGTTAGCCCTGCTTCTTCACTTGGGGCAGTATAAATAGATTTTAAGTCATGCGCAAAAGATTTTCTGTCTTTGTAGCTTACATATTTTAGCGTATTCCTTATTTGGTGAACTATGCACCTCTGAATCTGAGCCTGTGGAAATACACTCAGAATAGCATTATCAAATCCGTTCAGACCATCTACAGAAGCGATTAAGATATCTTTAACACCTCTATTTTTAAGATCAGTCATTACTGATAACCAAAATTTTGAGGTCTCATTCTCACCTATATATATTCCTAAAATTTCTTTTCTTCCTTCTAAAGTAACTCCTAAGACAACGTAGGCAGCCTTTTTAACAATTCTATTCTCCTCTTTGACTGAATAGTGGACTGCATCAAGGAAAATGAATGGATATACAGGATCAAGAGGTCTACTCTGCCATTCCTGAATAAGAGGAATTAGTTTATCTGTTATTCTACTAACACTCTCTGCAGATACTTCAAATCCATATATATCCTGAACATGAGAGCTGATATCCCTAGTACTCATTCCCTTTCCATAAAGCGATAGAATATTATCCTCCAATTTAGAGATGTCCCTTTGATGTTTTTCAACAATCTTAGGTTGATATGCACCTTCTCTGTCTCTGGGAACGAGGAGATCAATGTTTCCAGCGCTTGATTTAACAGTTTTCTTGTACTTACCATTTCTAGAGTTAGTAGTAGATTTATTGGCTAAATCATACTTGGAATATCCAAGCTCTTCTTCAATTTCAGCTTCTAAAGCTTCCTGGATAGTATCTTTAAAAATATCCTTTAAAGCTTCTTCGATATCCTTAATAGATTTAAAGTTTCCTTCTCTAACAAAATCTCTGACAAGTTCCTTCGGTAATCTAGCCATAAAAAAATCCCTCCCTTAATTACATAGATACTACAGTATCATTCAGTAATCAAGAGAAGGACTCAAAAACACAAAAATATTTACACCACCAATTCCAACAGTCAAATATTATATCTGTATTATATAGACGGCAATTCTTAAAAATTTTAGAATTGCCGTTTTTTTTATTTTTTTTTATATAAGATAAACAACGAATGCAGTAGTTCTCGAATACAAGGTAACTTTATAGTGAAACTCACAACATCTTCCTATGAAAAAGAATAAAAAATATAATTACTAATTGTTTAGCAAAGATTTAAAAAGTTTCAGAAGTTCCTCATCTTTAAAAATAAACTTTGAAACCTCTGAAAAAAGTTTTAGCTTAATCTCTTCTTTCAGTTCTGGAGTTTCTAAACTTGAAATATCATTTAATATATACTCAAAATCAGGAGCATAAGACTCCAGGTCAACAGGAGTTTCTCTTAAATACTCGCTAATTGAATAAAGCTTTCCATTACTGTGAATAAAAGACTTTATATTAGAATACCTCCCTTTGTTGAAATGCATTAATACCTTTAAAAATTCATTGACAACTACCCTGTTGCTTTTTTTATCCTTATTATAAAAGATATAAAGAGCTTCGGAACTTCCATCTATATCTTTTATATAAAGTTTGTCCTCAAAGTAACTTAACATATCTTCTTCAATAAAACTTCCTTTTGAAGATGCTTCCACCCAGCAATCATTTTTTAAACTTTCAGGCAGTAATTCAAATACTTTGTTCATTGACATCTCCCTTTTTATAAAATAATATCTATATTAACATATAATTTTATAAAAAGAAAGCCGGAGCTTTGCTCCGGCATATTAAATCTATTCAACTGTAACTGATTTTGCTAGGTTTCTCGGCTTATCAACATCGATTCCTCTCATTGCTGATACATGATAGGCAAGAAGTTGTAAAGGAACAATTGCAGTTATTCCAGCAATAAGATCATCTGATTCAGGGATATAGATAACCTCATCAGAAATCTCCTCTACTACTCTGTTATTTTCTTGAGTAACAGATATTACATAGGCACCTCTGGCTTTTACCTCTTTTATGTTAGATATAGACTTTTCAAAAAGATCAGATTGCGTAGTTATGGCAATTACAGGGATATCATCCTCTATAAGGGCAATCGTACCATGCTTCAACTCTCCAGAAGCAAATGCCTCTGTATGCATGTAGGCAACTTCCTTCATCTTAAGAGAAGCTTCCGTGGCCACACTGTAGTCAAGTCCTCTTCCCAGGTAGAAACCTTGAGTACAATCTTTTATTTTTTTGGCTATTGCCTTTATCTTGTCTTCTTGAGCAATTATTTTTTCAATTTTTTCAGGAATTTCAACAAGCCCCCTTAAGATTCTTGTATACTCTTCATCAGAGATTACCTCTTTAAGCTTTGCAATATAAAGAGATAACATGTAAAAAACTGTAACTTGAGTTGTATACGCTTTTGTAGAAGCAACAGCTATTTCAGGTCCAGCCCATGTATAGATTACATTGTCTGCCTCTCTAGCTATTGATGATCCGATAACATTAGTTATCGCTAAGGTCTTTGCCCCTTTTGACTTAGCCTCACGGAGAGCTGCTAATGTATCTAGAGTCTCACCAGACTGACTCACTAATATCACAAGAGTTGTTTCATCCATAAAAGGATCTGAATATCTAAATTCTGAAGCTATATCGGCATCTGCCTTTATTTTGGCAATTTTCTGAAGTGCAAATTTCCCCTGAAGTCCTGCATTATAAGCAGTACCACATGCGATGATATAAATATCTTTTATAGCCTCAAGTTCTTCCTTCCCAAGGTTGATATCATCAAAATGGATAAGGTTATTTTCATCCACTCTTCTCTTAATTGTCTCTCTGATCCCCTCTGGCTGCTCGTTTATCTCTTTTAGCATAAAGTGAGGATATCCTGCTTTAGTCGCCTGTTCTAAAGACCATTCGATTGTAACCTTTTCTTTTTTTATCTTATTTTTATCCATATCAAATATATCTACAGAGTCTTTTTTTATGACACCTATCTCTCCGTTTTCAAGGAAATATACATCTTTGGTATATTTTAAAAGAGCAGGAACATCTGAAGCTATGAAGTTCTCATCTTTTCCAAGACCTATTACAAGAGGACTGTCCTTTCTGGCACAAAATACAGTATCAGGATATCTTGTATTTAGTATTCCTAGACCGTAAGATCCTTTTACTTTTTTCAAAACCTTCTGAATAGTTGCAAAAAAGTCCTCTTCACAATATAAATCTAGAAGATGTGCTAATACCTCTGTATCTGTATCAGAAAGAAATCCATATCCCTTTTCGATCAGCTCTTTTTTTATGTCGATATAGTTCTCTATTATACCGTTGTGAACTACTGAGATACTTTCAGTAGCATTTGAATGAGGGTGAGAATTTTCATCTGATGGCTTCCCATGAGTAGCCCATCTTGTATGACCTATAGCCACATGTCCCTCTATAGGATTTTGCTCAATATAATCTTGTAAAACTTTCAGCCTTCCCTGCTTCTTTTTTACAATTAGCTTGTCCCCAGAGCTGACAGCAATACCTGCTGAGTCATACCCTCTATACTCTAGTCTGCTTAGACCGTCTAAAATAACACTAGTGGCATTTCTGTCTCCTACATAACCTACAATTCCGCACATAAAATTTTCCTCCTTAATTGACTGAAAGTGTCATCCACTTCCGCCTGTATGAATTTTTTCACAACAAAAAGAGCCTAAAAACTCTTCTGTAAAGAAGGAAATGTTACTGAAACGTCCTTTGTCCCAAAGATCACTCTTTGAATTTGTAACGTTACTAAGGTTGTAACCACCCTCGGAGCATCCGCCGAATTTTCGATAACTCCGTCCCTCGTCAGCTTATGAACCATAAGCTCTGGCGCTTTTTTAATTTTTATTTCCCTCTTGTTGCTTTTATATAGTATATTATAATAAATACATACCATCTGTTTATTGTATCAGAAAAAAATTTTAATTACAATTTAATTTTTTCGTAGCTTTTTTATCATTTTTTTCAAAAAAAACTGAAATAATTTGTCATTGTTTGAATTTAGTCAAAACAGTACAATACATAAACAATATAATGTGAGGCGATAATTTTATGAAACTTAAATTAAAAAAAGTCCCCGAATTTTTAAGCCACATAATTGTAGAAAATATACCTCTTTTTATAGTTATGGGGATACTTAATTTATTTAATTTGGGAGATTTCAAATTATTTTTATACAGCGTTATTATGCCCCTCATCATTGCCTATACGGCTGGTTCTATTATTGAAAAAAAATATGGTGGTATAACTGCCGCAGTAACAATGGGCGGAGTCTTATCAACTTACAAAGTGATTACCCTTTTAGAACCTATTTTTATAGGTGCTTTAGCTGGATTTATTATCAACAGATACCACAATTTTTTAAAAAAATATAAACTTCCGGGTTTTGAAATGCTTCTGAATAATCTTGGGGTTGCATTTATAGGCTTAGGGCTCATAATCATAATAAGTAAACTGCTTCCAATTTATGAGGGATTCCAAACTGTATTTCATGAAAATATAATTTCCAAAATTTTTAAAACTGGATATCTACCTCTATATTCTATGATCATAGAGCCTGCAAAGGTCCTTTTTATGAATAATTTCATTAATCATGGTATTTTTTCGGTGCTTGGCCTTTCAGAACTAAGTGAAAAAGGAAAATCTATTTTTTTCCTACTAGAGACAAATCCCGGACCTGGTCTGGGTTTACTTTTAGCCTATTTCTTCACAAAAAGAGAAAAAGAGAAGAAAAAGGAGACCTTGTCCAATATGTTTATACAATCTATAGGGGGTATACATGAGGTATACTTCCCATATGTCCTCAGAAATTTCAGATTAATTTTACCTTTGATTTTAGGCGGGATGGCCGGCGTATTTATGTTTTCTGCCTTTGACTCAGGTCTCATGGGAATAGCCTCTCCCGGTAGCCTGCTTCTGATCCTGGTACTGTCGCCTATCGAGGATAGACTTCCACTTTTACTGGCCGTTGCAGTCTCTACATCTGTGACTTTTCTTTTGGCCCATATTATGCTGAGACAGGAGGATAAAGGCAAAAGGAAAATAGAAACAACTCCATCAAAAGCAGTTGTACCTGCAAATGAAATTGCTTTTGTTCGAGACAAAAAGTATAAAAATATCTTTATTGTCTGTGATGCAGGAATGGGTTCTAGTGCTATGGGTGCTACATTTTTACGGCGTAAACTAGAAAAAGCAGGATTGACAGATATCAATGCAGTAAATTGTTCCATAGATAAGATAAAATCAGAAAATCCAGATATAATTATCGTTCACAGGCAACTATTAGAAAGGGTAAAAAAAGAAGTAGTTAATGTAGATATCGTTCTGGTAGACGATTTTCTCGATCCAAACCCCTATGATATTATTATTGAAAAAATCAATAATAATAATACTGAGGACCCCACAGTAAAAGATGTTAAAATACTAGAACGTTCAAGCATACAATTGGGGATGAAAAGAGTCAGCAAAGAGGAAGCTCTTGTAAAAATTGGAGAGTCCATGATTCAAAAAGGATATGTAGACACTCCATACATAGAGAGCATTCTTGAAAGGGAAAAACTTTCAAATACATACCTTGATAATGGTATTGCAATTCCCCACGGTACCTTTGAGGGAAAAACCTATATAAAAAGAACAGGGCTTGTTATACATCAATATCCTTATGGAATTGATTTTGAAAATGGAAATACCGCCTATGTTCTCATAGGAATTGCTGCCTTAGGAGATGAACATATCGAAATAATTTCAAAACTTGCTGATATTATTGAGGACGAAAGGCTTGCTGAGACTCTTACTACGGCTATAGAGGTTGAAGAAATTTACAAAATACTGTATTTGGAGGATGACCGTGCTTAATAAACGTTGTTTAGATATAATTAAACATTTAATCGACCACGAAAACCAGATATCTATAAGAGAGTTGGCCGATATTTACGAAATAAGTGAAAGAAGCATCAGATATGATATTGATAATATCAACTATTTTTTGAAAAAAAATAGATTCAACCAACTAAATAAAATATCAAAGGGAGTCTACGAAATTGAAGAAACCAAGGAAAATCTAACAACTGTAATAGAACTTCTGAATGCCAGCTTTTACAGTTTTTCAAAACATGAAAGAAAAGAATATATAAAGGCAGTATGTCTTTTTTCAGAAGATATCATAAAACTTCATGAGATATCAGAGACCCTCTCTGTAAGCTTAAGCACTATAAAACTTGACCTAAAAGAGATCAAGGCTTTTTTAATTGAAAAAAAGTTAAATCTTAAGTTTTTTTCAAAAATTGGATTGGTTTTAGAAGGTGATGAAGAAAAACTGAGAAAGGTTCAACTAAAATTTCTTCTAGATTACCTTGAATTTTACAAGGATAAACTTATAACTAAAAATAGTCTCGAAGAGACCTTAGGATACAAAATGATCATGGAGGAACTGATCTCATACTTTGAAGAGTTTCCCATAAGAGATATTAGAATTTTTATAAAAAGAATCGAAAAACATTTAGAAACAGTTATCTCAGATGAAGCGTATAAGGTTTTAGAGTTTTATCTGATGATCACACTAAAAAGACTAGAGAAAAATTTGACTATAACTCAGAGAGAAGAAAACGAGAATTTTCTCAAAAAAACAAAAGAATACAACATACTTTTAAAAGAGTTAAAACATTTTGAAGAAAATTTCAGAGTAGAGTTTAACGACTCAGAAATTCTGTTGCTGACAGAGCTTTTCTTGGGAAGCCACTCTTATAATTTCAAATCCTCCTTCTACGAAAAGTGGATTGAAATAGAGATTTCAGTTAATGAAATTATAAAAGAAGTGAGCCAAAATATAGGGATTGACCTTTCTAACGATAAAATACTTCTAGATGGTCTCTTAAATCATATAAAACCTGCAATTTATAGAATAAAAAATGATATTGTCTTAGAAAATGAAATCTCCAATGAAGCAAAGTTTTTGTATGAAGAGCTCTTTGAAAATGTTAGGGCCGTTAGCAACAAACATCTGCGTCCATACATGAACAAATCAGTTCCTGAAGAAGAAGTGGCATTCTTGACAATACACTTTAAAATTGCAATAGACCGTAAAACAAATATTAGTAAAGAAACAAAAAATGTTTTGCTTGTGTGTGGCTTCGGTTATGGTAGCTCAAAACTTCTGTCTCAAAAATTACTAGAAAGATATGATGTAAATATTTTAGATGTTCTTCCATATCACAAATTTTTAGAAATAGAAAATTATGATGATATAGACCTCATAATTTCAACCCTTGATGTAGATGAAAATATCAAGTATCCCTTTCCTATTATAAAAGTACATCCTATCTTTTCAAAAAATGACAGGATAAAGCTTGAAGAATATGGCCTAACTGAAGTCAGAAAAAAAATATCCCTGGTAAAACTTATGGAAATAATAAAAAATGAATGCACCATAAAAGATGAAGATAAGCTAGCTGACAATCTCAAAGATTTCTTTAGTTCAAAACTTTTTGACGATAGAGATAAATTCAAGAAAAAAAATCTCTCTAATCTTTTGTCAGAAAAAAATATTAAACTGAACTCCAAAGCCAAAAATTGGCAGGATGCTATAAAAATAGCAGGAAATTTATTGGTGGAAAACAGGTCTGTCACCAATGATTATCTTGAGGATATGATTGAAGCTGTAAATAAAAACGGTAGTTACATGGTGGTCGCAGAGGTGATAGCGCTCCCTCATGCCAGGGTAACAAAGTCAGTTTTAAAAACAGATATGAGCTTAATAAGATTGACAGATCCAGTTGTTTTTCCTGGAAATAAGAGTGTCAAAATAATCTTTCCATTTTCAAGTGTAGATCAAAATGAACACATTGAAGCCCTTTCGGAATTAGTTACTCTCATAGAGGACTACGATCTTATAAAGATCATTGAAAGAGCAAGTAATCCTAAACAGTTGATGGAGTTTATCTCTGACTACAAAATATAAGTTCCTATAGAATTTTCTAGAAGATTTAAACCTTCTCAATTTCAAACTGTAAAATTAATTTTATATCTTGATTAATGGCTCTCAGGAGCCATTACTTTTTTTATAGGGGAAATTTTTTAGATAATTTCTTTCAAAACAAACCTATCTGATTCTGACCCCATAGGATCTTCTAATTAAATATAAAAATCTTCAGATCACCATAGAAACATTATGCGGCTATTCTGAAGATCTATATAAATTTTATAATTTAACTCATTGGAATCTCTTTACCTAAAAAATATACCCTATATTGAACTGTGTCAAAATATTGTCCGTATCACTGTCTTCCATCAAGCTTAATTCTAGAGGTCCAAATGGACTATCTATCCCAAAGGTAACACCATAACCTCTCACCCTATTATCCCATATTTTTTTATTTTCTTCTGCCTGAATAGAGGATCCTGTGTATGTAGTTATATTCCATTTACCAATTATATAGAGATTTGAATAGAATCTATACTGTAATCCAAGCTGGGCTATGGCAAATTCCTCAACCAGTTTTCTCTGGGAATTATATCCAAAAAAAGCAAATTCTTTATTGGATATATCACTTCTTGTCCCTCCTAGCTTGAAGTGTTCATCTGAAAGGACCCCTTCACCTTTTATGCTCCCTCCAGCTATAGATGATAACAATGAAAGTCTTTTAGTAAATGGAAAATACCCTTCTAAAAGATAAGCAGGTCCGTAAAAATCTACATTTTCAGTTCCAAAGTCACCACCCCAAGTATACTGGAAGTCGCTCTTTATTCCTTTGCTAGGGTACATCTTATTGTCCAAATTGTCTAAAATAATTTGTAAGAAAATATTCCCATAATTTTCATCATATTCAAGACTTTCATCTACCCTTAGACCGATATCCTGTTCTAGTTTACTGAATTTTTGTGAAAATCCATAGGATATAAGAAACTGATTTTCAAACTGAGTTGCCAATGCACCTGTAAATTCAAAAGTTTTGTTTACTAATTCGCTTCTTTTTTCGTCTCCACTGTAAAGAAAAAAAGGCTTTTCATTATATCCCATGTGAAGTATAAAGCCTATTTTATCTTCAATTCCATAATAGGTATAATTTTTTGCATTCACACCAAAATAATCTCCAAATTTAAAATCAAAAACAGTTTTACGTCCGGTTTTACCTGTAGAAAGCATATCTGTCCCCAATGCTATGGTCGTACCATATTCACTATTATAATTCATACCAAGTCTCAGATAATTTGTTGGTTTTTCCACTGTTTCTATATAGAGATCCTTTCCTTTTATTTTGTAATAAGCTTTCTCTATATATGGAAGTGCGTAAAGATTCAGTATCATATTTTCTAGATCTGCCTTGCTTACCTCTCCTGGAACCTCTTTTCCCAGATTTCCGTCTATAATCTCTCTGGTTACATTTACATTTCCATCTAAATATATGTTCTCCAAGTACAAAACATCTGATTTTTTGGATTTTAAAACTACTCTCTTTTCTAAAATATTCTCCGTTCTGTCAACGTCCTTCATAAATTTTATTTTGGATCTCGCCTCTTTTTCGCCTACCTTTATTATCTCATCTACTTTTTCAAAATCTGTTGTCTTAAAATTTGAAATATCAGGTTCTATTATATAATTCACCATGGATTTTTGATCTGGTGTAGATCCTGCGCTCTGTATAGCAAGAACCTGGTCTAAAACTGTCAGTATATTATATTCTTTTTTTTCTTTTATGTTTGTTCCTACGTCTACTCCTATAATAATATCAGCTCCCATTTTTACAATATCTTCTACAGGGAAATTTCTTGTCACAAGACCATCTACATAATTTCTCCCATCTATCTCTACAGGTCCAAAAATAGTTGGAATAGCTATACTGGCACTTATTATTTTTGGAAGATCTCCCCTTGAAAAAGATTTAGCTTTACCACTATCTAGGTCAGTAGCTATTACCCTCATCGGTATGGGAAGCTCATCAAAATTTTCTATGCCCCCTACATCCCACAAAAGTTCTTTAAGTCTCAAATATATCTTCTGTCCCTGCTTCAGACCTCTTGGAAAATAAATATTAAGCTCCTTATCAAAAGCTATAGAAGCCGGATATTTTGCCTTTCCGATTTTATCTTCTAGGGGGACATCAAGTCTGTCTGGAACATCTTTCAATATTCCATCCCAGTCTGTCTCTATCATTACATCTTCTATCTCTGCTGGAGAATATCCCACAGAATAAAGGGCTCCTATAACTGCTCCCATGCTAGTTCCTGTGATATAGTCTACCTTTATATTATTTTCTTCGAGAACTTTCAGAACCCCTATATGAGCAAATCCCTTAGCTCCCCCTCCGCTCAAAACAAGTCCTATCTTAGGCCTTTTCTCATCTTTTGCTTTAGATATTTTCAGTTCTTTAGATCTTTTAAGCCTATCAATCTTATTTTGAATACTCTCTATTTCTTCTTCTAACTGTTTTATTTTCATATCCTCATAATAGATTTTTTCATCTGCCTGAACGGCTATTGAAAAAACAAAAGATATCAACAAAATAATTTTTTTTAACATTCCATTCCCCTTTTTCATATACAACTTCCAATATCTGAAATTTTTTGGGATTTTCAAATAAATAAAGCTAATTCTTTTATTCTGTCTGACTTTCTATTCTTCCTATATTTATCAATAACTGTTCCTTTGTAAGCCCTCTATAGTCAAGGTGCCTGTATAGTGCATCTTCAAGAATTTTTCTAAATTCTGGACCTGGTTTGTGTCCCATTCTGATAAGGTCAGTTCCTGTAACCAGAGGCTTTACTTTAGAAAGATCAAATATGAATTTTCTTATTTTTTCCTTCACAGGTTTTTTCCCTTCCAAATACACCAGCATAAGTACTTCAAGACTTATCTCATTTAAGACATCATAAATCTCAGAATTTTTATCAGCTTTTTTTAATTTCAAAAGGATTTCTGCTCTTTTTCTTATTCCGTACTCATACTTCTTTCTAAAGTCCTGAGAAAAACTAAATTTATTAAATATCAAATCTATCTCATCGCTCTTCAAATCTTCCATGAGAATCAGAAAAGCCATGATCCACTTCTCTAAATTCAATTTAGATATCATTTCCTCTAAAGAATTAAGTTCTTCTAAATGCTTCTTCATCTTTTCAGTAAGCTTTATATTGTGATGGATATTTTTCAAAACATCGTATTTCTCGAGATAGTTCAAAGCTTTCTCTGGATTTTTGTCTCCCAATATTATTTTAAACTCATTTTTTACCCTTGGCCATGATATTTTTTTAAGAAAACCATTTTCCACGGCATCTTTTAGGAATCTTTCTGTTTCCTCTTCGATTTTAAAATTGTATCTGCTAGCAAATCTAAAGGCTCTTATTATTCTTGTAGGGTCCTCTACAAAGCTAAAATTATGAAGTATTCTGATCTCTCTGTTTTGAATATCTCTATATCCATTAAAAAAATCCACAAGTTCTCCGAATTTCTGATAATCTATCTCCAGGGCCAGAGAATTTATGGTAAAATCTCTCCTGTACATGTCCTCCCTTATACTTCCATAATCGACGCTGGGAAGTGATGTGGGGTATTCATAATATTCTACTCTAGATGTAGCTACATCTATTTTTAAGTTACTGTTTACTATAACTACAGCGGTTTTAAATTTTTCATGGACAACTATTTTTTCCCCTCTGAGTTCATTTTTCAAATCCCAGGCAAAGGCTATCCCCTCTCCCTCCACAACTATATCTATATCCTTATTTGGAATACCAAGTATTATATCTCTTACTATCCCCCCTACCATATAAACCTTTTCTTTTCTTTTTTTCGCTACCTGCTCTATGGCTTTCAGAATATTTATAAGATCCTTTGGAATCTTATCCAAAAGCTGTTCCCTCATAGCTCTAGAGACCTCTCTCTTTTTGACGTCCATTTTTTTTTTCTGAGCGTAAAGAAATCTTAAGATATCAGCTCTTGTCACTATCCCAACCAGTTTCTCCCCTCTCAATATGGGAATCCTGCCTATCTCATTCTCTACCAATATCTGTTTCAGATCGTCGATGGAAGTTTCTTCAGAAGCAGTTATAAGTTTAGAGGTCATATATACCTTGACAGGTGCATTGGCAAAACCATGCCCCATTGAACGGTCAATATCCCGTCTTGATATTATTCCCACTAGCTTTCCATCTTCTACCACAGGAAGACCTGTATAGCCGAATCTAGTCATTATTTTATGTGCATCTCTCAATCTTGTATCCATGGTAATAGTCTTAACAGGTGTAGACATTATCTCTTTTGTGGTTTTCCCTTTTTTTACGTTTTTCAGTATAATATTTTTTAATTGTTCATAGAGATCAACCACCGGTATATCTTTGACTACCACAGAGGATGCACTGGTGTGTCCTCCCCCTTGATAACCTTCTAGTATTTCCTCTAACGAAACCCCTATACTAGAACTTCTAGCTATTATATTAGATTTTTCATCATTCCCGCATATTATAAAACATGCAGTACACTCCTCTACATCCTTTATTTTATTTATGAGTTCATCTATTCCTCCAAGGAATTCTTCTGAGTATATCTTTGTAATAAATATTCTCTCTGTGGAAAATTTTATGGTCTCCCCAGCTTCGAGAAGCTCTATGAACACATCTTTTTGATCTTCTCTAAGTCCCTTGGTGGTATACTCGTGGACAAATTTTAGATCCCCGCCTTTTTTTATCAAAAAAGCAGCAGCTTTTAGATCGTTAGGGGTGGTTATAGAGTAGGTGAAGTTTCCCGTATCCTCGTAGAGTCCCATTAAAGCCACGTTGAGTTCATATTTTTCAAACTTCACTCCGCTTCCTAGCCTATTTTTTATAATCTCCAAAATATGAGTTGTGTTAGACCCATATTCAGCTCTGGTTATATCTCCATCTATGTCTTCATTACTTTCAGGATGGTGGTCATATATCTCTACAGGGACTTTCCCTATAAGCTCTTTGAACCTTCCTATCCTTGATACTTTGGAAGTATCTACAACTATTAGTTTTTCTACCTGATCAAAGTCGATCTCCTTTGTTTTGGTTATTCCAAGAAAATCCTGATAAAGGGTCACAAATTTTTTAACATTATTACTCACATTTCCCGGAAAAGCTATAACAGCCTTTGGATAGAGTTTTTTTGCCAAAACCATAGATGATAGAGCATCCAAATCTGCATAAATATGTGTCGTAATCAGTTCCATACTCGACCCCACCCTTCTTTATATATTCATATTCATTTTAGCTTTTTTTAATATAAAAGTCTAGTTATAATGAAGATCCCTCTCTCTGAGAGATTTTCACCAAAATTTTAATGTGCAAAAATATCATATTTTTAGTATAATATTATATAGGCATTGATTAGAGGAGGGGTTTTTTGAAAAAATTTATCTTTCTTTTTCTTCTGGTATTGACAGTTTCAGGCTGCAGCAGTGTTGAAAAAGCTGAATATCTCAACAAAAATAAATCTGAATTAAAATCATCGTATGATGCTGAAGATTATAATAAATTGATAAACGATCTTAAAACAAATAATGTTTTTTTAGCAGGTGAAATGCACGGCATAAAAGAAAATTACACACTTAGGCTGAACCTTCTAAAGTTTTTTAAGGAAAATGCTGAGGTCAGATACTATCTAGCCGAGATGGGTTATAGCAGCAGTTTTTACATAAACAGATATCTCACTACCGGAGATGAGAAGTATCTTTTTCTCGTGACAAATTCCATAGCCGGTTCATATGACCACTCTGTAGAAGATGTTGAATTTTGGAGAAGCCTTTATAAATATAATAACTCTCTTCCGGAAAAGGAGAGGGTAAAAGTTATCGGTCTAGACTTGGAGCATCAATTTTGGATATCTATCCTCCATCTAAATGAAATTTTAAAAAATAAAAATCTTGGCCCTGAAATGGAAAAAGTTTTAGAAGGCTTAAATACGCTCAGTGTTTGTATTTGCCCGGATATGAACAATACAAAAGATATTCTAAAAAATATTCAGAAAATAAATATTTTTTCCCACAGCAAGATTATAAAAGATATATACAATGATTTAGAGAAAAGAAGATCTATTTACGTCAAACTTCTTGATAAAGACGAGCTCTATGACTTAGAACTAACTTTGTCTAACTCTAATGATACGGTCAGGATCTACAAAAATATAGACGACATTAGTTATTTCAACTTTGAGAGAGAAAAAAGCATATACAATAATTTTATTGAGGTCTACGACAGGCTTAACGGTGGTAAATATTTTGGTCAGTGGGGCGGGTTTCATATCCTTCAAAAGAGTAGGGCTGACGAGGACTCTTTTGCCTCCTACCTAAATTTAGAAAATTCTCCAGTGAAACAAAAGGTGATTAGCATAAAATTTGTCTATGACAACCAAAAACACAAGGTGACAAACAGAAAAATTTTAAATGCTTTTAAGGAGTACAGCACCTCTAAATTCACCCTTTACAAACTAGAAAACTTTGATAGTATAGGGGAAGTCCCCTGTCCCATAAACGATTATGACCTTTCTGATATAACTGAATATTTTCAGTATGGGATTCTTATAAGGGATCCTGAAAAAGTGACTGCATTGTAAAAGGTCTGCCAAGAGCAGACCTTTTATTTATCTATTTTTTTTATAAAATTTAATTTTTATCTGGAAAAACTCTTCTTATCATATCCATAACTTCCATAGGATGATCCACCTTTATTTTTACAAAAGAGTTTGGATTAGCAGCTTCTACCTCTTCTTCTTGTCTATTTTTTACCAAACTCATTTTAGGAAGAATTATCTTTTTAGGCTCTCCTTTAGGTGAAACGACCTCTAACTCCTGCCCAATCTCTATACGGTTTCTCACAGCTAAAAGATACTCATTTTCAGATATTTTTTCCTCTACTTTGGCCACTAGCTGATGGCTCTGACTGTAGGAATTCCTGTCGTTATAGTTGTGTGCATCTCCGTCAGCCTTTCCAAGATAAAACCCTGATGTATAGAGCCTATGAGAAACTGTTTCTAGCTCCTTTAGCCACTCTTCATTGAATTTATAGTTTCCGCTGTAATAACTGTCTACAGCCTCGCTATACACCTTTACAACGTTGGAAACATAATATATCCCCTTCATTCTCCCCTCTATTTTTAGAGAATCAACACCTAGATCTAAGAGCTTATCTATAAATTCTATTGTGCAGAGGTCCTTGGAGTTGAAGATATAGGTACCCCCTTCATCTTCATAAACAGGCATATACTCTCCCGGACGAGTTTCTTCAACTATAGAGTATTTCCATCTGCAAGATTGAGCACAGTCCCCCCTGTTGGCGTCTCTTCCTGTCATATAGTTACTCAGCAAACATCTTCCAGATATTGACATGCACATAGCTCCATGAACGAATACCTCGATCTCAATATCAGGTACCTTAGCCCTTATTTCAGCTATGTTTTCGATTGAAATCTCCCTTGCCAAAACTACTCTTTTAGCTCCCATATCCTTCCACATTTTGACTGATCTCCAGTTAGTATTACTAGCCTGTGTACTTATACTTATTGGAATATCACTATTTTCCTTTACAACCTGAAAAACACCAAGATCCGCTACTATAACACCGTCAACTTTAATTTCTTCCAAAAACCTCACATATTCAGGAAGGGTTTCCAACTCTTCGTTATGAGGTATAATATTCAGAGTTACATAAACCTTCTTGCCCATATTGTGGGCATAATCAACTGCTTCTTCCAACTCTGTATCTGAAAAATTATGACTCCCTGCCCTAAGGTTAAACATCTTGCCACCTAAAAAAACTGCATCTGCCCCGTAATGAAAGGCCATTTTAAGTTTTTCCATATTACCTGCAGGAGCCAATAACTCTGCTCTTCTCATTTATTTCATCCTTTCTAAAATTAATCTATTTTTGTCGTATAATCAGCAAATTTGGTAAGTTCATGGAAAAATCTAAGGTTTACAGTTCCCACAGGTCCGTTTCTCTGTTTTCCTATATTGATTTCAGTTATTCCCTTAAACTCGCTATCCTCATTGTAATAGTCATCTCTATACAAAAACACTACCATGTCAGCATCTTGTTCTATTGCTCCAGATTCACGCAAGTCAGAGAGTATAGGCCTTCTGTCTGCCCTCTGTTCAGGTGCACGGGATAACTGAGACAGGGCTATTACAGGTACATTTAGCTCCCTTGCTATTCCCTTTAATGCTCTTGATATGTCTGATATCTCCTGCTGTCTACTGTCATTTTTACTCCCTGATCCACTTATTAGCTGTAAATAATCTATTAGGATCATATCGAGTTTACCTGCGGCTTTTAATCTTCTGGCCATGGCTCTTATCTCAAGAACAGATACATTTGGAGTATCCGCTATGTGAATCTTAGAATTTGCTAGTTTTGCACTGGCTATTCCCAGTCTTCCCCACTCTTCATCATTCAGAAATCCGTTTCTTATCTTCTGAAGCGGAAGACTCCCTTCCACGGCTAGAAGTCTCTGTAAAAGCTGGGAATTAGACATCTCCAAACTGAATATCAGGACTCCGTTATCACCATTTTTTACAGCATTCAAAGCCAAATTTAAAACAAAGGCCGTTTTTCCCATAGAAGGTCTAGCTGCTATTATTACGAGATCCGAAGGATGAAAACCACTTGTCATATCATCAAAATGCTTGAAACCAGAGGATATTCCTATAGTTGCTCCCCTGTTATTTTGAAGATTTTCAAGTCTTTCAAACTCTTCTCCTAAAATATGACTTATACCTACCACATCTTTTGCTTCCTTGGTTTCAGATATTTTAAATATCATACCCTCGGCCTTATCCAAAATTGCATCAGCATCTTCATAGCCCTCATAAGTCATCTCTACTATTTTAGTCCCTACGTCTCCGAGCCTTCTTAAAATTGCCTTTTCTTTTACTATCTTTGCATAGCTCAGTATATTTGCAGCAGTCGGGACTTCTTCTATAATCTCATAGATTATAGCGTTTCCACCGCTTTCATCAAATTTCTCCTGCTTTTTCAACTTATCAATTAAAACAATGGGGTCGATAACTTCCCCATTGTTATAAGCTGCTATCATAGCTTCATAGATATTTCTATGTGCTGCCTTGTAAAAATCACTGGGAGAAAGTATCTCTACTACGTCACCTAGTGCATCTGGTTTTAAAAGTATTCCTCCTAGAATAGACTTTTCAGCCTCTAGACTACTAGGAACTTTTCTTAATTTATCTAAATCATGCATAGAACATACTCCTTTATCCTTTAGCCACCAATTTTAGTTCCGCTTTTACATCACTATGCAGTTTAAGAGTAACTATGTGCTCACCTGTAGTTTTTATATTTGCATCTATTTTTTTCTTGTCTATAGTTAGGCCAAAATCTTTTTCAATGGCTGCGGAGATCTCTTTTGTTGTAACTGAACCGAATATTTTTCCACCTTCTCCGGCTTTAACTTCCATTACCAGTACTTTTTCCTCTATAAACTTTTTAATCTCTTCGGCCTTTTCCTTTTCTTCAGCCAATTTTTTTTCTGCCTTGAGTTTTTTATTTTCAAGTTTTTTTAATTCCTCAGCTGTTGCAATTATTGCTTTATTATTTTTCAAAAGAAAGTTTTTTGCATATCCTTCAGATACACTAACTATCTCACCTTTTCTGCCTTGTCCTGCTACGTCTTGTGTAAGAATTACTTTGATCTTTGACATTATAAACTCCCCCAAACTCTATTTTTTTTCAACATTTATTTTTATTATATCAAAACTTTTTACAGCTCCTATTATAAATACTGCCGTTGGAAACATAGCTGCTGTAAGAACTGCTAAGATTTTAGTAAGACCTTTTATACTGAATCTTTTTCCAAATATTGAGTATATAACCTTTACACCAAATATCATATACATTAGTTTGCTTATACTCAAAAGATTATTAAGATAAAAATTTTCTGTACCCATTAGCTTCGTAGAAAAAAATGCAACAATATAGATAAGAGTCCATTTATATGAGACACCCCATATTCCATATGTTTTTGAGTTCAGATTAAAATAAGTAAAATAATTACAAATAAAAGAGTATATAAACATTATAAACAGAGAGTTGGCTGAAATATATTTAAAAACTTCCTCCATCTGCTTTGGGTCCATTTTAAAAACTTCTATGTACAGACTTTTATTTGCCTCAATAATAGCCGTTGAATCTTTCACAACTATTAATGAAAATATAAGTGCAAGGACAGTTACTACAGATGTTGATGTGAAAATCCTGTCAAATATCGCCATGGTTGGCCTGTACTTTTCAAAATAGTAGTACAAAGTCTCTATTACAAGAAATACTCCTATATATGCAAGTAAAAGACTTATATCAAATATTCCAATGATTGCCATAGCCAGAAAATTAGCAATCAGCCTGGACTTGATATTCATAGTTCGCATCTTTTTTATCTTGTATACTGGAAGTAAAAAAGATAAAAAAGGAACCATCATGGCTATTAAAAACAATCCAAAGATATTAATTGCTGCTATTATCATCTTTAACTCCTTTCAAAAAAATAATAAGTTACCTGTAAACTCAACATATAAAAATACTTTAAATCATTATAGCACAATTTCATAATTTTGTTAACTTCAGGAGTTTTCTCTCTCTATTCTGAAAAATTTAAATAACCTTTTGATCGATTGTTAAATAAGCTCTCCGTCAAAAAATTCTATTATTTTATCAGAAAAAGATTTTCCAGCCTCAGTTTTTTTACTCTTTTCTCCAACTATTTCATACTCTATTTTCAAAGCCGGATGAGTCAGTTCCCTCATAGAATTAAGGAATATTCCACTGTACTGGATCTCCTCCATTTTATCCCTAGAGAATCGATTCTCTGGGTAAAATCCCACGTAAAGAGTCCCGTCTAAAACTTTTGTTGGAAAGGCTTCTGCAAGAAGTGCCGCTATGGTTATTTTTTCATTTTTGGCTCTCTTCACAGCCTCATTCCATGACCTTTTAACGTCATCTATAGTTACCCTTATTTCAGAGTCTGGGACTACCTTCTCAATTACTTCTTTAGAGTCAGACTCTCTTACCTCAGGAATATAATTTGCTTTTTGTTCTCTGTAAAGAATTTTAGGCAAAATCGTTTCTTCCGAAAGTTTATGAAGAATCACATATCCAAGAAGTCTCTTGTCCTCTTCATATTTAAATTTTGTTATTACATCATATACAGCCCCTATAATAGGCATTCCTTCTTCAGGAGTTAATTCACCTTTTGTCATGAGTTCCTTAGACATCTTAGCTATATCTCTAAAAAAACTTTCTATATTTACAGAATTATTCCACAGGTTATCCAAAAATTTTATTCCCCTGTGGCTATCACCTTCCCTTATAATTTTTAAAAATTCCATAATCTGTTTTTCTGGAATGACACCCAAAATTCTCTGTGTTTTTCCTACCGTGATGCTCTCTCCATAGCAGCTTGAAACAAGCTTTTCAAATATGGATATGGCATCTCTCATGCTTCCACCAGCCTTTTCATAAATAAGATTTAGACTGGCATCATCCACCTCTATACCCTCACTTTTTCCTATTTCAAGCAGTCTTACCCTCGTATCTTCAAATGAAATAGGTTTAAAATCATACCTCTGGCATCTAGATATTATAGTTGGCAGTATTTTATCCGGTTCAGTTGTTGCTAGTATAAACAGCACATGACTTGGAGGTTCTTCCAAAGTTTTTAATAGGGCATTAAAGGCTTCTTTGGTCAGCATGTGGGCCTCATCTATTATATATACCTTTTTCCTTCCTCTTACGGGTCTGTAGTTTATTTTGTCCTTCAGTTGTCTTATTTCGTCTATACCTCTGTTAGATGCCGCATCTATCTCTATCATATCGACGAAGCTGCCTTCGTTGACTGCCAGACAATTGTCACAGGCATCACATGGATCGTCTGTTATCCCCTTGGTCAGGCAGTTCAGACCCTTGGCTATTAGTCTTGCAGTGGTTGTCTTTCCAACGCCTCTAGGTCCAGCAAAAAGGTATGCGTGAGCCATCCTGTTCTCTCTGAGGGAGTTTTTTATAGTCTTTATTATATCCTCTTCTCCAGCCACCTCGTTAAAATTGGAAGGTCTGTATTTTCTATATAAAGTAAGATGCATTGTTTCCTCCTAAAAAATTCCTTTTTGAATTACAGCAGCAAAATCAACCTTTAATTTTACAGCTCTAACACAATTTTATCATATAAATTACTGCGGAGCGATGTTTTTCTTCCATCCCTCCGCAATATATTCAAGACCAGTTATTCTAGCCCGTAATTATTCATCTTTGTTCTAAGTGTATTTCTAGTTATTCCAAGGATCTCCGCCGTTTCGACTTTTTTTCCGCTTGTCATCTCGAGAACTTGCCTTATAAGTTCTTTCTCCACTCTTGATATCACATTCCCGTAATAATCTTTTTGTGAATTTCCCTTAAGAACGGATACCTCTCCCTCTATCCAGTCTGCAAGTATCCAGTCCTGAATATCTCCTCTTCTTTTACTAATTTTAGCCCCTATAACATTTGCTGGAAGGTCCTCCACCAGTATTGTGTTTCCTCTGCAAAGTGCTACTGCAGATCTTACTGCATTCTTAAGCTCACTCACATTTCCAGGCCAATCGTATCTCATTATTTTTTTTATTGCAGGTTTTGACACCCCTTTTACATTTTTTCCAAACTCCTCATTACATTCCATTATATAGTGATCAATTATAAATGGAATGTCATCCTTCCTGTCTCTCAGCGGTGGTATATCTATCTCTAGAACTTTCAGTCTGTGGTACAGCTCCTCTATGAACTTACCATTTACTATGAGCTCTTCTATATTTTCACTAGAAGCAGTTATTATTCTCAGGTCTGTTTTCAATAACTGTATTCCCCCGATTCTGAAAAATTCCCCCTCTTGAAGAACACCCAATATCTTTGACTGCATATCTATACTGAGGGATTCTATATTCCCGAGGTAAAGAGTCCCACCGTTGGCTTTCTCTAATTCCCCTATCTGGTCAAAAGCCGCTCCCGGAAAAGCTCCCTTTTCATATCCGAATATTTTTCTCTCCAAAAATTCATTCTGAAAAGCCGTACAATTTATACTTACAAAGGGCTTGTCACTGAAGTCACTAAACTGATGTATTGATATGGCCACAGACTTTTTACCCGTACCTTTTTCCCCTGTTATGAGGACCGGGACTCTGCTGGCGGCCATTTTTCCTATCATTTTATAGACTTCAACTATCTCTTTGGTCTGACCTATAAGTTTGTCCCCGGTATTTTTATTCTTGTCCACCTTCTCAGCCTTGAGTTTGTGGTCTCTCACTGCTTTTTCCAAAAGCCTTGATACTTTCAAGATCTCTACTGGTTTCAAAATATAGTCGTAGGCCCCAGCTTTTATGCTCCCTGCGACCAGATCAAGATTGGATCTTTCACCCAGAATCATTATGATAATTTTTCTCTGAGCTGCATTTATCATTTTAATTGACTCAATAAGCTGGGATTTCTCCATGGTATCACTGTCCAATAATACAGCCTCATACCTGGTCTCTTCCAGTATCTCAAGGGCCCTCAATACACCATCTGCAAATTCTACGCTTCCGTCAATGGATTCACCTATACTGTTTTTCAATTTTTCATCCAATAATATCCCTAAAACATTCAAATACATCACCTACTCTCCTCTTACCAAATTAAATCTATACTCCAGTAAAACTGTCCCTTTCACACTGAGACCATTCTTAGTCAAGTATATCTTCCAAGTTCTCCCTACCTCTTCTATAGCCCTGTTGATTTCAGGAATTCCACTTCCTTTTTCAACAATCAGGAAATTGATCTTACCATCTATTCCTATGTCAACCTTGAGTTTTACCACTCCTGAAAGCCCTCTTTCTAAAGCTGATTGAGGATATATTGGGTTTCTGTTGGAGCTGTCCCATTTGGCAGTTATATCTCCATCTGCAAATCCCATTTTGTGGCCCTTCGGAAGCCCCTCTATCTTGTCTGATTCAGGGGAGAGCAGTGTAAACTCCATCTCTTTTCCTTTATCTTTTGATGAGAAGCCTCCAGCTATCTCTTTTTCGCTGACAATGCTCTTTATTTTTTTTTGCTCAATTTCTTGTAGTTTTTCCTGTCCTTTCAACTCTCCTTCTGTCACTGTTATTTTTTCAGTTGTTTTCACCTGGGGAGCTGCCTTGTTATTGAGCACATCTTTTTTCACAAAGACCGTTCTCTCCACTTGAGATTTGTCTACCGTCAGCAGAGAGTCTATTTCAAAATCTGGATTTTCTATTTTTACAGGCTTATTTTCTGTTTTCTTTACAGGTTCTAGATTTTCTTTTTGAACCTTTATCTCTTGTTTCACTTGAGGAATAGTTTTTTCTGCCGATTCTTTCTCTATTTTCTTGGGGCTGATCTTTCTATTTTCATCCTTCAGTTCTACAAATCCCACGCTTATTTTGGCAGTATCCACCAGTGTTTCTTGAATACCAGGTAGAAGTAAAATAATAAAAAGATTCAGAACCAGCGATATCCCAAGACTACGAATATCATTTTTTTCCATAGTCTGCCTCCTACTTTGCAACAGCTGTATCTATATCTAGAGAACTTGCCCCTGCCTCTTTGGCTATTGTCATTATTTCTACTATAAAACCATAGTCAAGTTTTTTATCAGCAGTAATTATTACATTTTTTTCACTGCTGTTCAAAAGTTTTTCACCTAGCTCCTCTTTTAGATTTTCAAGAGTAACCTTGGTACTTTTTTTAGATTTGGACGCCTCTCTATAATTCAGATATAACTCGCTATTTTCATCGATTATTACCTGTATTTCCTTGATCTCTTTGATCTCTTTAATTGTAGATTGAGGAAGATCTATTTTTATTCCGCTCAAATCTTCAAAAGTGGTGGCCACCATAAAAAATATAAGAAGGAGGAACACTACGTCAATAAGGGGCGTAAGCTCTAAAATCATGTCGCCACTGGTTCTTCTGGTCATTCTCTTTAATCTCATAGTTTTCTCCTACTTTCTAAAAAAGTTGATCATTTCAACACTAGCCTTTTCCATGGTATTTACTACAGTATCTATTCTTTTATTAAAATAATTATAGAAAATCACTGCTGGTATCGCCACCGTCAGTCCCCCTGCAGTTGTTATAAGGGCCTTAGATATTCCTTCAGCAAGTACCGAAGGATCTCCTGTTCCGTGAGATGCTATTGCATGGAAAGCCTGTATCATCCCTGTAACCGTACCCAGTAGTCCTAAAAGTGGAGTGGTATGAGCCACTATACCTAATATCCACATCCCTCTTTCAAGTCTGGGAAGTTGTGCAAGACCGATCTCCCTTGCCTTTTCCTCCATGAGAACTATATTAGATTCTTTATTTTTTGTACATTGAAGTAAGAGCTCTTTTAAAACTTTATAAGTGGAGCATTCACGATTCTCAAGAAGAGAAAAAGCACCTGCATAATCATCCTTATCTATATACTCTTTTACATTCCATTTTATATCATCAAATTTTCCTTTTTCCTTTGTCGCAAAATAAATAGTCTTTTCTATTACAACTGCTAACCCTATTATCGACATAGCCACTATGAAATACATAAGTATCCCGCCGTTTTGTATCCACACCATTTTAAATTCCTCCTTAAAAAACGATTAAAATTAAAAAACCGCTATTCCTAAAACAACAACTGCTGCTGCTCCTATAACATATTTCCACCAAGGTTTATTTGATGACATATCTTCTGATAATTCATTTTCAAGTTCCTTGTTGTTCTCCTGCTGTTTTGCAAGATTCAGTTTTTCATTACTCTGCTGTACATCATTGCTTTTTAGTTTTGAGTCCACATCATTTAAAGCTTCATCCTGAATATTTTCAAGGACTGTTATCTCTTTCCCACTCTCTAAAGTCTCTAAACTAACACCAGTTACCTCTTGGCTAATTTCAGCTGTACCTTCCTGTCCATATGAAAAAACAAAAGACAGCATCAACATTAAAAAAGCTAATTTTTTTTTCACTGTTTCTTCCCCTCCTCAAAATATTCAATGTATTTTTTTGATTTCTCAGGTGATCTTTTCTTCAGCTCCTCGTAATATGAAACAGCCTCCTTTTTATTCTCCTCTTTCAAATTCATACTGATAAGTTTTTCCAATGCAAAATCTTTAAATTTAGACTCTTTATATTGACCTAAAAAGTCATTGTAGCTTTTTTTAGCTTCTTTTTCCTCTCCCATAGATTCGTAGACGACAGCTATTTTTATAACTGCAGATTCCCTTAGAGGACTATCTTTATACAGAAGATTTACCTTAGTAAACATTCTCAAAGAGTTATTGTAGTCTTTCTCTTTTTCATATATCACCCCTAGCTGAAATGCTGAGGTATCTTTATATTGACTTTCATTACTCTTATCCACAGTTTCATAATATTGTTTTGCTTCTGCATAATTTTCTTTTTTGAAGTAATAGTTTGCCAGATTAAATGCCGCTCTGTCCCTGTATTTATCATCTTCAAGAAGTTTTTTGTATTCAGCATGTGCCAGGTCCACGTCACCTTTTTTCTCATAGGTGATGGCCTTCCAGTAGCTCCCCTTGTTTTTGGCAGGAATCTTCTCGGCCCATATCAGAGCATTCTCTAGACTGTTGCTCTCATAGTAGATTTCTGTCAGTTTCGCCGCTGAATTTTCTTTAAGGGTCGCATCCTCTGTCGTCTCATAAAGTTCTTTATATGTAGCAATCGCCCCTTCAAAATTTTCAGAAGCCATATTTGCATCTGCATTAAACAGCATTACATTTCCTCTATAACTACTTTTCTTGTAATTTTTCAGAAATTCCGATGAACTTTTTTGCAAAAGATCAAATTCTCCAAGGTTATAGAGAGAGTTTATCTCCCAATAGAGGGAGTCCTCTGCATACTTTCCTTTTGGATTTTTGCTGTATATCTCTCTATAGATTTTAGAAGCTCCTTTGTAGTCGCCCTCACTGTAAAAACTTTCTCCAGTTTGGAAGAGTGCATAATCGCTATACCCCTCTATACTCTTAAGCTTATCATAGGTTTCTCTGCTCTTGTCATATTCACCCATTCTAAAATAAGAAAGCGCCATTTTGTCTAGGACATCCCCCTGGTTTTTTACATATCCTTTCCCTAGGTAGCCCTCCCCGGTTTCCACGGCTTCAGCATATTTCTCCCAAGAAAAATAGGTTTTCACTAGATTGTATTGGGATTTTTCTTTTATCTCTTGGGTTCCAGAATCACCTGCTTTTTTAAAATAGCCCTCTGCATCCTGATACTTCATCATACCAAGAGATGCTATCCCTTTTAGATAGGTATTTTCAGAAGATGCATTTTGCATATTCAGGTATTTTGACATCTTTTCATATTGTTTTTCGTTTAAGAGTATAGCGATTAAATTTCCTAGTATCTCATCATCTCTGTTGCTTTTCAGATATTCTTCATATACACTTTGTGCCTTAGAAATATTTCCTGAAGCATAGTAAGATCCCCCTACAGCGAGGTATACATCTTTTTTATACTGCTGGTCCCTCACAAAGGTTTTTCTGTACTCTTCAAAACGGATCTCGAGATCTTTCAGATCCCCTATTTTACTGTCCACTACGATAATTTTGTAAAGTTCATCTTTTCTGTAGGAATTTTCGTAGACTTTCATATAGTACTCTCTAGAAAGCTTATATTTACCGGTCTCATAGGCGGAACTTGCCATCATGAGGTATAAATTGTCGCTGTATAGAAGTTTTACATCTCTGTTATTCAGGTCCTTAGTCAGATCTAAAACACCTTTGTAATTATTTTTTTCGTAATTTATAAATGCTGAATAATAAATTGCATCATCTTCATATTCAGTATTCTTAAGCTCTTTAAAATAATCTAGAGACTTGGTTTTCTCACCTTTTTTATAAAGAGAATAAGCATATCCATAGATTACACTAGGGTCATCTGATCCAGATATTATTTTCTCATAATATTCTGCAGACTTTAGATAATCTCCCTTGTTGAGGTTGTACTCTGCCACAAGTTTATAGGCAATTTTGGCTTCCTGACCATCCTTTAGTCTAGACACAGCTTTCATCATTTCAGACTCATTTTTAATATCTCTGTATATAGAAACTAAAGAAAGAAGGCTACGCTGTGCATAAGTGTCTTCAGGATATTTTTCCGCCACCTCTTTAAAATATTTTTCAGCTTTTATAATATTGTTCATTTTATAATAGCAGGATCCATAGATGTAGTTCATAAGAGGGTAGTTCTTATCTTTCTCAGTCCCCTTATAATATTCATCAAGATAAACAATACTCTTAACATACTGACCGTTATTATAAGATGAAAGGGCCAAATATAATATTCCCTTGTCGTAATACTCTCCTTTGCTGCTTAAAAGCTTAGAAAGTTCCAGCTGAGCTTTATTGTATTCACCTGAGTTATAATACTCCTTTCCTATTTCATAAGAAGCCTTGTTATAGTAATCTCCGTTGACATCTAGGTTTTTCTGATATGCTATAGCATCATCAAAATTCCCCAAGTATGAACTGTTTACTGTCTGATAATAGTAAAATTCATCTTTTTCTGATTTTTTCAGACTATAATTTGCAAGGAGAATATTAAAATATTTTTTGGATTTATCATAATCTTTTTCCAAGAAATAAGTTTTAGCCAGCCTTTCCTGTATTGTTTTAACATATTTGGATTTAGGGTAATTTTTCAAGAATCCTTCTAGTTCAAGAACTGCAACCTTATAATTTTTACTTTTATACAATTCATCTATATACTTCATGTCCTCTTTTTCCCCTGCGAAAGAGACTGTATTAAGAACAATCAGAAAAGCCATGATTGTCAGCTTTTTTTTCATGATGTGATCCCCCTTAAAATCATTGTAGTTACCCAATTTAGACTGCGGTTTTGCTATTTTTTTCCAACTAAATCAAAAATTATTTTTATCTCCTCTAAAGAGACATCTGTGTTCATGCATGGTCCATTGTCCAATTTATTAAATATCCCGTAAACCATCATGGGAAAAGAATCATATATCCCTGCGACAAGATCCCTTTCACATGCTACAGCCACTACAAAATCTGGTTTTTCATTCTTCAAAAAGAGCCTTGCTAAGGTACCTCCTGTAGCTATTTTTACCGTTGCACCTTTTAACTTTACAAATTTAGATATTTCCCCTATTTTGCACAGGCCACACTCCTTGCAATTTCCGATATCAGAGGTTATTTTGTAAGGACATGAATAATTTTGAATGCAATGGGGAAGTAAAAGTGCTATTTTCTTTATCTCTTTTTTTCTGCTCCTTTTTATAACAAGCCTGTTGTTAAATTTTATAAAACTCTTTGATACAAAATTATTTTCATATCTGTTTTTATTAATTTTTTTTGCCACAATATAGGCAAAGTAATAAAATGTGTAGACTGTTTTCAACAGTAAATTTTTGACCATTTCCCAATTCCCCTTGTTAATTTTATCATAATTAGTATAGCATATTTATTTTCCCTTTTCAAACAATGAAAAAAGCAAGTCTAAAGACTTGCTTAATCTCTTAAGGCTAGAGGCATAGCTATATAAATATATTTTTCATCTTCACTGTTTTTCAGTTGAATCGCACTATTTGAAGTTAAAAGATCAATTATTAACCTATTATTTTTATCCAGGTGTTGTATGAAATCTAACAGGAACTTAACATTTAGGGAAATTTTTACATCCTCCCCCTCCTGATCAACCTCTATATGCTCATTTACTTTTGCAGTTTCCGACACTCCACTCACATAAAGATTTCCGTTCTCTAGTGTGAATATTGCACTATATTTAGATTCACTGTTATTTTTTACAAATATCTGGACTCTTCTCAGCACTTTAGAAAACTCCTCAGTGTTTACCAATATTTTTTTATTGTGAGATACAGACTTCATTATTCCGTTATAGTCAGGAAATGGAAGGTCTATAACCCGACTTAAAACCATAGAATTACCGCTCTTAAAGAAAACTTGATTTTCTTCAAACTTAAACTCTACATTTTCTTCATCTAGAGTTCGTAGGGTTTTTATCAGGGCCTCTACTGTTGATAATGGGATACTCACCTTGATAGAGCCGTCATGTTTTATATTATCTTCTAGATATACCAAACGATAGGTATCAGTGGCTATCATTTTTATCTTCTCAGCCTCTATCTCTACCCTTACACAATTTATAGACAGATTATCAGTCGAGCTTGACGCACCAAACTTTGTTTTTTCAAACATTTCAGCAAGCTTTTCTCTAGAGAGAACCATACCAGAGCCCTCTATACTATCTTTTATTCTAGGGTATTCTTCAGGGTCCATTACAGAAAATTCAGAAGATGAATCTGAAGTTTCTATAATAAGAAGACTATCTTTCACAACCAGGTTTATCTCCCTGTCGGAAATCTCCTTCAAATACTCTTCCACTAGTTGATATGAAAATACCGCTTTACCACTTTCATAGATCTCTCCATCCATAAAAGATGTTATAGTAAGCTCAAGATTCGTACCTCTCAAAACAATTTTCCCATTCTCTTGCGCCTCTAGATATACACAGGAGATTATAGGTCTTATTTTATTTTCAGCTACTGCTTTTTCGACTATTCTCAATATTTTTAAAAATTCTTGCCTGTCTATCTTGATATTCAAATTCTTTCCTCCTGCTCAGAGATTATTTAAAAAGATACGGTTTTAACTCTTCACTGAATTTATTTCTAAGTTTCTGAAGTGTCTTTTTTTCTATCTGCCTAACTCTCTCTCTGGTTATATTAAAACTCTTTCCTATCTCTTCTAAAGTATGAATCTCATAACCATCAAGTCCATATCTCAGTTTTAATATCTCCTTCTCACGAGGTTTCAACACTTCTAGTATATCGTTTATCTCGTTTCTTCCTATCTCACCTAGTACCTCATCCTCTAGAGATTCCTCATCAGGCTGACTGATCGTATCTTCTAAAAAAATGTCATCTCCGATGGAGGCATTCAAAGAGAGAAGATCTTGAAATTCAAGCATGACTTTCTGAACCTTTTTAGGGCTGATATCCAGTCCAAAGGCTATATCCTCTATGTTGGGATACACACTGTTTTTCATTACGAATTCCATTATGAATTTATTTACCTTATTTAAGAGATCATGCTTATATGAAGGAATTCTTATCTCTCTTCCCTTGCTTATGATAGCTTTACTTATAGACTGTTTTATCCACCAAACGGCATAGGTTGAAAATCTAAACCCTTTATCTACATCAAATTTTTCTATGGCATGCATAAGTCCAAAATTACCTTCGCTAATAAGGTCAATAAAACCCATACCCTTATGGACATAACTTTTGGCTATGTTAACAACCAATCTTAAATTAGAAAGAATGAGTTTGTGCTTAGCCTCTTCACAACCATCTTTAGCCCTTATTAGAAGGTCTAGCTCCTCCTCTTTCGTCAAAATGTCATAACTACGGATATCTTCAAGATAAAGTGAAACTAAATCTCTTTCTTTTTCCATATATCTCTTCCCCACTTCTTTTAAGTTTTAGTAAAAATAAGATACAGATTAATAAAATTCCTCTTTCAGATCTCTTTCCATGAGTTTCTTTACCATCTCTTTGGCATTTGCATCTTCATATAGAACCTTGTATACAGCTTCTAGAATAGGCATCGATACTTTACAAGTTTTAGCCTTTTCATATACTGCTTTTACTGTCGGTACACCTTCGGCCACCATGAGCATCTCATCTAGTATAGCCTGGAGTTTCATACCTTTTCCAAGCTTGTCACCCACATGTCTGTTTCTGCTATGTTTGCTTGCACAAGTGACAATAAGATCCCCTATACCGCTGAGTCCGCTAAAAGTTTTCTCCTCGGCTCCAAGTTCCACTCCAAACCTTGTTATCTCTGCAATTCCTCTGGTTATGAGGGCGGCTTTCGTATTGTCTCCAAAGTCCATCCCGTCAGCCATTCCTGCTGCTATAGCCAGACAATTTTTTACCGCTCCCCCTATTTCCACACCAACTATATCTTCATTGATGTAAACCCTAAAAGTTCCTGTATTGAATATTTCCTGTATTTTTTTTGCATTTTCAAGGTTCCCAGCCGCTACAATAGTTGAAGGAATTTTGTTAGCAACCTCTTCTGCGTGGGTCGGACCCGACAACACAACTATATTTTTATGAAATTTCCCCATTACTTCATCTTTCATAACCTCTGAAAGCCTCATTCCTGTTGAAACCTCTAGACCTTTAGCTGTATTCACCAAGGTAATGTCTTTTGTTATCTGAGAAGATATATTGGCTATGACTCCTCTCAATACCTGAGAAGGAACCGAGAAAACAACACACTGGGCTCCCTCTAGGAGTCCATCTGTCTCTGCAGTTACATTTAAGCTATCAGGAAATCTTACCCCCTTGAGATACAACGGATTCTCTCTTTCCACCTGGAGTTTTTCAGCTCTTTCTTTCTGATATTCCCACAAAGTAACTGGATACCCTTTTTCTGCCAATAATACCGCCAAAGCTGTTCCCCAGCTTCCTGCACCCATTACTACAATTTTTTCCATACCCATCTCCCTATTTAAATTTAAATTTATTTTCGGTTCCATCCATAAGCCTAGATATATTTGTCCTGTGTCTGTATATTACAAAAGCACCAATTAAAAAAGTCATAATGAATAGTTCTAATCTTATGAGAGATTCTCTTATAGGCATGATAAGAGTCAGTATCGGCAACAGTGCCGCACAGGTAACAGATGCAAGCGAGACATACTTACTAAAATATGCCACTATTACAAAGACGCCTATAGTCACAAGCATCACCTGGGGAACAAGATAGAGAAATACCCCTAAGCTCGTCGCCACCCCTTTTCCACCCTTAAAATTTAAAAAAATTGAGAGAGAGTGACCCATTATTGTTATTAGACCAACCAGTATGAGAAACGTCCCCTCAACTCCTGCAAAATCCGCGAACATAACCGGAAAAAAACCTTTAGCGGCGTCAGCTATCAGCACCATTATTCCATACCTAGCACCTAGTACCCTATAAGCGTTTGTAGCTCCAGAATTTTTGCTCCCGTGCTCTCTTATATCTACACCTTTCATTTTTTTACCTATTATAACACCAGTTGGTATCGACCCCAAAACATATGCCAAAACTGCAAAAAAAATAAATTTAAACATGGCTTCCTCCTAAGTTCTTTTTAAAAATTTCCCTACAACCTCTATATGGCTCGTCTGGGGAAACATGTCTACAGGCTGTACTTTTAAAAGGTCATATCCTATTTCATTTAAAATATTGGCATCCCTTGCAAATGTTGATGGGTTGCATGATATATAAACTATCTGGTCTATGCCTGTTTTTGCAACGCTGTGAAGTACACTTTCATCTATTCCCTTCCTTGGCGGATCAAAAATTATAGCGTCTATTTTCTCTTTTTTATGAAGTAGCTCTTCTAGCTTGCTCTCTACTTTTCCGTTTATAAAATCAATATTTTTAATTTCATTTTCCGTACTTGTTTTTATTGCATCTTCCGTAGCAGACTTGACCATCTCTATGGCAAATACTTTTTTAGCCCAACGGGAAAGTATCATAGCTATAGTCCCAGTCCCGGAGTAGGCATCTACTATATTTTTATTCTTTAAGTCATCAAAATATGTGACTGCTGTTTCATAAAGTTTATTTGTCTGTTCTAGATTTATTTGAAAAAAAGATGTAGGAGATATATTAAATTTCATACCAAATAATTCTTCTTTCAGAACCTCATCTCCATATACATAAATATTTTTCTCTCCAAGGGCCACGTTGGTCCTCTTGTCATTTACAGATATATAAGCAGATTTTATTTCTGGGCACCTGTCTCTCAGTTCAAAGAGAATCTTCTTTAGATTTTTAGCAGGTTCTCCTTTAACAATGAGTACTACCATTGCTTCTTCAAAAGAATTGGTTCTGACCATAACATGCCTCAAGACTCCTCTGTGCTTTTTTTCATCATAGACAGGTACTCTTTTTTTATTCAGTATCTCTTTGAGCTCTTTTATTATCCTGTTGGCAAGTTGTGACTGAAGCATGTTTTCAGACACCTCAAAAACTTCATGAGATTTTTTTTTAAAGAATCCGGATATTATCTCTCCGTCTTTAAAGGCAAAGGGTTCTATCACTTTGTTTCTATAATATTTAGGGAAATCACTTCCTATTGTATCGTATATTTCAAAATTTTCTATTTTACCTATTTTTTTGAGTACGTCTTCTACCATCTCTTTTTTATATTTCAGCTGACTTTCATACTTCAGCATTCCGAAGTCACATCCGTGAAAATCTTCAAATGTTACTTTATCTTTATCAGCGACTCTTTCTTCACCTGGTTTTATTATTGTCTCTATGATCCCTCTAGCATAACTTTTCTTGATGGATATGATTTTAACCCGTACCCTGTCACCAGGCACAGACATAGGGACAAACACAGCCATGTTTTCAAAATATCCCAGTCCCTCTCCTCCAAAAATAAGTTTTTCAATTTCCAGTTCTATTATTTGCTCCTTTTTTAACACCATATTATCTGGTTTCCCCTCTTTTTGTACTTTTTTATTATATATTGTATGAAAAAAATTGTCAACGAAAGTAACTTCCCATTTATGAGGTTTATTTAAGTTTAAAATATTCAATTTCATTAGACACTTCCATATCCAATTTAATTCTGGCCTCTTTTTCTATTTTTTCTAGGTCTACTTTGTTTTCAAGCTCTATCTTTCTGTTTTGATAAAGCTCCTCAGATTCATTTACAATTTTTTTCAGCTTTCTGATCTCTCCCTGCTCCTTCGCAAGCTGTATCACATAACTAAGATGGATTATAGGAAGGCTTATAATCAAAACAAGGATAAGTAATGTATATGCCTCTTTCAGCTTTTTTTTCATACCCTTACCCCAGTCTTTCCACAACTCTCAATTTAGACGAACGAGCTCTGTTGTTAAATTTAAGCTCATCTTCTTTGGGAGTAATCGGTTTTCGTGTTATTATCTTTACCTTGGCCTTGTTGTCACATCTGCAAACAGGTAGTTCAGGTGGACATATGCAGTCTACCGACATCTCCTTAAACTTGTTTTTTACCATTCTGTCCTCTAGTGAGTGGAATGTAATTATAGCAAGTCTCCCCCCAGGCTTTAGAACATTTACTGCCTTTTCTATAGCTCTTTCTAGGACGTCTAGTTCTCTGTTTACTTCTATTCTAATTGCCTGAAAGGTTTTCATAGCAGGGTGTTTAGGGCTTTTACCTTTGTAAGCTCTTTTTATTATATCTACAAGATCTCCAGTTGTTTCTATGGGTTTTTCTTCTCTTATCTCACATATAAGTCTGGCTATTTTTCTGGCATGACGTTCTTCCCCATAATCATATATTATTTTAGATAATCTTCCTTCCTCATACTCATTCACCACTTCGTAGGCTGAGACTTTTGCATTTTTATTCATTCTCATATCCAACCTGGTATCAAACCTGTATGAGAATCCTCTTTCGGGATCATCTAGTTGTGTGGATGAAACCCCTATATCCATTAGTATTCCATCTATTTTGTCATAACCTGCAAGATATAGCACCATGTCCAGATTTTCAAAATTATCCTTGTAAGACTCCCATTTTTTACCATACTTACCCAGTCTTTCTCCTGCAAAATCAAGAGCCTGCTGATCTTGATCGATGGAAATAAGTTTTCCGTTTTCAGACAAGGCCTTTAAAATACCCTCTGAATGACCTCCCCCTCCTAAGGTACAGTCTAGATATACTCCGTTTTCATCTTTCACCAGATTTTCTATTGTTTCACGGTACAGCACAGGTATATGATATTCACATTCTATATGTTCAAACATTAATTACACTCCCAATTTTTAAAAGATAGATTATCACGTTCATTTTACTATAACGAGCAAAAAAAAGCAACTTAAGGGGTGACTACATGATTTTAAACTATTGCTTTTGGCACCCACTCTTAAAATTCAAAATATAAATTCATTTTCCTTTCAATTCTCCAGTAACATTTACACTGTTTTTATATTTTTTATACACTGAAATGGTAAACTTGCTATACAGAAATATTGGAGGAATTTATGAATAATATACTTTGGGACAACAAACTAGAAATTTTGGATTTTGCATTTCAGCCCATTATAAGCTCAAATTCTGGAAAGCTATACGGTGTAGAAGCTCTTCTTAGAAACAGTTTAGAAGCTGGTTTTGACAGCATCGACCATGTTTTTGACAGTGCTTACGAGGACGGCTCCCTATACACCTTAGATTTAAAACTCCGAGAAAAAGCCCTCAAAAAATTTAAGAAACTAGAATTTCATGATAACATAAAAATGTTTTACAACTTTGACAATCGAGTTCTTGAAATGCCTAACTTTTCAATGGGACAGACGGAAATACTCCTAAAAGAAAATGGGATAGAAAAGAGCTCTTTGTGCTTTGAGATCTCAGAAAAATACAAATTTAACAAAATAGAGGATATCAACGACATGCTCAATGTTTATAAAAGTGAGGGCTATAATATCGCCTTAGATGATTTCGGAAGTGGATTTTCAAATCTTCAAAAACTTTATCACTTTGATATCAATCTTCTGAAAATAGACAGGTTTTTTGTCAAAAATGTAGGAAAGAACAGTAAAAAAAGAATTTTCTTGAACCACATAATAAACCTGGTACACACTTTAGGTGGACTTGTTGTGGCAGAAGGGGTCGAGACCGAAGAAGAGTTTCAAGTGTGCAGAATGCTCGGGTGCGACCTCCTACAGGGATATTATATTCAACATCCAAGTCAGGGCTTAAATGATATGCAGATTTTCTATCATCATGTAAAAGAGAAAATAATCCATATAGAGCCATTCAATCTTTATTCTAAATTTCAAAAAAAAGAGAAGCATGAGCTTCTCCTAAAACAGCAACAGTCTGTATACTAGATTTCTGATAAGATTTAAAGCAAAATACGCCAATATTGGAGATATATCCATCCTCATAGAACCTAAAGGTATCAGCATTCTAAAAGGTCTGAGTATGGGTTCTGTAAGTTCATATACAAGATGAGTAAACTCATTTCTGCTCTGTGGAGCCACCCAAGATAGTACAATTCTTATCAAAATAAGCATTTTTAAAGCTCTTATTGCCAAATCTATTATATTAAAAATTAAAATCATCAAACAATCCCCTTTCTTTTATTTTACATTCATAAAGTAGTGTTTAGCCTTTACCGTATACTCCCATCCTGACCATATAGTTAGTATTACAGGTATTAGCATCAAATAAAAATTATAATCATTTTTTCCAAATATCATTATAATTATTATCACTATCATCTGGGAAGTAGTTTTATATTTTCCAAGTTTTGCCGCTGGAATAACTTCCCCCTTGGCTGCAGCCAAAGTTCTTATTCCACTTATTAAAAACTCTCTGGCAATTACCACTATTGACATCCATGCAGGTATGTATTTTATATCAACAAATATTACCAGAGCAGATATGACAAGGATTTTGTCTGCTAGGGGGTCCATTAGTTTCCCAAAGTCAGTTATAAGATTCCTTTTTCTGGCTATATAGCCATCAAAAAAATCGGTTATTGAAGCAACTGAAAATATCACCAATGCTATAACTCTGTAGATAAGCCCTCCAGTTTCTGCGTTCCCCAAAAAAAATATAAATGGAATTGCTAAAATTATTCTGAGCAGCGTTAGTTGATTAGGCAGATTCATCATGTTTTCCTCCATTAATTATGTTTGTTTTTTCCAAAATTTATCATTTGTTTATAAACTTGTACAGGATTCATTAAAAGTTTTTAAAATTAAAAAAACAAATTACAGCGAAAAACACAACGAACCCAAATCAGAAACTAATTTAATCTACAGTATTTTCATTTTCCACAATCGCCCCAAGAAGGTCATAATCAAAATTTTGTTCTATTTTAACTTTAACTATCTCTCCCTGTTTTGCTGTCCCGTCGTTCGTCAAAATTTTCCCGTCTATCTCTAAAGCCTGTCCTCTCGTTCTTCCTTCAAGCATATACTCACTTTCCGAAGATACCGCATCTATCATGACCTCTATAGTTTTACCTATAAACTCCTTATTTTTCATTTCAGCTATTTCTGACTGAAGGTTTGTAAGCTCCACCCATCTTCTGTGCTTTATGTCCTCATCTATCTGTTCATCCATGTCGTGAGCTACTGTATCCTCTTCTCTAGAGTACTTGAATACTCCTACATAGTCAAATTTAAATTCTTCAACAAAGTCTTTCAGCTCGATAAAATCCTCTTCTGTTTCTCCAGGGAATCCTACAATAACAGTGGTCCTTATGGTTGCGTCTGGGACTTTTTTTCTTATTTTGTAGAGTAGATCCTTTATCTGCTGACCAGTCTTGGCACGCCCCATATTTCGAAGTACAGAGTCAGCAACATGCTGTACTGGCACATCAAAATATTTGCATACCTTTTCTTCTTCTTTCATCGTCTCTATTAGTTCATCAGTTATAGAATTAGGGAACATATAATATGTTCTTATCCACTCTATTCCATCTACCTTAGAAAGGGCTCTAAGAACGTCTGGCAGGGCCTTTTTCTTATATAGATCTATTCCGTATTCTGTGGTTTCTTGTGCTAAAAGGTTTATTTCTCTTACTCCGCCGGCAGCTAATCTTTCAGCTTCTTCAACTATATCCTCTATACTCCTGCTTCTAAGATTTCCTCTAAGCTTAGGTATGATACAGTATGTGCATCTCCTGTTGCACCCTTCGGCTATTTTCAGGTAGGCAGTATGAGGATGTGTCGTCAGTATTCTTTCTGTTTTGGAATTTGCTAGAAATTCCAGACTTTCACTTTTTATTATTTTTCTTCCGGCCAGTACTTCGTCTACAACCTCTTCTATCTTATCTATCTCCCCAGTTCCTATTACTGCATCTACTTCTGGCATCTCATTTATTATCTCTTCTGCATATCTTTGTGCTAGGCAGCCTGCTACGATTATCTTTTTCAGGTTTCCGTCTCTCTTATGCTCTGCTATTTCAAGTATTGTCTGTATAGACTCCTCTTTTGCATCACCTATGAATCCACATGTGTTTATAAGGGCCACATCTGCCTCTTCTATTTCAGCGGTTATCTCAAATCCCTTTTTATTGACCATTATCCCTATAAGATTTTCACTGTCAACCAGGTTTTTACTGCAACCTAAACTTATTAAAGCTAATTTCATTTAGTACTCCTTCTGATATTTTTCATAGTCAATTATAGCACATTTGACCGCCTAATAAAACCTATAAAATACCTTGCTCATCAAACAATAAAAAGAACACAGAACTAACTGTGTCCTTTTTTTTATTTGAAACTTTTAAATATTAATAATTTTTACTTTGCCTCTTCTGATGATTTATTGTCACTTTCTTTTACCGGCTTTGAGATAAGCTGCTTTCTGCTTAAGCTTACCTTACCATTTTCGTTAGCAATAACTTTTACTTCTAAAATATCTCCTACAGAAAGTACATCCTCTACATTGGCAACTCTCTCGTGAGCGATTTCAGAAACATGTAGAAGTCCCTCTTTTCCTGGAAGAATCTGCATGAAAGCTCCGAATTTAGCCACTTTTACAACTTTACCTTGGTACACTTCTCCAGCTTCAATATCCTTTACATGGTTATTGACAAGATTTATTGTTTTTTCAAGGGTATCGCCGTCATTTGAGAAGATCGATACTTTTCCGTCGTCTTCTATATCAATAGTAGCTCCTGTTTCCTCTATTATAGCCTTGATATTTTTACCACCAGGTCCTATTAGTGCTGCTATCTTGTCTGTAGGTACCATCATCTGATAGATTCTAGGAGCACTTGCTGCTAACTCAGCTGGTACTTCTATTGCACTTTTCATTACTCCGATAATCTGAAGTCTTGCATCTAGAGCCTGTTTAAGAGCTGTTCTCATTACATTTTCATCTATTCCTGTGATTTTTATATCCATTTGAAGTGCAGTGATTCCTGCTTCAGTTCCTGCCACTTTAAAGTCCATATCTCCAAGATGATCCTCTAAGCCCATTATATCAGTAAGGACCGCATATTCATCCCCCTCTTTTACAAGACCCATAGCAATACCGGCAACATGACTCTTTACAGGGACACCTGCTGCCATAAGTGCTAATGATCCTCCGCATATAGAGGCCTGTGATGATGAACCATTTGATTCAGTTATCTCGGAAACTACTCTCACTGTATATGGGAAGTCGTCTGTTGAAGGCATTACATAGCTTAGAGCTCTCTCTGCAAGGGCTCCGTGTCCTAGTTCTCTTCTTCCAGGAGCTCTCATAAACCTTGCTTCTCCCACTGAATAAGGAGGGAAGTTGTAGTGAAGGTAAAACTTTTTGTAGAACTCTTCATTAAGACCGTCTACAAGCTGCTCGTCTTGCTTTGTTCCAAGAGTTGTTGTAACTATTGCCTGAGTTTCTCCTCTTGTAAACATTGCAGACCCGTGAGGTAGAGGAAGTGTCCCAATCTCAGCATACAGATCTCTTATTTCGTCAGTTTTTCTTCCGTCTACCCTGTGTTTATTGTAAACTATAGCTTCTCTTACAAACTTCTTCATAAGATCATGGTAGTAGTTTTTAAACTCCCCTTCTACCTCTACCGGAAGTTCTTCGATTCCGTTTTCTTGGATATATTTTTCAGTAAAACTCTCTAAAAGCTCATCTTCTAGATCGTTTACAGCGTCTTCTCTAGCCTGTTTACCTATTGCTAATACGGCTTTCTTTAGCCTCTCTCCACCCTTTTCATCTATAAAGCTTTTAACTGTTTGATCAACTTCAGGCTTTACAAATTCAAACTTTTCTTTACCTGCTAATTTTGCAAACTCCTCTTGAAATTCACATATCTTCTTTATATTTTCGTGAGCAAAAAGAATTGCCTTAAGCATTACTTCTTCTGACATTTCAGCAGCTCCTGCCTCAACCATGTTTACAGCATCCTTAGTTCCCGCCACTGAAAGGTTAAGCGGACTCTCTTCTAACTCTTTTGGCGTAGGATTAAGTATGAATTCATCTCCCTTCATAGCAACCACAACTCCCGCTACAGGTCCTAAAAATGGAATGTCAGAAATCATAAGAGATGCTGAAGAGCCTATTATTCCAAGGTAATCAGGAGTATTATCTCCATCATACGAAAATACAGTATTTACAATATGTACGTCATAGTTGAACCCGTCTGGAAACATAGGTCTTATAGGTCTATCTATCAGTCTTGCAGTAAGAGTAGCATCTGTAGATGGTCTAGATTCTCTCTTGTGGAATCCTCCGGGAAATTTCCCTACTGCATAGTACTTCTCCAAGAAATCCACAGTTAAAGGGAAAAAATCTGCTCCTTTTCTTCCTTCCCTGCTTCTGTTTACTGTACTTAAAAGTATAGTATCTCCGTACTGTATCATTACCGCCCCACAAGATTGTCTAGCTATTTTTCCAGTGGAAAGTTTGAGGGTTCTCCCACCAATTTCCATTTCTAATTTTTTTTCTTCAAACACACACATTCCTCCTCATGATTTATCAATACGAGGCCAAATAGAACAGCAAATAATAAGGAGTAAAGCTTCCCTTAGAGAACCTTCGCTTCTTACTACTTACGCCCTTTCTATGACCATAATCGTTCTCCTCATTATAACACCTTTAAAAATAAAAATCAAAATTTATTTGTCCTTAAACTGTACAATTAAATATTGTATTACTTGAGCTTACATAGTATAATATACAAAAAAATCAGAGGTGGATTATGAAAAAAACTATTAAATTTAATAGAATCGGACTTAAAAGACGTTTTATTCAATATATTGTTATTCTCCTAATTTCTATCTTTGTTCTCTTTCTGGCTTCCAAACTAATTGAAAAGAGAAAACTTTCCAAAATAAGACTCTATAATCGCCAGATTACCGATCTCAAAGATGAAAAACAGAGAAAGATAGATTTAATTGAGAAAGAATATGACGATAAAATTGAGGCTCTTTTAAATAAAATCGATGAAATTAACGAATAAAAAATTTTATATCCTTTATTAAAAAGGTAATGTATCGTGTCAGATACACTACCTTTTTTTATACCTAACTTGTAAACTCTAAAAATCTAATCTCTTTGTCTAGACTACCTTTGACCTCCTACACTCTCCAAATCTTTATGACAAAATTTAAAATATAACCCCTAAAGTTTTAATTTTTTTCAAAAATCAGAAATAAATATATTTTTTTGCTTTATAAAAAAATAATAATGAATCAACCATATACCTTTTTTATACTTTCACTTTAAAACACCTTATAAATAGGCAGTTTATAAGGTTAATTCACTTCTAAAAATCCCACAATACATTTATTTTATAAATACTTCATGAAAAGTAACTATATTAAATGAATATTTATGTTGACTTATCTATGGTATTGATATATAATCTTTGTATAGATATACAGCATAAATAAACTTTGACAGAATTCAGATTTAAAAATAATACCGTAAATAAAAAATTGGAGTGCAGCAACAATGCACTAAATAGAGATTTTATTTTATCATTACTTATTATAGGGAGGTAATTATTATGACAGTAAAAAGAGTAGACGAGTTAAACGGACTTTTTCAGGCTATGTTAATACACGAAAATGGAATCGTATCTCACAGAGGGTTCACATCATACGAGGAAGTTGTATCTTACAGAGAGAGAAATAAATATGAAAAAGTGATTATACAAGTTGGAGCTGGATTATAATTTTTAAAATGAACCAATATCGTGAATAAAAAATTGAGGTACAGTTATAAGGTACTGAATAGAATTTTTATTTTAATGCTACTTATTATAGGGAGGTAATTATTATGACAGTAAAAAGAGTAGACGAGTTAAACGGACTTTTTCAGGCTATGTTAATACACGAAAATGGAATCGTATCTCACAGAGGGTTCACATCATACGAGGAAGTTGTATCTTACAGAGAGAGAAATAAATATGAAAAAGTGATTATACAAGTTGGAGCTGGATTATAATTTTTAAAATGAACCAATATCGTGAATAAAAAATTGAGGTACAGTTATAAGGTACTGAATAGAATTTTTATTTTAATGCTACTTATTATAGGGAGGTAATTATTATGACAGTAAAAAGAGTAGACGAGTTAAACGGACTTTTTCAGGCTATGTTAATACACGAAAATGGAATCGTATCTCACAGAGGGTTCACATCATACGAGGAAGTTGTATCTTACAGAGAGAGAAATAAATATGAAAAAGTGATTATACAAGTTGGAGCTGGATTATAATTTTTAAAATGAACCAATATCGTGAATAAAAAATTGAGGTACAGTTATAAGGTACTGAATAGAATTTTTATTTTAATGCTACTTATTATAGGGAGGTAATTATTATGACAGTAAAAAGAGTAGACGAGTTAAACGGACTTTTTCAGGCTATGTTAATACACGAAAATGGAATCGTATCTCACAGAGGGTTCACATCATACGAGGAAGTTGTATCTTACAGAGAGAGAAATAAATATGAAAAAGTGATTATACAAGTTGGAGCTGGATTATAATTTGAGAACTAAAAAATTAAGAGCTTAATCTTAAAAGAATAAGCTCTTTTTTATATGCATTACCAACTAACTACAAAAGTAATTAATCAAGTCATACTATCTATTGAGATTATTTATGAAAAAATCTATAAGAGAAGTGATAATTGAAAATTTATAATTATAGACTTTAATTTTCGCTCAAAAATAATTTTGAGTTTATTAAAAATTTTTCTATCCAACTTTTTGCATAGCTTAAACTCAATGAAAAATCCTTGAAAATTTCTACTACTGTTGCTTTTAATCTATCTAGACTCAAAATTTTTTTCAGATAATACTCTTTTTACACTTTTCCAGATGTATTCTATAGGGTTTAAGTCTGGAGAATATGGCGGTAAATATACCGCATTAATATTTAATTCTTTTGCTTTTGATAAAAACATATTACTATGGTGACTTTTGAAATTATCCAAAATTACTATTATATACTCATATTCCATATTTGCATCGCTGATTTCATTCAAAAATTCACTTAATGTTTCTTTCTTGGAATCTGGTATGCTTTTTGCAGTGCTGTTACCCACAATAGCATAAAATCCTATTGTACTCACTTTTAGTTTCTCGGTGTTTTTAATTATTGTTGGATTGTTTACAGAACTCCAAAACCTTACAGTATTTGGATTATTTTGAGAGCTGCTTTCATCTAAAAATCCTATAGCAAGCTTTTTAATGTCAAAATTAGGATCTTTTCTAAGAATTCCTATTGCTTCACTGAGTCTTTGATAAAGAATACTCTCTGCTTCGACAGGTCTTTTACTTGACAAAATATATGGTTTCTTATGATGGAATTTGAATTTTTCTTTCAAAATTCTTGCGACATGATCGAAACAATAATTAACTCCAAACATTTCTTGTATTAAAATTTTAACATCTTTTGTGGTGAAAATTTGTTTTTCTATCAAGATTTGTTTTAATTCTTCAAATTCACGTGGAGTCAGTTTAGATGGCCTACCTGTTTGTTTTGTAGGGACTAAACCGTCATATCCATCTTCGTTCCAATAATGATACCAATCATAGATGGTTCGTCTTGGGACTTTAAAAGTATCAGCAGCATCTACGACTTTCATTCCATTACAAATAGTATTTAAACATAGCAACTTAATTTTTATTTTAGAATCTTTTTCGACTGCAATGTATTTTTCTAACAGTTCTGGATTAAGAATTTTCATAATAATCACCCATATAAATTATACTCTATTTTTAAATTCAGAAGTGTGATTATTTTTATAGATAATTATAATTTAAAAATAATTTGGAAAAATCTGATTTTTAACATAATCGTAAATTTTTTTTATATCTAGATTTTCCCTCTCAAGCCCTTTAAAGTATTTTACTGTTTTCACTTTTAGCTCCATTGTAGAAGCTTCATCACATACTACTATTGCTTTTTTATGGAGCTGGATTGCCGTAATTGCCCACATATGATTAATACCGCCCTCTATAAGCTGTCTGATGGCCAAAGCCTTCCTCTCTCCTCCTGCCATTATCAGAATTTCTTTTGAATCTAGTATTGTTCCCACTCCCACAGTAAGAGCTTTTTTAGGAACTTTTGATATGTCATCACCAAAAAATCTAGAATTTGACCTTAATGTTTCCTGAGCCAAAGTTTTTATTCCTGTTCTAGAATTAATAGAAGATCCAGGTTCGTTAAAGGCTATATGACCATTTTCACCTACTCCACCCACAAATAGGTCGATGCCACCGTATTTTTTAATTTTTTCCTCATATTCTTCGCATTCCCTAACAAGATCTAAGGCATCTCCGTCTAAAATATTTATGTTTTCGCTAGGTATGTCGATATTTTTAAAAAAATTGTTATACATATAGGCATGATAGCTTTTAGGATGTTCCTTAGGAATATTGACATATTCATCCATATTAAAAGTTATTACATTTTTAAAAGATACCATGCCTTTTTTATTAAGTTTTATAAGTTCCTTGTACATTTTAAGAGGCGTCTCCCCTGTTGGCAATCCCAGTACAAAGCTCTTGTTATTGTCTGAATAATCATTTATTTTAGATGCTATATACAGCGCTGTCCATTCACTCATTTTATCTGTTATCAGAACCCTCATTCCCGACCTCCTTTAATCAAACTTTTTTATTTTATATAAAAATTAGAGCATAATAATTTTAAACGATATGTAGATTTAACAAATTTTCATACGGCATTTTCAGTGTATATCATTTATAGCTTCAACTATGACACCTTAATCCACTATACCTTATGTGAGTATTTCATCCTTTTAACACAGATAAATTTTCAAAATGTATACACCTCTAAAATATATCTCATTTTTTAATATCCAAAAAAACCGGGCAATTGATATTTTTAAGATATAAAACTCCAACTTTACGGACCACTGCATCGTCCTTATTTGAGAAAATGTTTTTCTCCAGTTTCAAAAATTTACTCTACTTTTAATTTATGAAGATTCAATAAAAAAAGGGCCTATAAAATGACCCCTCAACAATGTTCTTTTACAAAACCTCTATACTATCTCCAGGTTTTACCAGTCCGTTTATAATAACCTTGGTAAATATACCCTCCTTAGGCATAACACACTCACCTACAGCTTGTTTTATGGCACATCCAGTATGGCACTCTTTTCCTATCTGTGTCACTTCCTGTACAGATTCTCCTATCTTCAGTTTGGTTCCAACAGGAATAGAGTACAGCTCTATCCCTTCTGTAGTTATATTTTCAGCAAACTTACCGTCTTCTATATCAAACCCTGCGGCCCTAACCTTGTCAGCACTTTCGCTTGCCAGCAGACTTACCTGCCTATGCCAGTTTCCAGCATGTGCATCACCTTCAAGACCGTGATCCACTTTAAAGTAGCCCTCTTTTACAGGATTTTTTACCACGCCCTTTGTACTGCTTATATTGACAGCTTTTACCCTTCCATGTATTTTATTTTTCACCATATTACTCCCCCAATGCAAAGTTTGATTTTCCCCCTGTTTTGCTTATTAATTTAATATCACCTATTATCATTTTTTTATCTATCGCCTTGCACATATCATATATGGTCAAACAGGCCACAGAAACTGCCGTAAGTGCTTCCATCTCTATCCCCGTCTTCCCTGTAGTTCGCACCTTTGCTTCTACCCATATTCTGTCTGTATCAATTGTAAAATTTATATCTGCACCGTCTATCAATATATTATGGCACATGGGTATTAACTCCCAGGTTTTTTTTGCTCCCATTATTCCGCCTACCTGGGCTACAGAAAGTACATCTCCCTTTTTTATCCCGCCATTTTTTACAGTTTCTATGGTTTTTTCATCCATAAGAATATATCCCCTGGCAACTGCAACTCTATCTGTCTGAGATTTATCTCCCACATCCACCATACGGGCTCTGCCCTTGTCATTAAAATGCGTTAAATCCATTCATCCTCCAATTTTATACATGTCTTTATCATTATAATGTTTCTTATCCAAAAGATGTTTCTCAGGTTTATTTGGGATATTTTTTCTAAATAGCTCAAGTATATCCTCATCTTTTCTCAAGGCTCCCAATAAATCTATCTCTTTATTTGAATGAAGACACAATTTCAACTTTCCAGAGGGAGTTATCCTGACTCTATTGCACGAGTCACAAAATTTATTAGATATTGTATTTATTATTCCAACTCTCCCCTTTCCCTCTGGAAATTTATACAACAGTGACGGAGAGGCTGCATAATCTTTTTCAACTATTTGGAGCCTAGGACATCTATTCAGTACCTCTTGTGAAGATAGGTATTCCTTTTCAATCCACCTTACGGAACTCCCCATAGGCATAAGTTCTATAAATCTCACATCCATCTCTTTTTCCACCGTTATCTTTACAAAATTTTCTATTTCTTCACTGTTATAACTTTTCATTAGAACAACATTTAATTTCACAGGGTGAAGTCCCTCTTGCTCCGCTCTTTTGATCCCTTCTAATACCATATCAAGATTCCCTCCGGTAAGACCCCTATACTTTTCTTTCTCCAGTGTATCAATGCTTACATTTACCCTCATAAGGCCAGCATCTTTAAGTTCCTTTGCCTTTTCAGCCAAAAAAATTCCATTGGTAGTCAACGCAATATCATCTATCCCGTCTATTTTTGAAACCTCTGAAATGATTTCAGTTATATCCTTTCTCAAAAGGGGCTCTCCCCCTGTAAAACGGACCTTTTTTACTCCAAGTTCTGCCATTGCCTCGACTATAGAGACGACCTCTCTTTTGGTCATAAAGTCTTTTTTAGCCTCGATACACTTGTCAGGTCTGCAGTAGATACAACTGAGGTTACAATTTTCAGTTAGAGATATTCTCAAGTAATTTATAACTCTTCCATGTAAATCCCTCATTAGACATCTCCTTTAAAAATCAACTTTCTGCTTTCTGATACACTGTATCCACCTAATCTTTTTATTTTTTCTTTAAATTCTAAAGAACTCATATTATTAAAAAAACTTTTCATTCTGTCATCTGAAAGAGTTTTTTACCTTACCAAGAAATCATAATTTTCAGAGATTATTGGCACGAAATCAAGGTCCATAACCTGTTCAGCAACTTTTATTCCCAGTACAACATCTGCTGACCAGCTTTTGACTGCAGTGGCGTTGTAGCTCCCCTTCCATAGCCTCATATCCAGTTTATCTTTATCTAGCAGTATCCGGGTTCCTGCTCCACATTGTCTGCTTATAAAACTTACATCCTCTTTCAACAGATCAGATATCCCGATATACTTTTAGGATTTCCCTTAGAATAAATAAAGTTTCTGATAATTTTTATAATCATCCTCCATTAGTTAAAAGCACGAAGCCTCTCCACCTCATTTTTCAAACATGGAAAAAAACATTATAGAGTTTGAATTCATGATTTTACCATAAGATAGATTCTTAGAGTCTTCTACTATCTCTGTTTCATTGGAAATTATACCTACTTTTGGTTTTTTTTAGAGAGGTATTCAAAAGTACTTCATCTACCATGACTTCAGAATATTCTATCATAAT